>NZ_BAAHAB010000033.1:0-1172 GCF_054777895.1 Nocardioides ultimimeridianus | reverse complement strand
TGTCTGCTGTGCCGAGGCCGTACCCCAAGGAGTTCCGTGACGACGTGGTCCGTGTCGCGAGGAACCGTGAGCCGGGCGTCCATCTCAAGCAGATCGCTGCCGACTTCGGCATCAGCGAGTCCTGCCTGACGAACTGGATGAAGGCCGCCGATGTCGAGGACGGTGTGAAGCCGGGCACGACGGCGGCTGAGAATGCCGAGAACCGCGAGCTGCGCAAGCGGCTGCGGCTGCTGGAGCAGGAGAACGAAGTACTCCGTCGGGCGGCCGCGTATCTGTCGCAGGCCAACCTTCCGGGAAAATGATGTACCCGCTCGTCCGCGAGTTGGCCGTCGACGGGATCCCCGTCACGGTGACGTGCCGGGTCCTCAAGATCGCGCGCCAGCCCTACTACCGGTGGCTCCAGGCGCCGGTCACCGACGCCGAGCTGGTCGAGGCGTATCGGGCGAACGCGTTGTTCGACGCCCACAAGGATGATCCCGAGTTCGGCTACCGGTTCATGCTCGATGAGGCTGCGATCGCCGGTGAGGCGATGGCAGCGCGGACCGCGTGGCGGATCTGCTCGGGCATGGGCTGGTGGTCGACGTTCGGCAAGCCCAAGCGGGGCAAGACGAAGAGGCCCGGACCACCGGTCCACGACGACCTGTGCGCCGTCGTTGACGAGCACGGGGTCACGCGACACGTCTTCGCTGCCGATGCCCCGAACGAGCTGTGGCTCACCGATATCACCGAACACAGAACCGGTGAAGGCAAGCTCTATCTCTGCGCGGTCAAGGACGTCTACTCCAACCGGATCGTGGGCTACTCCATCGACTCCCGGATGAAGTCCCGACTTGCGGTCGCGGCACTGAACAACGCCGTCGCCAGGCGCGGTGATGTCGCCGGCTGCATCGTGCATTCGGACCGAGGATCGCAATTTCGCAGCCGGAAATTCGTCCACGCGATCAACCGTCACTCCTTGGTCGGATCGATGGGCAGGGTCGGTGCGTGCGGCGACAACGCAGCCATGGAGTCGTTCTTCTCGCTGCTCCAGAAGAACGTCCTGGATCGCCGCTCCTGGGCTACCCGCGAGGAGCTGCGAATCGCGATCGTGACCTGGATCGAGAGGACCTACCACCGACGCCGTCGCCAAGACGCTCTCGGACGGTTGACCCCCATCGAGTACGAGACCATCA
>NZ_BAAHAB010000032.1:0-1281 GCF_054777895.1 Nocardioides ultimimeridianus | reverse complement strand
ATGGCGGCGTGCTCACCAGTATCCACGGGGTCGTTGAGCAGCGCCATGGACTCTTCTGAGAGGTAGCGGCGGTCGCCGGCGATCCACTCGTCATGCATGTCGATCAGGACCGCGCCGACGAGCCGGATCACGGCCGCGGCATTGGGGAAGATCCCGACCACGCGGGAGCGGCGCTTGATCTCCTTGTTGACCCGCTCGAGCGGGTTGGTCGACCAGACCTTGCGCCAGTGGGCCTTCGGGAACGCCGTGAACGCGAGCACCTCGGCCTTGGCCTCGTCCATCAGCGGACCAACCTTCGGGAACGAGGCGGCGAGCTGGTCGCGGACCTCGTCCCACGCGGCGGCGACGGCCTCGCGGTCGGGCTGGGCGAAGATCGTGCGGAACACCGCGGCCACCATATCGGCGTGGGACTTCGGAACGTGCGCCAACAGGTTGCGGGCGAAGTGCACCCGACACCGCTGGTGTCCCGAGCCCTGGAAGGACCGCTTCAACGCCGCCACCAGCCCGGAGTGCTGGTCGCTGATCACCAGCCGCACCCCGGACAGTCCGCGCTGCTTGAGGCTGAGCAGGAAGCTGCGCCAGAACGTCTCGTCCTCGCTGTCCCCGACATCAACACCGAGGACCTCCCGGCTGCCGTCGGCGGCGATCCCAGTGGCGACTACGACGGCCATCGAGACGACCTGGCCGCCCTTGCCGGGCTTGTTGCGCACGTGCAGGTAGGTCGCGTCGAGGTAGACGTAGGGGAACGCGGTGTGGTCCAGGGGTCGGGTGCGGAACGCCCCGACCGACTCATCGAGCTGCTCGCAGATCCGAGACACCTCTGACTTCGAGATCCCGGAGTCGGCGCCGAGCGCGACGACCAGGTCGTCGACGCTTCTGGTCGAGATGCCGTGGACGTATGCCTCCATCACCACCGCGTACAGCGCCTGGTCGATCCGGCGGCGGGGCTCGAGGATGGAGGGGAAGTACGAGCCCTTGCGGAGCTTGGGGATCCGCAGCTCGATGTCGCCGGCCTTGGTGGCCAGCAGCTTGGGTCGGGTGCCGTTGCGTTCGGTGATCCGGTCCTCGGTGCGCTCGTAGCGTTCCGCGCCGATCACGCCGGCGGCTTCGAACTCGACAAGCTCTTGGAGCACGGTGCGGACCGACTCGCGGATCATGTCGACGCCGTCGCCGGTGCGGAATGCTTCGAGCAACTCAGACAGGGCAGACTGGGACAAGGCCATCGGTGGTTCTCCTTCAGTGCGTGGATTTCGCCGTTCACACCGAAGATCCCGCCGATGG
>NZ_BAAHAB010000031.1:0-5196 GCF_054777895.1 Nocardioides ultimimeridianus | reverse complement strand
CCTTATTGGTTGTCGTGATGTTTCGGCAATGAGATGATACTGATTTTGTCAGTGTTGTTTGTTTGCTGGGTTTGAATCTTTCTTATGGAGAGTTTGATCCTGGCTCAGGACGAACGCTGGCGGCGTGCTTAACACATGCAAGTCGAGCGGAAAGGCCCTTTCGGGGGTACTCGAGCGGCGAACGGGTGAGTAACACGTGAGTAATCTGCCCCAGGCTCTGGGATAGCCACCGGAAACGGTGATTAATACCGGATATGACGACTGGCCGCATGGTTGGTTGTGGAAAGTTTTTTCGGCTTGGGATGTGCTCGCGGCCTATCAGCTTGTTGGTGGGGTAATGGCCTACCAAGGCTTTGACGGGTAGCCGGCCTGAGAGGGTGACCGGCCACACTGGGACTGAGACACGGCCCAGACTCCTACGGGAGGCAGCAGTGGGGAATATTGGACAATGGGCGGAAGCCTGATCCAGCAACGCCGCGTGAGGGATGACGGCCTTCGGGTTGTAAACCTCTTTCAGTGCAGACGAAGCGCAAGTGACGGTATGCACAGAAGAAGGACCGGCCAACTACGTGCCAGCAGCCGCGGTAATACGTAGGGTCCGAGCGTTGTCCGGAATTATTGGGCGTAAAGGGCTCGTAGGCGGTTTGTTGCGTCGGGAGTGAAATCCTCCAGCTTAACTGGAGGCTTGCTTTCGATACGGGCAGACTTGAGGTATTCAGGGGAGAATGGAATTCCTGGTGTAGCGGTGAAATGCGCAGATATCAGGAGGAACACCGGTGGCGAAGGCGGTTCTCTGGGAATTACCTGACGCTGAGGAGCGAAAGTGTGGGGAGCGAACAGGATTAGATACCCTGGTAGTCCACACCGTAAACGTTGGGCGCTAGGTGTGGGATCCATTCCACGGGTTCCGTGCCGTAGCTAACGCATTAAGCGCCCCGCCTGGGGAGTACGGCCGCAAGGCTAAAACTCAAAGGAATTGACGGGGGCCCGCACAAGCGGCGGAGCATGCGGATTAATTCGATGCAACGCGAAGAACCTTACCTGGGTTTGACATACACCAGAAGCCCCCAGAGATGGGGGTCTCTTTGATACTGGTGTACAGGTGGTGCATGGCTGTCGTCAGCTCGTGTCGTGAGATGTTGGGTTAAGTCCCGCAACGAGCGCAACCCTCGTTCCATGTTGCCAGCGGATTATGCCGGGGACTCATGGGAGACTGCCGGGGTCAACTCGGAGGAAGGTGGGGATGACGTCAAGTCATCATGCCCCTTATGTCCAGGGCTTCACGCATGCTACAATGGCCGGTACAAAGGGCTGCGATCCCGTGAGGGGGAGCGAATCCCAAAAAGCCGGTCTCAGTTCGGATTGGGGTCTGCAACTCGACCCCATGAAGTCGGAGTCGCTAGTAATCGCAGATCAGCAACGCTGCGGTGAATACGTTCCCGGGCCTTGTACACACCGCCCGTCACGTCACGAAAGTCGGCAACACCCGAAGCCGGTGGCCTAACCCTTGTGGAAGGAGCCGTCGAAGGTGGGGCTGGCGATTGGGACGAAGTCGTAACAAGGTAGCCGTACCGGAAGGTGCGGCTGGATCACCTCCTTTCTAAGGAGCACACCCCAGCTATTGACCGAGTGTGTCGGTGGCGTTTGGGGATGTTCACTAGTGGAACACAACGATCTCGAAGCTTGAGCTTTGCTCGCTCGTCGACAGCCTTTGTTGGTCTGTTGGGGGTGGGGGTGTGTGGCACGCTGTTGGGTGTCTGAGGCATCAGACGATCCACTCCTGGTAAGACCGGGCTTCGCTGACGTTGGTTGGTGGGGTGTGGTTGGGGGTGGTGAGCTGGTTGGTTTCTTGGTGTTTGATTTCTGGATAGTGGACGCGAGCAATACCCACACTGTTGTGTGGGTGCTTGTTTAGTGTTGTTTCGTTTGATTGTTTTGTGTGTTTCTTTACTGGGACTTGTTCTCACAGGGACGATCGGTATGCGTGACGCACCTGTTGGGCTCTTTTGGGCTCGTTGCCGACTTTGGTTGGTGGTGGTGTTTGTTGTGTGTGTTGGTGGTTTGTTGTGGGCAAGTTGTTAAGGGCACATGGTGGATGCCTTGGCATCGAGAGCCGATGAAGGACGTACCAGCCTGCGATAAGCCCTGGGGAGTTGGCAAGGAAGCGTTGATCCGGGGGTGTCCGAATGGGGAAACCCAGCACGAGTCATGTCGTGTTACCCGCGCCTGAATAAAATAGGGCGTGTGGAGGGAACGTGGGGAAGTGAAACATCTCAGTACCCATAGGAAGAGAAAACAAAAGTGATTCCGAGAGTAGTGGCGAGCGAAATCGGATGAGGCTAAACCCATGTCGTGTGATAGCCGGCAGGCGTTGCGTCATGGGGGTTGTGGGAATGTTCTGTCATCTGCTGCCGTGGGTGAGCACAGTAAGAAACCAGGGTTGAGGTCGAAGTCCGTTGGGAAGCGGTGCCGGAGCGGGTGATAGCCCCGTAGATGAAAGATCCTGGCTGTGTTGGGCATCTCCCAAGTAACACGCCACTCCTGGAATGGTGTGTGAATCTGGCAGGACCACCTGTTAAGCCTAAATACTCCTCGATGACCGATAGCGGACAAGTACCGTGAGGGAAAGGTGAAAAGTACCCCTGGCGGGGAGTGAAATAGTACCTGAAACCATGTGCCTACAATCCGTCAAAGCCCGGCTGCCCCTTGTGGGTGTTGGGGTGATGGCGTGCCTTTTGAAGAATGAGCCTGCGAGTTTGCGTTGTGTGGCGAGGTTAACCCGTGTGGGGTAGCCGTAGCGAAAGCGAGTCTGAATAGGGCGTTTGAGTCGCACGATCAAGACCCGAAGCGGAGTGATCTATCCATGGGCAGGTTGAAGCGCCGGTAAGACGGCGTGGAGGACCGAACCCACTTCAGTTGAAAATGGAGGGGATGACCTGTGGATAGGGGTGAAAGGCCAATCAAACTCCGTGATAGCTGGTTCTCCCCGAAATGCATTTAGGTGCAGCGTTGCGTGTTTCTTGCCGGAGGTAGAGCACTGGATAGCCGATGGGCCCTACCAGGTTACTGACGTTAGCCAAACTCCGAATGCCGGTAAGTGTAAGCGTGGCAGTGAGACTGCGGGCGATAAGGTTCGTAGTCGAGAGGGAAACAGCCCAGACCATCGGCTAAGGCCCCTAAGTGGCGGCTAAGTGGAAAAGGATGTGGAGTCGCAGTGACAACCAGGAGGTTGGCTTGGAAGCAGCCACCCTTGAAAGAGTGCGTAATAGCTCACTGGTCAAGTGATTCCGCGCCGACAATGTAGCGGGGCTCAAGCCGTCCGCCGAAGCCATGGCAGCGACATGTTAACTCAAGCCTTCGTGGTTCAGAGGTGTCGCTGGGTAGGGGAGCGTCGTGTCACCGGTGAAGCTCCGGAGTGATCCAGGGGTGGAGGTGACACGAGTGAGAATGCAGGCATGAGTAGCGAATGAAGAGTGAGAAACTCTTCCGCCGGATGATCAAGGGTTCCAGGGTCAAGCTAATCTGCCCTGGGTAAGTCGGGACCTAAGGCGAGGCCGACAGGCGTAGTCGATGGACAACCAGTTGATATTCTGGTACCGGCGAATTGGCGCCCATGACGAGCCCGGTGATGCTAACCAACCGAAGCACCCTTACTGATCCCTTCGGGGTGAGGGGGGAGTGTGGAGCTTGGGAACCGACCCGGTAGTAGTCAAGCGATGGGGTGACACAGGAAGGTAGCCCAACCGCGGCGATGGTTGTCCGCGGGTAAGCCCGTAGGGCGAGTGATAGGCAAATCCGTCACTCTGACTTTGATGTCGTGCCTGAGAGGTGATGCCGACCCCGTAGGGGGGAAGTGGGTGATCCTATGCTGTCGAGAAAAACCTCTAGCGAGCCATGAGCCGCCCGTACCCCAAACCGACTCAGGTGATCAGGTAGAGAATACCAAGGCGATCGAGACAACCATGGTTAAGGAACTCGGCAAAATGCCCCCGTAACTTCGGGAGAAGGGGGGCCCGGAGCGTGTACCCACTTGCTGGGGAGAGCGTGAAGGGCCGCAGAGACCAGGGGAAAGCGACTGTTTACTAAAAACACAGGTCCGTGCGAAGTTGTAAGACGATGTATACGGACTGACTCCTGCCCGGTGCTGGAAGGTTAAGAGGACGGGTTAGACAGCAATGTCGAAGCTCAGAATTTAAGCCCCAGTAAACGGCGGTGGTAACTATAACCATCCTAAGGTAGCGAAATTCCTTGTCGGGTAAGTTCCGACCTGCACGAATGGAGTAACGACTTTCCTACTGTCTCAACCATGGACTCGGCGAAATTGCACTACGAGTAAAGATGCTCGTTACGCGCGGCAGGACGGAAAGACCCCGGGACCTTTACTATAGTTTGGTATTGGTGTTTGGTTCGGCTTGTGTAGGATAGGTGGGAGACTGTGAAGCGGCCACGCCAGTGGTTGTGGAGTCAACGTTGAAATACCACTCTGGTCGTACTAGATGTCTAACTTCGGGCCATGATCTGGTCCAGGGACAGTGCCTGATGGGTAGTTTAACTGGGGCGGTTGCCTCCCAAAATGTAACGGAGGCGCTCAAAGGTTCCCTCAGCCTGGTTGGCAATCAGGTTTCGAGTGTAAGTGCACAAGGGAGCTTGACTGTGAGACAGACATGTCGAGCAGGGACGAAAGTCGGAACTAGTGATCCGGCAACTCCTCGTGGAAGGGTTGTCGCTCAACGGATAAAAGGTACCCCGGGGATAACAGGCTGATCTTCCCCAAGAGTCCATATCGACGGGATGGTTTGGCACCTCGATGTCGGCTCGTCGCATCCTGGGGCTGGAGTAGGTCCCAAGGGTTGGGCTGTTCGCCCATTAAAGCGGCACGCGAGCTGGGTTTAGAACGTCGTGAGACAGTTCGGTCCCTATCCGCCGCGCGCGTTGGAAACTTGAGAAAGGCTGTCCCTAGTACGAGAGGACCGGGATGGACGAACCTCTGGTGTGCCAGTTGTACCGCCAGGTGCATGGCTGGTTAGCTACGTTCGGAAGTGATAACCGCTGAACGCATCTAAGCGGGAAGCACGTTTCAAGATGAGGTTTCCCCACCCCTTTGAGGGTGTAAGGCCCCCAACAGATTATTGGGTTGATAGGCCGGAGGTGTACAGCAGCAATGCCCAGCCGACCGGTACTAATAGGCCGAAAGCT
>NZ_BAAHAB010000030.1:0-706 GCF_054777895.1 Nocardioides ultimimeridianus | reverse complement strand
CCCTGCGCGGCTTCTCGGGCAGGGCGGGTGCGTCGGGACCGTGGAGAAGTCGGAGGACGGCGGCGGGGTCGGCCATCAATGCCAGTGCGTGAGCGCGGAGCTGGTCGCGGGTGGGCTGGTCGTCGCCGGTGGGCAGGTTGGCCGCGAGCTTGTCCGCGAGGTCGTCGAGGAAGGTGTCGATCTCGAGGAGGTCGGGGAGCCGGAGCTGGGCGGCGAGTCGGCCGGTGGCTGCTTCTCCGGTGCCCGCTTCGCCGCCGAGGCGGTCGCCCACGCGTGGGCGGGAGCGCCACACCCCGATCCTGGTCTGGTCGGCTTCGATGCGGCGGCGGTGGGCGTCGGGGTCGGCCTCGATGGTCTTGGCTTCGGCGAGGGCGAGGAGCTTGCCGGCGGGGAGCTGCCATCCGGCGGCGACGGCGGCATCGACCAGCCCGGCGGCCTCCTGGGACAACGGGCGGGTCATGGCGGCGATCTTGCGGGCGACCCAGACCTCGATCCGCAGGGCTTGGACCTGGGCGTGGAGCAGGGGGAGACGGTGCCGGAGGTCGAGGGCGTCGGCGGCGAGGTTGCGGGTGGCGATGAGGCCGGCGTGGCGGGCGATGGCGAGCTCGGCCCAGCACAGCTCGCTGACCTTGGGGGTGCCGTCGCCGCCGAGTTGGAGGAGGCGGTCGCCGCCGGGTCTCGGATCGGGCTGGTCGGTGTGGAGGTC
>NZ_BAAHAB010000029.1:0-14443 GCF_054777895.1 Nocardioides ultimimeridianus | reverse complement strand
GAGAGCGGCGAGTAGGGCACCGAGGATCACCTCAAAGCCCACCACCCCACGGGGCTCTGTCTGCATGAAGCGGCGATCCGCAGACCGAAATGGCCCTGCCAGCGATACGACCCGCCTTGTGCGGTGGTGTAGTCGATCTCGACGCCGTCCACCGTCGGGTCCGGTCCGGTCTGCTTGAGATGGAGCACCACCTCATAGGTCGCGGTTGCAGTGGGAATCTGAGTTCCGGCTCCAACCGCGACGCGACGGTCCCAGTGCACGCCGGGCAGCGACGTCGCGGCGTGGGACGGCGGGAACCGGCCGGAGTCGCCCATGAGCGTCGTACCGGTGATCGGAACCAAGTAGGTCTGTTGGAGTTCGAACCCGCGCGGGGTCAGAAGCTTGACGGCCTGCACGGTCAACTGGTCGCTCGGCGAGACGCCGATGGCATGGGAGCCTTCGGTGGCCTGCCCGGAGTGGGTCTCGGGAACGCAGTCCACCCCGACCTGGGTTCCGGAGACGAGCGGGCCGCCATCAGCGAATCGCGTCGAGGATCCTGAACAGCCTGTTGCCGTGATGGCCACGAGGGCAGTCATCGTCGCGCGAGCGATGCGCCGCCGTCGGCTGCTGCTGCGTTTCACCTGCGCGGCGGCTTCGCGATGAGGATGTGCGGCGTCTGCGCGGGAACGCTGTCGACGCCGCAGAGCCGCCCGCTCCTGCTGAAGTGGAATGCGTTCACGGCCTCCTTACTGAAGCCGGTCTTGATGGACAGGTTGATCCCGATGGCGGCCTTCGCGCTCAGCCCGCCGCTCCAGGTCTCGGACGCAGAGGTACCCGAGGTGGGAGAGGAGCCGCGCTCCTGGAAGGTGCAGTACCTCGCTGTTGGTGTGGACTTGAAGGCGTAGGTGGACGCCCCTCCTGCCCACACGGACCGGGTTTCGTAGTGGGTCTGACTCACCCGGGTTGAATAGCAGAACACCTTGTAGACCCTCACGTTGAACCAGGAGCGGCGCCCGTAGTAGCCCGACGTCTTGGCGGGGAACCCTTCGGCGAACGTGCTCGAAGTGCTGGCTGTGCCGCTGAGCTTGAACGACCCGTAGTCGCCGCTCAACGAGAAGCCGACGCCGACCGTCGACTCCGCTCCCTGAGAGTACGTGAAGTCGGTGGTGGCGTACCTGAACAACGAACCGGACGCATTCACCAGCGCGGGCCTGTTGCCGTAGTCGTGAACGAGCGTGTCGATGCAGTTCTTCGGGAACGCGCCGGCAATCGCTGAGTTCTCGACCGGCACGGAGGTATTCCGCGCGGGAACGGCGGCGGTCGCGACCATCGCCCCAGTCGTGCCGGTGCCGACGCTTCCTTGCCGGCCGAGGGTGAGGGTCAGGTTGGACAGCGGGCTCACGGTCACGGGGCTGGCCGTCGAACGCAGGCCGCCGACCACCCGGGTCACGGGCTCGGACGGATCGGTGACCGCTTCGCGGGTCACCCCGTCCACCGAGCTCGTCACGAGCCGCCGCGAGAACGCAAACGCAGCAGATCCCCCGCCCGGGGCGGCGGCGTTGAGGGTGAAGTTGACGACGCCTCCGGCGTCAGCGCCTTGGGAGAGCACCGACGCGTCCGGCAGCGTCAAGCTGAACGACCCGTCGGCGTTGACCTCACCGCTTCCCACGGTCTGCAAGTTGACCGAGTCGCCGACCGACTGCGCGCGGAGGACGTCGTCGCTCGGCCACATGAGGAGGCTGAGCTGCGTCCCGACCGCGGGATGTCCTGCGCTGTCCAGTACACGGCCGCTGGACAGGACGTTCGCTCCGCCGGCTGCGTGGGAAGCCCCCACCGGCGCTACGACACAAGCTGCTGTCACCCACCCCGCAGCAACGACTCTCTTGATCATCTACGTTCTCCCGATCGAACGGGTGCGGCCCGAGCCGCACGGACAGCACTTCCAGTCCGCTGCGCCGACGCCGTCGATGTATCCACCGCGCAGTCGCAGCACCAGGAGTCATGCTCCCTAACGCGCCCTTGGAAACCCCCGTGCTCGGATGCAAACCGGCCACGTCAAAAACGTGCCCGGTTCGAAGGAGGCCCGGTCCGTCCTGTTTACGAGCGGGGACACTCGCGGCGGCCGCGCCGTGGCGCTTTACGAACGCGCAAGGTCCGCGCTGCCGTCCGCGCCATCAATCGACCGCGCCCTGACCGAACCCGTTCCTTCAGCCGCCGCTCGCGTTCACTCGCACCTACCACCTCGCGCTCCTTTGGCGACCGGCTCAGCACTCTCGACTCCTGCTCGGTCGCGGCGGGCCAAGGCCGGGACGCTAACGACCGTCGGCTGCGCGAGACAGTTGCGCGATGCGGGACTTGCTCAACCCCGCCGCGCGGGCGATGCGGTTGTAGGACCAGCCTGCGGCACGAAGTTCAGCGACCGCGGCCAGGCGCACCTTCGCCACCTCCTCACGGAAGGCCTCGATCTGTCCCAGTAGGACAGTGGCGGTCCGAATCCGGGCGACTGGATCGCCGAGCCCTTTGAGTACACGGATCTCCACCGCGTCGTCCAGGTGTGGCTTTAGGGCGCGGGACGAGTCGGCCGGCGATGAATAGAGCTCGGGAGTGGTCCATGACGCAGCGGGCGGCGTTTGCGAGTTCGGCACCAGCGTCACCGGTAGCGGCCCTGGTCGGCGGCCCAGTAGCGCAATGGTGTCGCGCGCAGGAACTGTCGTGCGGAGCGACTAGCCTGACCGCGTGCCGCGACGATCTGAACAAGACGGGCCACCGCGCAGCTGGCTCGTGGCTGGGTCGTGGCCTGACGGTGAGTTCGACGAGGATGCTCCCGAAGCGGTGGCATACGCCGTGGAGATCTCAAAGGCGCTCGAACGCGCGCTACAGGGCAAGAACAAGTCCGCGATCGCCACGGACGCCCGCATCGAGCGGACCGTGCTGTACCGCATCCTGCAGGGTAATTCGTGGCCTGACACCTTGAGTATCGCGAAGTTGGAGCTGTCTCTTGCAGAGTCGCTTTGGCCCGCCGAGACTCCTGTCTTGCGCCGCGCGCGTCGCGGTCGCCGGTCTCGCCGCGACGACGGTGCCTCTGCCTGACCCGCCGCCTTGAGGCTGCGATCCGCACATGTTCCGAGCTCGCGTCTCTCTTCTGCTGTGGGATTACTTGGCTCATCGAACCTTGACATCCTGCCGTGTAGAGGTCTACACCTGACCGGTGAGGTTTAGAAGATACAGCCCAGGAGGCGGCCATGGCCGGAAGTGACGGCGACGCGAGGCCGGAAGCCTCTGACGAGCCGGGCGGAGACGGAACGTTCGGCACTGAGGCTCCGCGAACGAGTCAGAGCCGGGATCCGAGCCACGGCACGGACGGAGTGCGCGGCGAGTCGAACGACGAAGAGGACGTCAGAGGTCCGAGCACCGATGACGCGGATGACGACCGGACAAACGGCCCTGGCATGGGCGAGGCGGGAGCGAGTGGCCGACGTGTCACGCGCCGTACGGTGCGGCGCAACACGACCAGCGAGGTCATCGAGGAGACGGTCAACGAGAACATTCCGCTGCTCGCCTATTTGACCGAGGGTGAGCTGCATCCGGCCCCGGTCGGCTGACTGCCGCGGCTGGGCAGGGTGACAGATGGACAGGCAGAAGCAACAGGGGCAGGCCGGCGTGGTCGCCTGGCAGAAGCGCTATCCGCAGCGGTGGAGGCGGGAGTTGGCGGAACTGCGAGCGACCGGCTGGCCGTACAAGGTGTACTACAGCGACGGTCGAGTGCGTCTGCGCATCAACTACCCGTTGCCAGCAGCATCGCCGGCCGTTAGGTCCGCCGCGGACCAGCGGTACGCGCGCCTTGACGTCACCTTCCGCAACACCTACCCGTTCTTTCCAGCAATCGTTACTGACCGCCGGAATGACCTGGGTCTGGAACGACACCGCGGGCCGACCACGTCGCGCCTGTGCCTCGTCCACGACGAGCATCACCGTGTCGATCAGACCGTGGCGCAGTTGCTCGCCGAACAGATCCCGAAGATCCTCCGCGCCGGCCGGGCTGGCGTCGGGGCCCGGTTCGTCGGACGCCGGGGTGATGAGCTGCCGGTAGCGGACGCGATCCATGCCCGGGTGGGCTACTCGGGGCCGACGATCCTGGTGCCCGACCAGCCGGTGCCAGCGGGCGTCGAGCAGGGCCGGTTGATCATTCGATACGCCGTCATGGGCCACCGGTCACACATCGGATCAGGCCTCCTCAAGACGATCCGTGGCCCTGGCGTCGAGATCAACGCCGATCCAGCCCTCGCCAGGCGCGGCGCTGAATTTCCTGTGCTCAGTGTCGGCCGTTGGCTGCGTGACCCGGAGTTCGATCCGGCCGATTCCGCGGAAGAGACCTGGCGTCGCGTCCGTGGTCGGCTCGCTCCTCAGGCGAGAAAACTTGCGGCCGATCCCGGGCTGCCCTACGTCTCACCGCGCGACGTGGAGACGATCGGCCTCCTGGTTCCAGACGAGGTGGGGTATCGGGATCCCGGGGAGTCGTGGCTGTTCCTGTTCCGAATGCGCCAGCAGCCTGAAGGCAAGTCGGAGGGCTGGGCGACCTACCTGTGCAACTCACAGACCTTCTCGCCCGAGGCGCTGGCGCTGAGGGCGCCGGCCGTGCAGGAACTCCGCAGGCGGTCAGCGGTCATCGTCGGTCTCGGCGCCGTCGGCCACCACATCGCCCACGACCTCGGCCTCTCCGGTGTCGGCGAGCTGCATCTCGTCGACCACGACCGGGTCGACGCTGCGACGGCGCTGCGGCAACCGGCGCCGGCGGCTTGGGCAGGTGAGAGCAAGGCGAGGCTGGCCGCCGAGACGATCCAGGCAGCCAACCCATGGACGCACGTCCACCCCATCGGCATCGACATCAGCGACGTCTGGGAGACCTGGGCCGATCCGGGCGCCGAGAGAGCGATTGTCCGCCTTCGTGACCGTCTGCTGACCGCCGACTTGGTCATCGACGCCACGGCGAACCCCGCGGTGACCAGGTGGCTCTCTGCGCTCAGGGTGGCGCAACGCCGCCCGTTCCTGCACGTCTCCGCCACCGCCGGCGGCTACGGCGGCATCGTCTACCTGCAGTCCGCGGATACCGGTTGCTGGGAGTGCGTCGAACGGTGGCGTGCACAGGGCGCGCGCGTCCCCGAGAGACGGGTCCTGCCGTTGCCAGCCGCGGATCCGAACGGGTGGGTGAACCCGTCGCGCTGCGGCAGCGTCACTTTCACCGGAACCAGGCCGGATCTTGCCACCGTCGCCCATCACGCCAGCCGGGTCGCGACCCACCACCTGATCGGCGACGCCGGCTTGGGCGGCGACTACTACGTTGCCAACCTGCGCGATGCGTACGGCCAGCCGATCCCGGTCACCTGGCGGGCGGTGCCGCTGCCGCAGCATCCGGCCTGCTCAGCGCGACACGCGACGCGTGCCGCCTACTCGCTCGGTCGTCGCGGCCGCGTGCCGGGGGAGGAGCGGTGTCGATGAGCGCGGAACCGTTGGAACTAGGACGGACACTCGGCGAGGACCAGATGGCGGCCTACGCGCTGGCGGCTGGGGTGTCGATCGGCCCGGGGAACGTAGCGTTGAGCGATCCTCGTCCAGGGCCGCCGCAGGCGGGTTGGTGGGACAGGCGGCTGCTCCTTCAGTATCACCGGTGGACTGATGTCACCGGCCGCAGCCACCAGCTGAGACACATGAGCGTCATGTACCGCGAGAACGTCGCCGCGTTCGTCGAGTTGCACGCGGTCGACATGGTGGCGAGGGCGACCGGGCTCCTCGCTGCGGGAGCCCTCGATCCTGCGGTACCGGCCACGGAGTTGGCCCGGCAGATGGAGCTGTTGCGCCTGTTGAGGGGCCGATGGGTGCGGGGGACGCCGCTGGTGGCGGGCCTGCTGTTCCTCAACGAGCAAGCTTCCCAGCGGGTCCGGGGGCGCCTCAACCCGCGCGGTTCCCTTGAGCCGGTCCGCGAGTTCGACGCGTTCATGCAGCGCCTTCGGCGTGACGCCTCCGAATCATCAAACGATGCTGCGGGACTTTGTGATGCGACATTCCCTGCGAACGAAGGCGGATCATGAACATGAGTGCTGACGGCACCAAGGGCACCGCAGACGCCAACCAGCCAGAAGCCGACCTGCCAGACGACGATATCGAACGCGGGATCCTGGTGGCGGCCGGCGTGTACGCCGCACCCGCCGCTGATCTGGTCGCTGCGCTGATGGCCTCACGATACGCCGGCTACTTCAACCCGAGCGTGGTTCTGCAGGCCAGCGTGTGGGTCGAGAACGACGGGACCCTGCGCCCGCTCGAGGACCTGACCGCCGAGGAGCGGTTCGCTGTCATCACCTACCTTGTTGGCACGGCACCGGTGATGGTCGAGGCGTCCCGGCTCTCCATCGCGGCGAGCGTCGCGATCGGTGTGGAACCCAGCGATGCCGCTGAGCTGAGCCAGGCGCTGCACGAACTCAAGGAGGGATGGATCGAGCGGACCCCGCTGCTGCGGCGGCTCCGCGCGTTGGACGCCTTCGCCGGCGATGAGGCGACCCGCCGGGACGCGACCGTCGAGGCGGCGCCGGCCGCGCCCGCCGTCGAAGCGGTGGCTGAAGTCAGGGACGCCGATCGCGGCCTCTGGCGGGTCACGACGGAGACGAGTATCTACTACCTGGACCTGGATCGACGAGAAGCGATGCGTCTGGATGGTGCGGCGCGGGGCCATCACGTCGCCGAGGACGGCGTAGTCGTGTGGGCAAACCGGTTACCGAATGACCGACAATGGAACCCGCTCGTCGTGCTGGAGGAATGCCGTATCGGCGCTCCGATGCGGCTGTCCGCAGCGGTTGAGGGCACGCTTACGCCGTTCCGGTCGACCTCGGTGACCCGGATCGAGAGCGTCGACGCTCGCGATCGGTGAGGTTTCCTGGGCCTCGGCCTCCGGGACGCACCGCTTCGACGCTTGGTCGCGCCTGTTCGATTGAAGAGGCGGGTTTGGGTCAGCGCCGGGGAACGCCAACTCGGCATTTCGGATAGACGGTGCCGTCGCTGTCATGTGCGGCCGGCCGTCGTGGCGAGTTGCCGGGCTCGCTCTGCACCGAGCGCGGTGTAGCGCCACCGTCGGGGACGCCCGCCGTCGTGTGTGAGGAGGCCGTGCTGCTCGAGTCGGCGCAGGATCGGGCTGCTGATCGCCGCGTCTGCCCTGGTGCCGGCGAGCTCGAGATTGGTGGCACCGGCCGTCAGCCGGTCCGTTTGGAGCAGGAGTTGCCGTGGTCGCGCCGGCGGGTTCTCGACCCACTGGTCGTAGCGGCTGCGAAGTGCGGCGATGCAGTCCTCCTGCGGCATCCGCAGGGCTCGGTAGTCCGCGGGGAAGCGGAGGTCGGCGGGCATGCCGAGGTTGACGCCCCCGGGTGCGAGCAGGCAGTCGCACAGTAGGTCGCTCGGGATCTCGGGAACGCGCGCGACGATGGAGGCTATGTTGCCGCAGTCGCAGGTAACTCCCCGATACGACGCCTGGGTCGGAAGGACGCTCGGCGATGTCGTCTCCACGAGGCTCGGCATCCATGGTCGGACCCGTGACGGTGAGGAGGGGGACGGTGCGCTGGGCCGGGTGTAGGACCGGATGGCGGCCGTCAGTTCCAGAGGAAGGTCGCGGACCGCGTCGGTGTGCGAGAACTCGGGGTGGCTGGCCGCATAGGTGGCGAGTGCCTGGCGTTCGTAGGAGACCCTCACATATTTGCCGCTGCCCAGCCACCAGAACCCGGGGTCGGTGTAGACGCCGGTGACCCACGTGCCGAACGCGTCCGTCCGCCATTCGTCGCCGACCCAGTCGGGATAGGGGTCGCCGCATGCGTGGTGAAGGACGACGTGGGGGAGTTGGGTGAACGGTGCGTTCGCCAGTGTTCGTGCCGCGTTGGCGGTGAGGTTGCCGCGCACCTTGAGCTCGTGGATCAGCAGTTTCCGCGAGGCGGGGTTGTGGTTGAAGCCGGGGGACAGGTTGGTGCGCACCGTCTGGGCCCCGTGGCCGCGCACGTCGAGCGTCCATTCGACGGGGCCGAGCTCCGCGACCCCGTCGGTGGTGTTCACTCGTACGGTCGCCGATGCCCAGAACCGGCCCGCGCGCCGCTCGATCCGCAGGACGGGCATCACGGTCTTCAGCGCCGCAAACTCCTCCTGGGTCACCTCGTTCCCACATTCACGCAGGCGGGTTGCTGCCTTGAGCAGAACGTCGGCGCACACGTCGAAAGGCGCGTCCAGGTCGACCGCGATCGGGTCGTCGGCGAGCTCGTCGATCTGTTGCTGGATGTCGGCGGCATGGGACGCTGCCGCGCGTGCGGCGTCGCGATAGCTGTCGGCTTCGTGCGCGTCGTCGGCCTCGAGCGAGTACCTGCGGGCCCGGGCCTCGGCTGCTCTGGTGTCGGCGAGCAGCGCAGTGAGCGCGGCGACCTGCTGGGCGCGAGAGTCGAGGGTGAGTTGGCTGCCGACGCCGTGATAGGTGGTGTGGCCGGCGAGCCGCATCACGTCGATCCCGTTGCGGCATGCCTCGGCGAACGCTGTGGCGAATCCTGTCAGGATCGTGTCGGCTTTCACGTAGGCGACCACCTGGGTGTCGATCGCGTCCGCTGTGAGGGTGCTGGTCACCGAACGTCCGACCCTCACGACGGCTCTCCCGTCCGGCTCCCGTTGGCCAGCGGCCAGCGGACCAGCCGGTAGGCGCTGCGGCTGGAGACCTGCAGCTCGTAGTGCCAGTCGTCGTCGAGCCAGCTGCGTCCGGCCAAGGGCGCGATCGACCTCTTGGACCGGGCACGCTCGCGCCGGCGGGCTGCGGCCGCGTCGAGGTTGCGGGCGTTGTCCGCGCTAAGCAGCTGCGCGAGCAGCCTGGGTGCCTTGGACTCCTCGCTCACGGCCTCCGACAGAGGCCGCTCAGCGGTGGAGCCCTTGCCGAGCAGTGCTCGGGTGCGAGCGACGGCGGCTTCGCCGAAGGCGGTGAGGATCTCGGGCTCGGCCCAGCCGCCCTCGGGTACGGGAACGCGGTACAGCATCTGCAGCTCTCCGACGTCGGTCGCGTCGCCGGGCGCGCGGACGATGGGCACACCGGAGATCTCGTCGTGGTCGGGGAAGACGTTGGTCATCCGCCACAGGTATTCACCGTGAACCCATAGCGGAGCCCATGCGTAGAGACCGTTGATGAAGCTGTCCGAGGCCTGGATGGCGGCAGCCGGGGTCCTGACCCCGAGGCGGCGGTGCTTGCGCATGCTGGTGACACCTGCCCTCGACAGCTGGCGCATCGCCTCCGAGGTGGGCAGTTGCTCGTTGCACAGGATGAGGAGCATCTCTCGGACCGCCTCCCGCTGACCCGGGTCCGGTACGAGTTGACGAGTGGCGCTGTCGAGCATGTAGCCGAACGGGATGGTGCCGTGGCCGAACGGCCACTCGTGCCGACGCCATTTGGCGATCCGTCCGGCCAGCAGGCGGCGCACGATCCAGTCGCGCTCCATCGACGCGATCCACGCAAACATCGAGAACATCATCTGACCGATGTCCCTGTTGATGCCGGTGAAAGCAAATGCAAGCTCGCCCGCCCAGACGGTGTCGACGTTGCCGATCAGCTCGGCCTGCAGACGCATGCCTTGCTCGTGTGAGCGGATCAGACGGGAGAAGTAGGCGGCGTAGACGTTCACCGGCCGAAGCCGCAGGACGGTGTCGATGAGAATGCCGGTGAAGCCGTTGATCTCTCCCTTGTTTGCCTTTACGGCCGAGGCTTGCGACCACAGGTGCCACTGGCCGCGGTAGTGGAACAGGATGGCCTTGCACGCGCCCCTGGTCAGATGCTCGACGATGACGGTCTCCTGTCGAGGCTTGGCTCCCGGCGCACGGAATTCGACGGTGAAGGAGTCGCCGTGGAACGGCGCGAGCCCGGCTCTTAGAACCGCGTCGATCTCGGGGATGTCTCGATGTGGGAAGTAGGTCTGCTGCCGCATCGTGTTGAACAGTTCCATGTCCCATTCGTCGCTCTCGCGGACGATGAAGAGGTTCTGCGCGCGCGCCGGATCAGTGGGCGCGGTTGGCCGAGATAGCGGATTTAGCGGGCTGGCCATGTGAGTTCCTTCGGGCGGGCGGGCTCCGGTTGAGCTCCGCGTTTCGTTGGGCCGCCGCGCGCAAGGGTCATCCAGGCTCTGGCGAGCTGGATGGCCACGACCGGGTCACGGGAAACGGTCCTCAGCCGTACCTTTGCCATTGGCCAAGTGTTGCTTCTAAACGACAGTTGGTCAATGGTTTGCTCTCTCAGGTTGGCGTGAACGCGGACCGGAATGAGCAAACGCTTTGGTAGCAATGCGCGGCGGCAACCAGAACTGTCCGTGGCGCACACTCCGGCGCAAGAAGGCTCATCGCGGCAGTCGCAACCCGTTCCAAGACCGCCCTGTCCGACGTCGTTGGGACGGTCGTGAGTACCGTGCAGGCGCTGCGTTGGTCATTGAGCCATGGCGCGCCACCAGTCGCCAGCAGACTCTGCATTGCGGCTGTCCTGCGACGGAGCGATAGGGGCCGGTGACGGACTGCCGGTGCGGCGGGTGCGCGTGGGTCGCAACGCCGTGGTTGCCAGCGGGGCCGGGGGGCTGAACGACGAGGAATGTCTTCGCTGTCGCCCCAAACGGCCCGTGCAACGCGTTGATAACCTTATCGCCGGGCTGCGTCGCGTCAGCACGACCTGCTCGCCTGGGTGCCGCTCGTCGGCGTGCGGCGATTCGGCCGGCGAACTACGTTGCTGAGCGTTGTCGAAGGCGACAGTTCAGTTGCTGGGGCGCACCGGCGAAAAAAGATGCGCGAAATGATTGCGGGCTCTCTTGGTCGCCGAACGTTTCCCCTCATGACCAATCTCGCTGTGCAGCCCGCCGCCCCAGCGTTCACCTGCCCCGAGCTCGCCGACCTGCTTGAGCGGCTCCTCGGCGACGAACCAGCCGTCACCGACGCGCCGCCAATCGTGACCTTCCGACCGGTCGTCGCCGTTCCGTCCCAGCCTGCCCAACCCACTTCCTCTGCGTGATCCGGCGCTAATACGCGCAGGACGCCTTCGATGGGATGAAGGCCTGCCGGCACAAGGTGGGCTCGCCCTGTGGCGAGCCCACCCTCCGCTCGGAGCGAGCCGCGGCACCGCCCGACGAAGCTAAGACCCCGTTGCTCGACATCACCATCGCCTGACTCTCCTTGTCCGACTAGGTCGCCCCGTACCTGAACCCGCGACCGCGCGAGCTGGGGATGGCCAGGATGATCTCTGCTGTGGATGCCAGCCCTCGCCCTCGTCTCCGTGACGGCGTCCAACACCCCGGCCATCGTGCGCCCGTGGCCAGTGCGGTTCCCATCACCGTGGCGCCTTGCTACATCAAACAGGCCTTAGTCGAGAAGTCCGGCGACACCGTGAAGGTGACCGGGCCATGCAGCGCGACCGCACCCTCGACGACACGCGCCGAGGCCCTGGGAGCAGGGCGAGCGACGGGCACTTTGTCGAGAGTCAACGGCCCAGCCCGGGCGCGGGAAAACATCCCTGAAATGATTGCGGAAGGGTGCCGGCGCCCGAACCTTCTCCGCCGTGACCGCCCATGCCCCGAATCCCCAGACCTTCATCTATCCAGACCTGGCAGACCTACTCGACAACCTCGACAACCTGCACCGACCAGACCCGCCTGTCGCGCACCTCGTCACCTTCATGCCCGTGAGCGACACGCCATGACCACTCAGCGCAACGGCCCGCGCTTCCACGGGCGTGCGTAGTCGCGACCATCGACCGGCTCGTCCAGCGTCCGATCGGTGGTCGCAAGCGCGAGGTGAGATGAACCAGGGGCGCCTGGGAACCGGTCGGTAATAGCTTCCGGCCGAGTTCCCACCATGGGAGCACCCTAGCCCGCTGACCTGGGGGCTCACGACCTCCCGTCAACCAAAGTTGACGGGCCCTTCACCGCATCGCCAGGTGCAGGCTCTCGACTCCATCGTCCTTGAGCTCGCCGGCAGGGATCGGGACCGTCAGCGTGAGCTCCGCACCGAGCGCTCCCACGATCTTGAGCAGCGTGGAGGCGGTCGGCGCAACCAGGCCCCGCTCGATTCGGCTGATGTCGCCCTGGTCCAGGCCGGCCAGCTTGGCAACCTCGCCCTGCTTGAGGTGGACGGCCTTGCGGGCGACCGCCAGTGCCGCGCCCACCCCGTACGTCGCGTACGTCGCGTCGAAGGCCTCAACTGCTGCCTTCTCGGTCGCCGACGCCGTCTTGGCACGCCGAGCGGCGTACTCCTGGAACGTCTCTGCCATGGTCACCACCTTCCCATCAGACTCGAAGTGTATGGGGAATGTCCCATATTCTCAATGTCCGGGCAGCACTCTCTCGGGCAACGCTTTCGAGGGTGTCCGGCCCCCCGATTTCTGGTCCAACTTGTTTGAGAGTGTGTCGACAAGTGAGAGGACCGGTGTGAGTGATCGATGGCTGCAGCTAAGAGGTTGAGCCCGGAGCAGATCGTGGCGAAGTTGCGCGACGCGGAGCGTTTGCAGGGTCAGGGCGCGACGATCCCGCAGGTGTGCAAGAAGCTCGGCGTGAGCGAGCAGACGTTCTATCGGTGGCGTCAGAAGTATGGCGCGTTGAAGGAGGACGAGGCGATCCGCCTCAAGACACTCGAGCAGGAGAACGCCCGCTTGAAACGGATCGTTGCCGAACAGGCACTCGACATCTCGATGCTCAAGGACCTGGCCAAGGGAAACTTCTGAGCCCGGCCCGGCGGCGGGACGCGGTCGCGATGCTGATGCGCAAGCACAGGGTCAGCGAGCGCCGTGCCTGCCGGCTGGTCGGGCAGAACCGATCGAGCAACCGCTACGTGCCGGTGCCGTCCGACTTCGAGGTCAAGCTGGTCGAACGGATGACGATGCTGGCTGAGGAGCATCCGAAGTGGGGCTATCGGATGGTCCATGGCCTGCTGGTCGAGGAGGGCTGGCCGGTCAACAAGAAGCGCATCGAACGTTTGTGGCGGCAACAAGGGCTGCAACTGCCCCCGTACCGCAAGCAGCAGAACTCGGGTCAGAAGGCCCGTGGGGACGACGGAAACAGCGTGTGGAACCTGCCTCCGCTGTATCGGAACCACATCTGGTCCTATGACTTCATCAAGCGCCGTACCGACGACGGGCGGCCGGTGCGGGTGTTGAATGTGATCGATGAGTTCACTCGGGTCGGGGTGGGGAGCCACGCCGCGCGCAGCATCGGCGCGAAGTCGGTGGAGAAGCACCTGGAGCGGCTGTTCGCTGAGCACGGCAAGCCGACCCTGATCCGTGCTGACAACGGTCGGGAGTTCATCGCTGACGGGCTGCTGAACTGGCTCGGTGAGCAGGGCGTGAGGGGTGTGTTCGTGGCGAAGGCCAGCCCCCAGCAGAACGGCTACATCGAGCGGTTCAACGGAACGATGGAGCGCGAGCTGTTCGGGCATGAGATCTACTACTCGGTGCTCGAGGTCCAGCACGTCGTCGACGAGTGGCTGGAGAAGTACAACCATCGCCGGCCGCACCGGGGATTGGGTGGCAAGACCCCTGCGGCGTACGCGAAGATGGCTGGAATCGATCCGTGCATGGCTGATGGTGGTGGTAGCGAATGAGAGTGCCTGCCACCACCACGCGTGGACCAGTTCACCACCCCGGCGAAGCGCTGGTCCTGGAGTGGCCGACGGCGCCGACTAAAACCGAGGTTGGCCCAGAAACCTGGGGCCGGACAAGATCAACCTGCGACAGAACCAAGCCAGCTACACCTACGACCAAGCCGGCGAACGCACCCACGTCACCGACCTCGCCGGCAACTCCACCGACCTCACCTACGATCAAGCACTCCGACTCGTCAACTACGGCGGATCGACTTACACCTACGGAGCAGACGGACTCCGCGCTTCGAGCAACATCACCGGCGCGGCAACCTATTCATGGGACCGCTCCACACAGGTACCCAGCATGCTAACTGCGGGCAGCACATCCTACGTCTACGGACCCGACGGGGTACCCATCGAGCAGGTCTCGAGCGATGGCACCACGCTTTACCTCCAGGCCGACCAACTCGGCTCCACCAGAGTCATCACCGACTCCACCGGAAGCACAGTCGCCACTTTCACCTACGGACCGTACGGAGATCTCGTAGCGAAAACTGGGACGGCGGACACTCGTATGCGGTGGGGCGGCCAATATCAAGACCCAGCGACCGGCCTCTATTACCTTCGTGCTCGTGACTATGACCCAACCACCGGCGAGTTCCTCAGCGCAGACCCACTGGTCGAACTCACGGGTGCTCCGTACGCCTTCGGACGCGACAATCCGCTGAACATGACAGATCCGACAGGCCTCATCACAGGTCAAGTCTGCTGGACCCTGTCCGGTGGATTCGGGCTAGGGGGACTGCTGCACGGATAGGTGACATCTGAGCTGTGGTGCCAAGAGGTGCCGCTGGAAGGA
>NZ_BAAHAB010000028.1:0-2969 GCF_054777895.1 Nocardioides ultimimeridianus | reverse complement strand
GAGAGCGGCGAGTAGGGCACCGAGGATCACCTCAAAGCCCACCACCCCACGGGGCTCTGTCTGGAACTCGTTATCAATGTGGAAGTGGTGGCGGCCGGCGAAGCCGACAGGTCCTGCGAAAGGCACCAAACGGATCGGCCAGGAAACTTGCGAGTCAGGCCACGCCGACCAACACTGCGAACCATCATCACTGGAAACTGGTGAGCCCGGCTCGCCGCCGGGCTGCAGTCGCGCACCTGGTGCGCAAGTTCAAGATCTCCGAGCGCCGCGCCTGCAAGGTCGTAGGCCAGCACCGCTCGTCCAACCGGTACAAGCCGGTGCCGACCGACTTCGAGCAACAACTCGTCGCGGCGATGAAGAAGCACGCCGACCGGCATCCGCGGTTCGGCTACCGGCGTGTCCACGCGCTGCTCGTCGCCGACGGCTGGGACGTCAACGTGAAACGGGTGGAACGGTTGTGGCGCCGCGAAGAGCTCCGCGTGCCGCCGCCACGGTGGGAGCAGCCATCTCTCGCCATCGCCTTCCTACGTGGAGGACGGACCTACCCACGGCACCGGAGCCATCTGGCCGCTTGGGCGTCATCTTCGGGCAACGGGGGAAGGTGCGAAGCGATGGCCCCTTCGCAGCGATGCTGAGAGAGTTCGACGCCTGGCTTCATCGTGCCGCCGAACTCGTGGTCGTCGGCTACTCCTTCCGTGACGAGCACATCAACGGGATACTGCGGCGTCGGATTGCCGGCGACCCAACCTTCCAAGTGACGATCGTCGACCCGGCGCTTGAGGGCGTGCTCGAGAGGTACCGCTTCAATGCAGACGCCAGCTTTCGAGACGAGCTGCTTGGTGCGCTGACCGACTATGAGTCGGTGACCGACGCGGATGGCATCGGGCACGCGCAGCGTCGTTGCCGCGAGATGCTCAGGCTAGTGCCGCAGGGGGCTTGCGAAGGTCTGGCCGACGTCTTCGGAGAGGCGCCAGCGGTGAAGCCGTCTGCTGCCGGTCCGACCGGTCAAGCCACACCGCACATATGAGGCAGGCAGACAAACCACGTGTCTTGCCGGTGTGAGGGCTGGTCTCGCTCCTGCGCGAGTGGTGCCCCGGCGTTGGGGGACGTGCCAGTGGCTTTGATCGTCATCTCTGATGTCGTTTGGTCGCGAATCGTGACGCTCCCACCGGATCGGGGTTTCGTTGGTCGTGAATTTTGGCGTCACTCAGCGTCTTGGGTCGGGCCGGGCCCTGTGCTCGGGAAGAGGGTCGCCGGTGCGGGGCGTGTCGAAGCCGTGACAGTCGGAGCAGCCATGTGGCACCGACGGCCCGCAAGACGTTCTGCGGGCTTCAAGCCGGAGGTTCCTCAGGCTCGGCAGCCAGCCTTTGGGCGAACGACTGACGGTCCTGTCGGGTCATTCGACCGAAACTGAAGCTGCCGATCACGTCCGCCTGGTTCTCGGTGATGCCGAAGCGGTCAACCAGTGCGGAGTACAGGTCCTCCTTGTTCTCGGCTGAGATCGCCATGCCAAGGACCTCACCAGCGTTGTCTATCGCGAGGCTGATTGCCTCGTAGACCTGCCTCTGCGTCAGTGTCACGGATCCATCATCCTCCGGTGGCGGCGATCGGGAAGGTCAGGCCGGCACTGTTTTGACGTGCCCGACGCGTCTGGATCTGCACGTCGGCTACCGCGGCGCCCTCGCTCATCCGGAAGTTGACTTGTTCGTAGTACCAGTCGGTATTGCCGGACTCCACGTAACCATTCGCATTGCACGTGAAGAACGTGCCGCCTGTCGGGCAGTTGTAGATCGCGATGGTGTCGTCGGGCCAGTTGTTGATGTCCTGTCGCAGCTTCGCCGAGTAGCGGGTGATGGTCGGGCTGATCGATCCCGGCCTCATATCGTCGTACAAGTACATGTCGCGGCCGTTCCCGTAGTAGGTGTTCGCGGTGTAGTCCTCGACGATGTAGCCGACGGGGTAGGTTCCCGAGTTGGTCGTTTCTTCGAGCCAGATCTTGACCGCCGTACTGTTGTGGTGCTGCCAGCGGTACGCGTTCTGCGCCTTGGGCTCACCATTGTCATATTGGTCGGCGAGCGCGGGCTGGACAGTGGTCTTCCGTCCGCGCCCTCGGCTCGTCTTCTGGGTGGTAGCGCTCAGGGCCGCGACTGCTTGACCGCTGCTGCTGTCACCGACGGTGTCGCTTGCGAGGGTGGCGGGAATCTCCAACAGCTGCGTTACCGCGGTCTCGGGATCGAAAGGGTCGGGCGGATTGGTGAGGACGTCGGTGATCGCAACCAGTGTCTGTGGGTCCGTGAGAGTGGCAAGCGACTGGGCGAGAGTCAGCGCCCCAGCTAGCGTGTTGCCCTGGATGATGGACTCAGCGACCGCGTCAGCAACGGCACTGCTGCCGTCGTAACCGAAGAAGGTCAGAGACAGGTCGTCGGCATGCGCCGCAGGCGGTGGTGTGGACAACGTTGCCGCGCCAAGGGCTGCTGCGGCCACGGCGGCAGCGAGCCGCCTCTGGTATTTCGATTCCATGTTCAGTCAATCCCCTTTGATCCCGAGGCCCGAGCTGGAGCGTGGCCATGTGAATCCCCCGCTGGGAGTCTGCTCCGCCAAGACTCGAAGGGACATGACACTTACTGACCACGGGAACCCGGGCCGTCGGTCCCGGCCTTGTGGGGCCCCGGGTCGCGGGCGTCAGGCCGATCGGTGCTGAGGCCAGGCCCGCGCTGCCGCCGCGGCGATCACGTGGTCGTACCGCAGCCACAGCCGCGCTCCGCCGAGTGCCCATCAGGCGCCGGGCGTCGTCCCCGGCTTCGACTGCGCTCAGAATTCGCGACCAGGATGTGACTGCAGGGTCACTCCGGGACCGTTCGACATTGGCGACCAAATGCAGTCAGAATTCGTGACCAAAGCCGTGCCGACAGAGCCCCGTGGGGTGGTGGGCTTTGAGGTGATCCTCGGTGCCCTACTCGCCGCTCTCG
>NZ_BAAHAB010000027.1:0-1523 GCF_054777895.1 Nocardioides ultimimeridianus | reverse complement strand
GGCTCTTTGTCAATAAGGACTGATGAGTTGTGCAAAATCAAATCTGAGTCAGAATGAACCACATTCTGGCTCAGATTTTTTGTTATCTTACATTGATTAATTGATTGATCAAAAAGATTCTAATTCTCATGTTCTCAAATGATTTAAATCCGTAGGATACTCGTTTCATTGTCTTTATGTGGGTATTCTTCGCTTCTATTTTTCCATTGGAATAAGGATAGATCATTGCGTTGGTGATGCCTTCTTCATAGGTCAGAAGGTTTTGAAGCTTTTCCCGAAAGCTGTCATCTAACGTTTCGGGAAGTTCTGCCAATAAGGAGAAAAATAAGTCAGGGTCTTTGTCTCGAAAGGCTTCAACTAATTCATGAAAAAAGGGATACGCCTCCTTTAGGGGCGGAGAAAACTCAAGCAATCGATCAATCATCATTGCTTCAGTAAGAAATGGGTATTTTGGTGCTCGGAAACTTTTCCATGTTTTGTATTCATAATGGTTGATGTTTGCACGATTTTTTAGCAAAAAGCGCCAGTTCTTTTTCAGTTTTTCTGCCTGGCTTTTCTGTCCGGCTTTACGAAGTTCATTCATTTCACGGATACGCAACTCATTGAACGCTTGATTCATGTGTTTGACAATATGAAACCGATCAATCACGACTTTCGCATTTGGCAGAACACGTTTGGTGAGCTGGAAGTAGGCGGCGTTCATGTCTGTCACCAAGAATTCTACTTCTTCTGGATTGGTACAACCTAAGAAATAGCTTGTTAATCGAGGTAATTTACGCGTAGGCAAAACATCTATTAATTTTCCTGTTTCGCCATCCGCGCAAATAAAGCTCATCTTATCTTCTATGGAAGCATGCGAACGAAATTCGTCAACCATCAATACTCTGGGGAGGATCTTCTTAGATTGCTTTGGTAAATAGCTTTTAAACTCTTTCAATGTACGAATAACGGTGGTCAAAGATACCTGACAGCTTTTCGCAATAAAAGATAAAGATACTTTTTCAGTCAGTAAAGAAGCAATTTTATATCTAACATGATTTGCGATTGAATGTCTGGGTTGGACAAAATAACTTTGAGCCGTCCAATGGGTGCGACAGTTTTTACAGGTATAGCGTTGCTTTTTTAGGCGCATAACCAAAGGCATATGATTGTATTGTTCAAAACGGACAATCGTTTCCTTTTTTCCATTTTTCACTATAATTGCTTTCCCGTTTCCATCTACCACAGTAGAACCACAACTTCTACAAGCACGAGGAGTAGGCGAGAGAACAGCATCGACGACCAACGTCTTTTTCTTCTGAAGGGTCTCGTAAGAGACCTCTGTAATCATCAAATCTTTCTCTGTTATTCTCAGCATTTTTTTGATAGAATCATTCATATAGCGTATCGTCCTCTCAGTTGTTTATTTTGTGGTGATTTAATCATACTAGAGAACGATATGTTTTTTAATACCTAAAATGAAAATGGGGCTGAAGAATCAATTCTGATTCATCAGTCCCATAAATTATAGAGCCAGTTTTTTT
>NZ_BAAHAB010000026.1:1011-105480 GCF_054777895.1 Nocardioides ultimimeridianus | reverse complement strand
CGAGAGCGGCGAGTAGGGCACCGAGGATCACCTCAAAGCCCACCACCCCACGGGGCTCTGTCGTGTTGAGCGCGCGGAGAGCGAGTCGGGTCAGCCGGGGATCAGCGACTGCACCTTCTCGCGCCCAAGGCGGTGAAGAGGGTGGGCAGCCGCGGCCCGCGTTTCAGCGTTCGTGAATGCGGAACCCGGTCTGTCTGACCGCCAAGCAGGCCGACCGAGCTGAACGCTTGACCAGTGCGCCGGCCTGATGGAGGGTCATATGGACGGAGATCGACTCGCCTCAACGAGCCGGGTGAGTCTTCCGTACACCGTCGGACCGGATGGGATCGCAAGTGAAGCCGCTCGACCAGGTGGTCCGCGACCGGATAGCGCCTGTCCTGAAGGAGTTCGGGTTCGAGAGAAGGGGGCGGAGTTTCTGGCTCGAGACCGCTCCCGGCGATCTGGCGGTGGTCGAGGTTGCGCAGTTCAAGCTGGCGCGGCACGACGCCGAGTTCTTCGTCGGAATGGGCGTGCAGCCGAAGGTGTGGGCCGACTTTGTAGGGCGCGGTGGCGACACAACTCGAGAGACGCTGTGGGCGGACCGACTTCTGGTCCCGGGGAAGCAGCCGCCCCTGGCGGACCTCTGGTCCTTCGATCTTGCGGATCAGGCCGCTGCAGATCTGTTGGTTGATTCGCTTGTGGCGAAGCTGCCAGAGCTCATGGACATGCTGGATCCCGATGGCCTGCTCGCCTATGCCCGGACATTGCCGCACGTGGGTCGCCGGATCTCTGTCAGGCCCGAGATCGCCCGGGCCGCGCTCCTGGCGCAGTGCGGGCACCTTGATGAGCTCGAACAACGCCTCCGTGAACTCAGCGAGGATCGGGGAGACGGCTGGGATGATCGGGACTTCGTCAACTTCATCAGAGCCTGGACAGCATCGAAAGGGGCCGGCAGTGTTTGAGCGTTTCAGGGATGCGTTCCCGGACCGTTCGGGCGTCGGTGACGACGACCGGATGTGGCGCGACGAGCGGCTCCTCGGCGTCGCCGGGTACTCGGAGTTCGCCGCTGAGTTCGCCGGCGTGACGTTCAGCGGTGGTCTCTATCGGGTCCACGACGTGCAGACTGGTCCGCAGTCATCGGTTCTGGTGGCCGAAGCGTTCCCTGAGTTAGCTCAACGCACCTGTCCGTTCGCCTACGACTGGCTGGGGCGGCAGTTCGCCGTGGACGTGGCGCGCGTGGCGGGCGGCGTGCCCCAGGTCCTGCTGCTCGAGCCGGGCACAGGGGAGGCGTTGGAGATCCCGACCGACTTCATAGGGCTGCATGACGAAGAGCTGATCGAGTACGCCGATGCCGCCCTGGCCGTCACCTTCTTCGACGAGTGGAAGGCCGCGAACAGCGCGACCATGCCGCTCGGTCGGAGCCAGTGCGCCGGCTACAAGGTCCCTCTGTTCCTGGGCGGAAGAGACGTGGTCGACAACCTCGAGGTGAGCGACATCGACGTCTACTGGTCCTTCTGCGGCCAGTTGCGGCAGGGCGTCAGGGGCCTGCCGGCCGACACGCCGATCAGCGCCATCGTGAAGTTCGAGGACTGAGCTTCTGCCGATCTCGCCCCGGAGGGACCCGCGGCAACTCCTGCGTGCCGAGTCGATCAGCCGGGGATCAGCGACTGCACCTTCTCGCGCCCCAGGGCGGCGAAGAGCGTGGGCAGCCGCGGCCCGCGGTCGGCGTCGACCAGCAGGTTGTAGAGCAGCTGGAAGAACGCCTTCTGCCCGGCCTTCACCTCGTCGGTGGGGGCGTCCTCGAGGCGCATGCCCAGGGCCAGCTTCGGGACGCCGTAGATCACCGCCGTGAGCGCGTCGGGGTCGGAGAAGTCCTCGGGCAGGTGCGTGTCGAGCAGCTCCAGCCAGTGCGTCTCCTCCTCGGTGAGCTCGGCCAGCCGGGCCGTGTCGGGAGTCTCGCGGACCGTGGTGCGGTCCTCGGGGTCGACGTACTCGGTGATCCAGGTGGCGGCCTTGGTGAGCCGCGGCTCGAGGTCGGCCTCCGTGGCGCCCACCGTGCGCGCGATGACCTCGCGGTTGCCCGCGGTCACGTCGGCGACCGACGACAGCATCCGGAACGGTACGACGACGGCCGGCACCGGCAGCCGGCCCGCGGCAGCCGTCTCGGAGGCCCGCTCCCAGGCGAGCACGGCGGCGTCACGCTTCTCGGGGATGGCGGCCTTCTTGGTGAGCGCGTCCCACTCGTCGTACAGGCGCAGGACCTCCTGGCCGAAGTCGACGTTGAACGCCTGCTTGGGCTGCCGGCGCACGTAGAGCCAGCGCAGGATCGGGGCCTCGAGGATCCGCAGCGCCTCGGCCGCGGTCGGGACGCCGCCCTTGGACGAGGACATCTTCGGCATGCCGGCGACGCCGACGAAGGAGTAGCCCACGAACGACGGCGCGGAGCCGCCGAAGACCGGACCCACGATCTCCTTGCCGACGGTGTAGCTGGAGCCGGGGGAGGCGTGGTCGACGCCGCCGGGCTCGAAGTGCACGCCCTCGAAGGTCCAGCGCATCGGCCAGTCGACCTTCCAGACCAGCTTGCCCTCGTCCTGGGTCGCCACGTTCGTCACGTGCGACTCGCCGCAGACGTCGCAGGTGTAGGACAGGTCGGTCGTCGCGTCGTCGTACGCCGTGATGGTGACCGTGTCGCGACCGCAGCCGCGGCAGTACGGCTTGTAGGGGAAGCGGGCCAGCAGGTCGGCGCCGGTGACCTCCTCCTCCGCGGTGGACTCGGTCTCCTCGCCCTCGGCGGGGGCGACCTTCTTGGTGCGGTAGCGGCCCATCACCTCGTCGATCTCGGCGCGCTTCTCGATGGCGGTGAGGATCTGGGAGCGATAGGTGCCCGCGCGGTACATCTCGGTCTGCGACACCTCGACCATCTCGCAGCCGAGCTCGGCGAGCGCGGACCGCAGCGGTGCCTTGTAGCGCTCGGCCCAGCTCGGGAACTCCCCGGTCGGGTCCGGTACGGCGGACAGCGGCCTGCCGATGTGCTCGCTCCAGCTCGGGTCGACGCCGGCCGGGACCTTGCGGAAACGGTCGTAGTCGTCCCAGCTGTGCAGGTGGCGCACGTTGATGCCGCGGCGGCGGATCTCCTCGGCGACGAAGTGCACGGTCAGGAACTCGCGCAGGTTGCCCAGGTGGATCGGGCCCGACGGGCTGATCCCGGACGCGCAGGTCACCAGCTCGGGCAGGGTGCCGCCGTTGACCTGCTCGGCGTGCCGCAGCGCCAGGTCGGCGGTCCGGCTCACCCAGTCGGTCGGTTCCTGGTTCTGCTGTCCTCGTGCCACGACGACCAAGCCTAGGGCGCTGCTTCTACGGAACGAGTATCGAGTAGGCGCCCGGCACGACCCGCCACGACCTCGACGTCACCGGTCCGTCGATCTCGCCGTCGCTGTTGCACTCGAACGGGGTGCCGCTGACCCGGACGTCCCGCCCCCGCAGGATCTCGGTGTCGGCCTGCCGGCCGTGCTGCCGGACCAGCAGCAGCAGCGCGTAGCGCAGCCGCGCGGGCACCGAGACCGGCGTGGCGACGAGCACGTCGGCCAGGCCGTCGTGGGGGTCGGCGTCGGGGGTGATCTCGGTGCCGCCGCCCACGGAGGCGCCGTTGCCGACCGCGACCATCAGGACCTGCGAGCCGCGGGAGATCACGGTGCGGCCGTCGACCTCGACGTCGAGCCGCAGGTGCGGCGGGGCGAGTGCGGCCTGGGCGGCGCCGATCGGGTAGCCGAGCCGGCCGAGCCGCTTCTTCCAGCGCGCACCGTGCTTCCCGGCCTCGGCGCTCACCCCGAGGTGGACGTTGTTGACGGTGACCCGGTCGCGCTCGTCGACGATCAGGTCGGTCGGGCGCGGATGCCCGTCCACCACAGCCTGCGCGGCCTCGGTCGCGTCCAGCGGCAGCCCGAGGGTCCGCGCGAAGTCGTTGCCGGTCCCGAGCGGGACGAGCGCGAGCACGCAGTCGGCCAGGTCGCCGGCGTCGTACAGGGCCTGGACGACGGCGTGGATGCTGCCGTCGCCGCCGATCACGACGACCTCGCGCCCGTCGCGCCGGGAGAGCACGTCGGCCAGGTCCTCGGGCGACGAGGTCGCCGCCACCTCGACCGTCGCGTGCCGCCGCAGGATCTCGACGGCGGCCTCGCAGGCGTCGGCGTCCGCAGAACCCGCGTCGGAGTTGGTGATCACGAGCATCGCTCTGCCGGACATGCCGATCAGCCTAGAGTTCGGTGCCATGGGGAAGCGCTGGACCGCCCGTGAGCTGATCGAGCTGGTCGTCGACGAGGGCAGCTACGACTCCTGGGACGAGCCGATCGACATCTCCGGGCACGCGGAGGGCTACCGGGCCGAGCTGCGGGCCGCGGCGGAGAGGTCCGGAGTCGACGAGTCGGTGCTCACCGGGCGCGCGCTGGTGCACGGACGCCCGGTCGCGCTGGTGGTCAACGAGTTCCGCTTCCTCGCCGGCTCGATCGGTGTCGCGGCGGCGGCCCGGATCACCGCGGCGGTACGCCGTGCCACCGCCGAGGGGCTGCCGGTCCTGGCCAGCACCAGCTCCGGCGGCACCCGCATGCAGGAGGGCACGCCGGCGTTCCTGCAGATGGTCGAGATCTCGCGCGCACTCGTGGAGCACCGGGCCGCCGGCCTGCCCTACCTGGTGCACCTGCGCCACCCCACCACCGGCGGCGTCTACGCCTCGTGGGGCTCGCTCGGGCACGTCACGGTCGCCGAGCCCGAGGCGCTGGTGGGCTTCCTGGGCCCGAAGGTGTTCGAGGCGCTCAACGGCCGGCCGTTCCCCGAGGGCGTGCAGGTCGCCGAGAACCTCGCCGCCAAGGGGGTGATCGACGCCGTCGTGCCCGTCGAGGAGCTGCCCGACCTGGTCGATCGGGCGCTCGGCGTACTCGTCGATCCGGCGGAGCCGCCGGCGCTGGCCCGCCGCGAGCCCGTCCCGTCCGGCACCCGCCGCGACCACCCGGTCTGGGACGACGTCGAGGCCACCCGGGGCGAGCGGGCGGGCGTCCGCGAGCTGCTGCGGTACGCCGGCGCGGGCACCCTGCGGCTGCGCGGCACCGACGAGGGTGAGCGCGACGACTCGGTCCTCATCGCCCTGACCCGGCTGGACGGGCAGCCCTGCGTGCTGGTCGGGCAGGACCGGGCGCGGCAGTCCGAGGCCCACCCGCTCGGCGCCGCGGCACTGCGCGAGGCGCGCCGCGGGATGAAGCTCGCCGAGGAGCTCGGCCTGCCGCTGGTCACGGTCGTCGACACCCCGGGCGCCGAGCTCAGCCGGCAGGCGGAGGAGGGCGCGATCGCAGGGGAGATCGCCCGCTGCATCGCCACCCTGGTCTCGATGCGTACGCCGACGGTGTCGGTCATCCTCGGCCAGGGCTGTGGCGGCGGAGCCCTCGCCCTGCTGCCCGCCCGAACCGTCCTGTCCGCGGAGCGCGGCTGGCTCTCGCCGCTGCCTCCCGAGGGCGCCAGCGTGATCGTGCACGGCGACACCGCCCACGCCGCGGCGATGGCGGAGGCGCAGGGCGTCGGCGCGCTCGACCTGCTCGCGGGCGGCCGGCTGGACGGCGTCGTACCGGAGTACGAGGGGGACACCGCCGAGGACCTGGCCCGGGCGGTCGCCGCGGAGATCGCGCACCGGTTGCGCTCGCGTTAGTTGACCTCGATGTGTGCCGCCACGACACAGGCGGTGGGCGTCGGCTCCCGGTGCTCGGGCATCAACGTGGCGCAGCTGAGCGCCGCGGGCTCAGGTCTCTGAGCGCGTACCGCGGAAGAACCTCTCGATCGCCGAGAACGCGATCATCAGCAGGAGTGACAAGAGCCCCGCCCCGAGTGCAGCGACCCACGAATGCGTGGACGCGAACACCACAACGCACGCAAACACGATCATGACGATTCTGCCGTACATGACGCATCCCTCCCCGCTGACTGCGGACGTCAATCAATCCCACCTGGGACAGGTCGACCACCCGATGCGGCCGAGCGAACGGATGATGTCCGCGGCAAGGTGGTTCGCATTCACCATCGGCCATTCAGCTTCATGCAGTGCACGAAGATGACTGAGCGGGTGGAAGGCGCAGAGCGGAGAGCCATCGCGTGCGAGCGTCCTCCGACGCGGTCTGGGATCGAGCCGAGGACGCTCCCTAGTTGACCTCGAAGTGCGCCGCCACGACGCAGGCGGCGGGCGTCGGCTCGCGGTGCTCGCGCATCAGGGTCGCGCAGCTCAGCGCCGCCGGGGCCGTCGGGAGATAGTCCTCGGGGCACCGAATGCCCGCGGTGTGGGCCAGCAGCGACAGCGAGCGCTCCCAGTGCACGGCACCCTCGCCCGTCGCCTCCCCGGCGCCCACCGGCGTCCCGTCGGCGACCAGTCTCGTCGCGATGCCCCGGGAGGCGAGGGTCCGGGCGGTGCGCTCCGCGAGGTCCACCTCGACCAGCGTCGCCGCCCCCTCGCCGAGGGGGCGGGCGAACTCGGCCAGCAGGTGGCGGTGGGCCGCCCAGAGCTCCTTGGGCTCCGGCCCCAGCGCCGTGCGGAGCAGCGCCAGCGTGGCGGCCGAGGCGTCCGGGGGCGCCTCGCACATCAGGATGCGGAGGCGGTCGCGGTGCCGGGCGGCGCTCCAGCCGGCGTACATCTCGCCCGCGGGTGCCTGGAGCAGGCCGGTGACGTCCAGGCTCACGGCCGGACCCGCGACGGCCGGGGGAGGGACGTCCGCCCGGTCGTGGATGCGGGTCCACACCGCGGTGCCGCCGCCGGGCGTCGGCGCGACGCGCACCGCGCCCCCGAGCTCACCGAGATCGTCGAGCTGGGAGTGCAGGTGCGGCCAGGACCCGGGCTCGCGCCAGGGCGCGTCGTCGGCGGGGTCGCCGGTGGGCCGGTCGAACGCCAGCACCTCCAGGCCGGGGCCGCACGCGCCGCCGAGCTCGCGGACGCTGACCCATCCGCCGTGCGAGTCCAGCACCAGGCTGATCGCGAGGCTGCGGACGACGTCCGCGAGGTCGCGCAGCCGCGCGGCGCCCAGGGAGGCCTGGTGGCCGAGCCGTCCGGCGTACCGCAGAAGGCGACCGATGTCGCCGGGCTCCGAGATCCGCATCATGGGGCGTGCGGAGAATGCTGTGCGGTTCATCGCACCTGTCCTGCGTGGGCCGCGCGGATTCACCCGGCCACCGAGGTGGCGGAGCGCGGGATCGCGACCTCCATCGGCCCTTGCTGCTTGAGCCACTTCGATCATGTCACGACTTGCCCCGGGAAGCGCCACGACCCTCCCGTTCCGCGAGACCCGCCGAGGGATTTGCGATTAGGATCGGGCGGCCCGGACGCCGCTCGGGAGCGCACTCCGTGGTCCAGCACAGAGAGGACCCCGTCATGCCCGCATCCCTGCCGTTCGACGAGGCGGCCGAGGCCTTCGCCTCCCTCGCGCAGGTGCTCTACCGCTCCGACAGCTATGCCGAGGTCTACGAGCAGCTGTGCCGTACGGCGGTCGACCTCGTCCCGGGCTGCGACCACGCGTGCATCGTCACCGTCAGCGCGGGTCAGCGGCCCGAGCTCCAGGCCACGACCGACGACATCGCGGCGCGGATCGATCGGCTGGAGTGGGAGTGCGGCGAGGGGCCGTGTGTGGACGCGATCCTGTCCGACCGGTTCGAGTGCGACCCGAACATCACCCAGCACCCGACGTGGCCGAGGCTGGCCGCCCGGGTGCTGCGCGAGACGCCGGTCCGGGGGATGGTCGGCTACCGGATCCTGATGGGCGGCCGCAAGATCGGTGCGCTCAACCTGTTCTCCGACACCCCGGGCGCGCTCACCGAGAGTGGGGCCGACGCCGGCGCCATACTGGCCGCGTTCGCCTCGGTCGCGATCACCGCCGCGGGCCAGAAGGCGGAGGCGCGGACGCTGCGCGACGGCCTGGCCAGCAACCGGGAGATCGGCAAGGCCGTGGGTCTGCTGATGGCGACGCACTCCCTCGGCGACGAGGAGGCGTTCGCGGTGCTGCGCCAGGCCTCGACGACGCTCAACCGGCGGCTGGCCGACATCGCCCGGCAGATCGTCGAGGAGCACAACGCCCGGGCGGGTGCCTCCGCCGACTGACCGCCGGGCCGCCTATCCTCGCGGGCATGAACACCGGACGACTCGAAGCGTTCAGCGACGGCGTCCTCGCCATCGTGATCACGGTGATGGTGCTGGAGCTCAAGCCGCCGGGCGGCGAGGAGCTCCACGACCTGCTGCACACCAGCGGGCTGGGGCTGCTGACCTACGTGCTCAGCTTCATCTACGTCGGCATCTACTGGAGCAACCACCACCACCTCTTCCAGCTGGTGCGCCATGTCGACGGCACCGTGCTCTGGGCGAACCTGCATCTGCTGTTCTGGCTCAGCATCGTGCCGTTCACCAACGGCTGGCTGGACGAGAGCAAGGTCGCGGAGGTGCCGACGATCGTCTACATCGCGAACCTGCTGGGCGCCGCCGTCGCCTACTACCTGCTGCAGCTCGCCATCTTCCGTACGCCGTCGGGCGACCGTGCGCGGACCGCGCTCGGCACCGACCTGAAGGGCAAGCTGTCGCCCGTCCTCTACGTGACCGGCATCCTGCTGGCGCTGTGGAGCCCCTGGGTCGGCCTGGTCCCGGCCGTGGTCGTGGCGCTCATGTGGCTGGTGCCCGACCGCCGGGTCGAGCGCTTCCTGGCCGCCGAGCGCGAGGCCTCAGCGGCGTAGCTGCTCGTCCAGCGCGACGGCGCCGTACGAGAGCCCGATCAGCAGCGCGACGACGGCGATCGCGTTGAACAGGACCGTCACGTACCCGTGGGTCGTGACGTCGACGAACGGGTAGGGGTACCAGTGCGTGATGGCGCCGTGCACGAGGGACCACGCCAGGTAGAGGCCGGGGTAGATCGCGCTCGGCGCGAGGTCGCTGTGGTGCACGAGCCCGCGGGGCCCGACCACCAGCCACCCGCCCACGGCCATCACCGGCACCACGATGTGCAGCAGGGTGTCGGCGAGCGCGTCGAGGCCGTGCAGGTCGAGCAGCGGGCGCAGCAGGAACCAGTGCACGAGGCCGGTCACGGCGATGCCGGTGATCGCGTTCAGCCGGAGCACCCGGAACACACGGCCGTGGAACCACCCCGCGAGGAGCTGGAAGCAGGTCAGCGCGACCAGCCCGTTGGACAGGATCGTGAAGTAGCTGACGAACCGGACCAGCCGGGTGCCGAGCGCGGGCGGCTCGGTGTCGGCGAGGACGGCGTGGCCGCGGATCACGAGCGCGAGCTGCAGCAGCAGCGCCGCCGTGGCGGCCGCGAGGGTCAGTCCGTGCCAGGCACGTCCGCGGCTGCTCACGCGGCCGACTCTAGGGCCTCAGGAGACGACCATGTCCTCGCCGGACCAGTAGGCCTTCATGGAGGTGATCCTCGCGGAGTCGTCGAAGGTCATCACGTCGATCGGGGCCAGGGTGTAGGTCTGGTCGCCGACCCTGCTGGCCAGTTCGAAGCAGAACGCGGCCTCGTTGCCGGCCACGCGCGCGGTGACCATCCGGCCGACCTGCTCCATGCCCTCGAGGGCGCCGTAGAACTCCAGCAGGGACTCCCGGGTCGTGCGCACCTCGGAGCCGACGGGGTCCTCGACGGTGGCGCCCTCGGCGTACAGCGCGACGACCTCGGCGGCGGTGCCGTTGGCGACGCGGTCGACGTAGGCGTGGATCGTCTCGAGGATGGCTTCCCTGCTGGCGCCCATCGCAACTCCCAAAGTAGAACGGGTTCTAGTTGTGATGAATCTAGTCGCACCCCCCGATTTTGGTAACCTCGGCGGCGCAACGAAACGCGCTACAGGCGTTGAGCAGCCGGCCGGTGAGCCGGAGGGACTCCGTCCTCACCGAAGGAGCAACATGCCAGCAATCGTGATCGTCGGCGCCCAGTGGGGCGACGAGGGCAAGGGCAAGGCCACCGACCACCTCGGCAGCCGGGTCGACTACGTGGTCAAGTTCAACGGCGGCAACAACGCCGGCCACACCGTCGTCATCGGCGACCAGAAGTTCGCGCTGCACCTGCTGCCGTCCGGCATCCTCACGCCCGGCTGCACGCCCGTCATCGGCAACGGCGTCGTCGTCGACATCGACGTGCTGTTCCAGGAGATCGACGGTCTGGAGGCCCGCGGCGTCGACACCAGCCGCCTCAAGCTGAGCGCCAACGCGCACGTCATCGCCGACTACAACCGCACCATCGACAAGGTCACCGAGCGCTTCCTCGGCTCGCGCCGGATCGGTACGACGGGGCGCGGGATCGGGCCGACGTACGCGGACAAGATGAACCGCATCGGCATCCGCGTCCAGGACCTCTTCGACGAGAAGATCCTGACCCAGAAGGTCGAGGGCGCCCTGGAGCTCAAGGGCCAGATCCTCACCAAGATCTACAACCGCCGCGCGCCCTCGGTGGAGCAGACCGTCGAGGAGCTGCGCGCCCACGCGGAGCGGTTGGCGCCGTACGTCTGCGACACGGGGCTGCTGCTCGGCCAGGCCCTCGACCGCGACGAGGTCGTGCTGTTCGAGGCCGGCCAGGCCACGCTGCTCGACGTCGACCACGGCACCTATCCCTTCGTCACCTCGAGCAGCGCGATCAGCGCGGGAGCGTGCACCGGCTCGGGCGTCCCGCCGACCCGCATCGACCAGGTCATCGCGATCGCCAAGGCATACACGACCCGCGTCGGCGAGGGCCCGTTCCCCACCGAGCTGTTCGACGACAACGGCGAGTTCCTGCGCAAGGCCGGCTGGGAGTACGGCACCACCACGGGCCGCCCCCGCCGCTGCGGCTGGATGGACACCGTCATCACGCGCTACGCCGCGCGCGTCAACGGCGTGACCGACTTCGTGCTGACCAAGCTGGACACGCTCACCGGCCTGCCGGAGCTCCCCATCGCGGTGGCGTACGACGTCGACGGCGTCCGCCACGACGAGATGCCGGTCAACCAGAGCGACTTCCACCACGCGACGCCGATCTACGAGGTGCTGCCCGGCTGGACCGAGGACATCTCCGGAGCGCGCTCCTTCGAGGACCTCCCGAAGAACGCTCAGGCGTACGTCGAGCGGGTCGAGGAGCTGTCCAACGCACGCATCTCCGTGGTCGGTGTCGGCCCCGAGCGCGAGCAGGCCGTGGTGCGCCACCCGCTGCGCTGAGTGCACCCTGCGCGGATCACGACGAATGTTGTGAGACGGTGCGGGGAACCGGCTCCTTGACCAGAGGGAGTGAGATGACGGCACAACCGACCGTCCTGATCGTCGACGACTCAGCGGAGCTGCGCGCCCTGGTGCGGTCGCGCCTCGAGATCTCCGGGCTGTTCGAGGTCGTCGACGAGGCCGAGGACGGCGGCGAGGCGTGGACGCTGGCCGACGGTCTGCAGCCGGATCTGGTGCTGCTCGACACCTCGATGCCGGAGATGGACGGACTGGAGGCGCTGCCGCTCATCCTGGCCGTCTCGCCGGCGACCCGGGTCGTGATGTTCACCGGCTTCGGCGAGGCGGGGCTGGCCGAGCGCGCGCGGGCGCTGGGCGCGGTCGACTTCATCGAGAAGTCCCTGCCGATCGACCAGCTGCCCGAGCGGCTGTGGCGCCACGTCGCCGACCGGTTCGAGGACGGCCCGCCGCGCAAGCGCGGCCTGTCGCTGGTGCAGGGGGAGGACGTGGACGCGGTCCGCGCCCAGGCGGCGCTGGACGAGCACCTGGAGCGCTACCGCGAGGTGTTCAGCCAGGCCGCGATCGGCATGGCGACGCTGACCCTCAACGGCAGCATCGTGCGGGCGAACAACGCGCTCACCACCCTGATGCGCTGCGAGCCGCGCCAGCTGGTCGGGCTCGACTACGGGGTGCTCACCGAGGGCCGCGGCGTGGAGTTCGACGATGCGCTGCGCGAGGTCGCCGACGGCAAGACCGAGCTGGTCACCTTCGAGCACACCCTCACGCTGGAGGAGAAGGACCCGCGCACGATCCGCGTCTCGATGGTGCCGGTGCTCGACTCGCGCGGCGCCCCGCTCTACGTCTTCGCGCAGGTGCAGGACATCACCACCGAGGTGGCGCTGCGGCGCAGCGAGGAGATGTTCCGGCTGCTGGTCACGGCCGTGAAGGACTACGCGATCTACATGCTCGACGCCGACGGCAACGTCGCGACCTGGAACGACGGCGCCGAGAACATCAAGGGCTACTCCGCGCGCCAGATCATCGGCCGCCACTTCCGGATCTTCTACCCGCCCGAGGACCGCGCTGAGGGCCACCCCGAGCACAACCTCGCCCTCGCCCTCGCCAACGGCACGTACGCCGAGGAGGGCTGGCGGGTCCGCAGCGACGGCAGCAGGTTCTGGGCCAGCGTCGTCATCACCGCGCTGTACGACGACGCGGGCCGCCACATCGGCTTCACCAAGGTCACCCGCGACCAGACCCTCCAGCGCGACCACGAGGAGGAGCGCCGCCGTGCGGTCGAGCAGCAGGCGCACCTGCTGGCCGTGACCGCCCACGAGCTGCGCACGCCGGCCGCGGTGATCGCCGGCACGGTCGGTCTGCTGCGCGAGTACAGCGGCGCGCTCGACGATCCGCGCCGGCTGCAGATGCTCGACGCCCTGGCGAGCAGCGCGGTGCGGCTCCAGCGGCTGGTGACCGACCTCGGCACGGCCTCCGACGTGCACCACGACGCGCTCGCCCTCCAGCCCGAGGCGGTCTGGCTGCGGGGGGCGCTGCTGTCGGCGGCCGACCGCGTCCACACGGCGCACCCGGGCGTCCACATCTCCGTCGACGTCGACCAGGACGTGGAGTTCATGGCGGACCCCTCGCGCCTCGGCCAGGCCCTGGACAACCTGCTGGAGAACGCCATCCGCCACGGCCGGGCGCCGATCGCCATGACGGGCGAGGCCACCCGGATCGGCGTACGGATCTGTGTGAGCGACGCCGGGTCGGGCGTCGACTCGCGGCTGGTGCGCCGGCTGTTCGAGCGGTTCGCCCACGCCGGGCCGAACGCCGGCAGCGGCCTCGGGTTGCACCTGGTGCGCGAGATCGCCAGCAGCCACGGCGGCCGGGCGCGCTACCTGCGCCCCAACGACAGCCGGCGGGCCACGTTCATGATCGAGCTCCCGCGCCGGCCGCGCACCCCGGACCTCTGACCCTCCCGTGACCCTCGCCGCGCCCGTCCCGCACTAGGCTCGGCGTCCGTGAGGACCCTCGTCATCGGCACCGGCGGCCGCGAGCACGCGCTCGCCCTGGCTCTCTCCCGCGACCCGGAGGTCAGCGAGGTGCACGCTGCCCCGGGCAACCCGGGCATCGGCGCGATCGCGCAGCTGCACGAGGTCGACCCGATGGACGGCGCCGCCGTCGCCGCGCTCGCCCGCGAGGTGCGCGCCGACCTGGTGGTGATCGGCCCGGAGGCGCCGCTGGTCGCCGGCGTCGCCGACGCCGTCCGCGAGGCCGGCATCGCCGTGTTCGGTCCCGGCCGGGACGCGGCGCAGCTGGAGGGGTCCAAGGCGTTCTCCAAGGAGGTCATGGCCGCCGCCGGCGTACCGACGGCCGGGTCGCGGACCTGCTCCACGCCGGAGGAGTACGCCGCCGCGCTGGACGCCTTCGGAGCGCCCTACGTGGTCAAGGACGACGCCCTGGCCGCGGGCAAGGGCGTGATCGTCACCAACGACCGCGACGAGGCGCTGGCCCACGCCGCGGCCTGCGGACGCGTCGTCATCGAGGAGTTCCTCGACGGCCCCGAGGTGTCGCTCTTCGCGGTCTGTGACGGCGGTACGGCGTACCCCCTCCAGCCGGCCCAGGACTTCAAGCGGATCTTCGACGGCGGCCGCGGTCCGAACACCGGCGGCATGGGCTCCTACAGCCCGCTGCCGTGGGCGCCCGCCGACCTCGCCGAGGTCGTGATGGCCCAGGTCGTCCAGCCCACGCTGGACGAGATGGCCCGCCGCGGCGCCCCCTTCATCGGCTGCCTGTACGTCGGCCTCGCGCTGACCGACGACGGCCCGCGGGTCATCGAGTTCAACTGCCGCTTCGGCGACCCGGACATCCAGCCCGTGCTCGCGATGCTCGAGTCCGGCCTCGGCGGACTGCTGCACGCGGCCGCCGAGGGGCGCCTGCACACCATCACGGCCCCGCGCTTCCGCGACGGCGCCTCGGTGACGGTGGTGCTCGCCTCGGCGGGCTATCCGGAGTCGTCGTCGAAGGGCGACGTGATCCGCGGCGTCGGGAACGCCGGCGGCGTTAACGACGTCGACGTGATCCACGCCGGCACCGCCATCGTCGCCGCCCCCGAGGAGAACGACCCCGGGCACCGCCACCTGGTCACCGCCGGCGGCCGGGTGCTGGCCGTCCGCGCGCTGGGCTACGACGTCGAGGACGCCCGCACCCGCGCCTACGCGGCCGCGGACCTGATCTCCTTCGACGGCCTCCAGCGCCGTGAGGACATCGCCGCCGAGCCGCTCGGCGTCATGGAGGGCGCGGCGGTCAAGGAGTCCTGATGACCCTGCCCGACACGATCAGCACCCCCGGCACCGAGCTCCCGCTCTGGGACCTCGCGACGGTCACCGCGATCCGTGCGGGGGAGCGGATGCCGCAGTGGCACCCCGACTTCCCGCGCGAGGACGACCGCGGCGCCGCCGGCCTGTGGCACGAGGGCGACCCGTGGGGCCCGCGCTCGATCGTGGTGCGCGACTGGGTGGTCGGCTCGATCGGCTTCTTCGGCCCACCGCAGCCCGCGCCCGACGGGCAGTCGGAGGTCGAGGTCGGCTACGGCCTGGTGCCGACGGGCCGGGGTCGCGGCATCGTGCCCGAGGCGCTGGGTGCGCTGCTGGCACTGACCGACGGCCTGGGCGTCCGCGTCCGGGCCAGCATCGCGCCGGACAACCGCTCCAGCCTCCGGGTCGCCGCCAAGCTCGGCTTCACCGACATCCGCGGAACGACCGACCACGGCGAGCTGGTGCTCGTCCGACCGGTGGTGTCCGGTGGCTGAGCTGATCCGCGCGGCCACCGACGCCGACCTCGACGCGGTGGCGGCGATCTACGCCCGCGAGGTGGCCGGCGGCTACGCCACCTTCGACACCGAGCCGCCACCCCGCGGCCGGTGGGAGGCCAAGCTCGCCTCGGACCATCCCGGCGACCACTTCCTGGTGGCCGAGGTGGACGGCACCGTCGTGGGCTTCGCCTACTCCGGGCCGTACCGCGAGCGCGGCGCGTACACGCACACCCGCGAGACCACCGTCTACCTCGGTCACGAAGCGGCCGGCAGGGGTCTCGGGCGCCGGCTGTACGACGAGCTGCTCGCCCGCGTGCGGGAGGCCGGTGTGCACACGGTGCTCGCCGGCATCGCCCTGCCGAACGACGCCAGCGAGGGACTGCACCGCGCCTGCGGCTACGAGCGGCTCGGGGTGATGCGCGAGGTCGGCCGCAAGCTCGACCGGTGGATCGACGTCGCGTGGTGGCAGCTCAGCTGGCAGTAGGGTCGACCGACGTCGTCACCGCGCGTCAGGGCTCGTCGAGAGAAGGAGCACGTCGATGGCAGTGGTACGGATCCCCCAGGCGCTGGCGCCCCGAACGGTCACACGCGTCGGGCGGTGGGCGGTGGGCAACACCGGCAAGGAGCACTTCGCGGTCGACCGGGTCTGCCGGCACCTCGGCGGCCCGCTGGACAAGGGCGCGATCAACCGTGACGGGTGCCTGGTCTGCCCGTGGCACGGAGCGGCGTACGACGTCGGTACGGGCCGCATGGTCCGCGGCCCGCAGGGGGTCTTCGCGAAGGTCCCCGGCCTCGGCGCGGTGTTCCGCGGGCTGACGGCCGTGCTGCCGCTGCGCCGGGCGAAGGTCGAGATCGCCGCCGACGACTGACCGGTCAGTTCCCGACGAACCGGAACCGGTCGTGGCACTCGTCGCCGCAGCCCCAGGTGCCCCACAGCGCCGGGTCGTCGAAGGTGCCGTCGTGGCTGCGCATCACCCACAGCCGCACCTGCAGGGGGTGCCGCGGGCTGGCCGCGTTGACCCACACCAGGTCGGCGGACCCGTCGCCGTCCACGTCCGACAGCGTCGGCCGGCCGTACGCCGGGAGCGAGCGGGACGCCGACGCCGTCCACACCGCCTGGCCGGGACCGCCCGGGCGGACCACCCACACCCCGCCGCGTCGCGCCGAGGCGAGCACCAGCTCGGCGTGGCCGTCGCCGTCGATGTCGCCGACGCTGCCCGCGAGGGTGGTGGCGTGGGGCACCGTGACCGGTGCGCCACGGCCGGGCGTCAGCGCGGTGCCGGTGGAGACGAGCGACTGCACCATGAGCCCTCCGTCCGCGGTGGGCCAGGACGCGAGCAGGTCGGTGCGGCCGTCGCCGTTGGTGTCGCCGGGCCACAGCGACACGGCGTCGGCGCCGACCGGACCGTCGGGGTCCACGGGGCCGGCGTACCACTGCTGGGGGTCGGCGAACCCGTTCGACCGCGCGGCCGCCACCTCGACGACCAGCCGGTGGTCCGCGGTCACCTGGCGCAGCACGAGGTCGTCGCGTCCGTCGCCGGTGACGTCGGCGAACCGCACCGCCGGCACGCCGTCGGCGAACAGCTCGGCCTCCGCGGGGCTCGCCGGTGTCCAGGTCCAGGGCTGCCAGCCGTCGACCCGCACGGTCAGCGAGCTGTCGCCGCCCGCCACCCAGACCACCTCGTCGCGGCCGTCCCCGTCGGGGTCGCCGACCGCGGGCGTCCCGATGCCGAACGGCGACACGGCCGGCTCGGCGAAGGCGGTGCCGGTCGAGCGGAACAGCAGCGTCGCGTACGGCTTCGCGACGTCCGCGCGCCGCTGCAGTACGAGCGCGTCGCCCAGGCCGTCGGCGTCCAGATCGCCCTTGACGGCGGCGCGTGGGCCCGGCGTACCTCCGCCCAGGGACCGGGTTCCCCACAGTCCTCCGGCGGCCAGGACGAGGACGGCTCCCGCCGCGAGGACGGTACGCCGCCGCACGCGACCCAGCCGCCGCGTCTCCGGCACGGTCGCCGTCGGCCGGTGCGTCGTGGGCGGGTCGGCCCGGACCCTCGTGTCGTCCGGCACCGCGACGGCCAGCCGATCGAGCTCGAGCCGGGCTGACGTGGCGTCCGCGGGGCGGTCGGCCGGGTCCTTGGCGAGCAGGCGCGCCAGCAGCGGGTTGAGGTCGGCAGCGCCGGGCACCGTGGCGGGCAGCTGCGGCACCGGCGCCTCGCCGTGCGCGAGCGCGACCTCGATCTCGTTGCCGGCGTACGGCGGCGATCCGGTCAGCATCTGCCACAGCACGCAGCCCAGCGAGTAGAGGTCCGACGCCGGTGTCTGGGGGCCGCTGCGGGTGCGCTCGGGTGCCAGGTAGGCCCACGTCCCGGTGATGCCGCCGAGCCGGGTGACCGCCTCGGAGGCGGTGTCGTGGGCGATCCCGAAGTCGATCAGGTAGGCGTGCATGTCCGGCGTCGCGAGGTCCCGGACCAGCACGTTGGTGGGCTTGATGTCACGGTGGATCACCCCGCGTCGGTGGGCCGCCGCCAGCCCGCGCGCGACCTGCGCGGCGATCCGCAGCGCCACCCGCGGGGGCAACGGGCCCGACTCGCGCAGGATCCGGCCGAGGTCGGTGCCGTCGACGTACTGGGTGACGATGAAGGGCAGGCCGTCGATCTCGTCGTGGTCGCTGATCGCGATCACGTGCGGGGAGTCGATCTGCGCCAGCACCGACGCCTCGATCTGGAAGCGGCGCCGGAACTCCGGGTCGCGCGCGTGCGCGCCGGTGATCACCTTGAGGGCGACCGTCCGGCCCAGCCGGGTGTCGGTGGCGGCGTACACGACGCCCATGCCGCCCTCGCCGACGACGCGGTCGATGCGGTAGCGCCCGACCAGCTCGCCCGAGCGAGGGATCGTCACGCCGCCTCCCGGTGGATGCTCGGTGGATCTTCGGATTCAGGCCTCAACCTACGACGTGGGAGGATGGGACATCGTGACCGTTCCCAATGTCTTGGCCACCCGCTACGCCGCCGCCGACCTGGCCCAGATCTGGAGTCCCGAGCACAAGATCGTGCTCGAGCGGCAGCTCTGGATCGCGGTGCTCAAGACCCAGCGGGACCTGGGGATCGACGTGCCCGACGGGGTCGTCGAGGCGTACGAGAAGGTCGTCGAGGACGTCGACCTCGGCTCCATCGCGGCCCGCGAGCGGATCACCCGCCACGACGTGAAGGCGCGGATCGAGGAGTTCTCCGCGCTCGCCGGTCACGAGCACATCCACAAGGGCATGACCAGCCGCGACCTCACCGAGAACGTCGAGCAGCTCCAGGTCAAGCAGTCCCTGGAGCTGATGCGCGAGCGCGCCATCGCCGCCGCCGCGCGGCTCGCGCGCCTGGCCGGCGAGCACGAGACCACGGTGATGGCCGGCCGCAGCCACAACGTCGCCGCGCAGGCCACCACGCTCGGCAAGCGGTTCGCGACCGTCGCCGACGAGCTGCTCATCGCCATCGAGCGCATCGACGACCTGCTGCGCCGCTACCCGCTGCGCGGCATCAAGGGCCCGATGGGCACCGCCCAGGACATGCTCGACCTGCTCGACGGCGACGCCTCCAAGCTCGCCACGCTGGAGCAGGCCGTGGCCGCGCACCTCGGCTTCGACCGGGTGCTGACCAGCGTCGGCCAGGTCTACCCGCGCAGCCTCGACTTCGACGTGCTGTCGTCCCTCGTCCAGCTCACCGCGGCGCCCTCCAACCTGGCGACCACGATCCGGCTGATGGCCGGCAACGAGATCGTCACCGAGGGGTTCAAGGAGGGCCAGGTCGGCTCCTCCGCGATGCCGCACAAGATGAACACCCGCTCCTGCGAGCGGGTCAACGGCCTGGCCGTCATCACCCGCGGCTACCTCTCGATGGTGGGCGAGCTCGCCGGCGACCAGTGGAACGAGGGCGACGTCTCCTGCTCCGTCGTACGCCGCGTGGCGCTGCCGGACGCGTTCTTCGCCGTCGACGGCCTGTTCCAGACCTTCCTCACCGTGCTCGACGAGTTCGGCGCCTTCCCGGCGGTCATCCAGCGCGAGCTCGACCGCTACCTGCCGTTCCTCGCCACCACCAAGGTGCTGATGGCGGCCGTGCGCAACGGGGTGGGGCGCGAGGAGGCGCACGAGGCGATCAAGGAGGCCGCCGTCGGCACCGCGCTCGCGATGCGCAAGGGACAGGCCGAGAACGACGTCTTCGCCAAGCTCGCCGCCGACCAGCGACTGGGCCTGACGCCCGAGCAGCTCGCCACGCTTGTCGCCGAGCCGATCACCTTCACGGGTGCGGCCGTCGCGCAGACCCAGGAGGTCTGCCGCCGGGTGGCCGCGCTCGTCGAGGCGAACCCCGCTGCGGCGGCGTACGTGCCGGGCTCGATCCTCTGACGCATGATGTGACGCATGGGCCGGAGCCGGACATGGAAGGACATGACCGACTCCGCCGATGCCGAGCGGCGGTTCCGTGCGCTCTACGACGGCAGCTTCGCCGCCGTGCTCGGCTACGCGCTGCGCCGGGTCGACCAGCCGGCGGATGCGGCGGACGTCGTCAGCGAGGTGTTCCTCGTCGCCTGGCGGCGGTACGACGAGGCGCCGCCCGGCGATGCGCGGCCGTGGCTGTTCGGCATCGCCCGGCACGTGCTCAGCAATCTGCACCGGTCCGGGCGACGCCGTGATCGGCTCGCCGCGCGGCTGCGCGGTGTGCTGGCGCGTGACCTCGTGCCCGACCCGGCGATCGGCATCGCCGAGTGGGACCGGGTGCGGCGTACCCTCCTGCGGCTGGGGCCCGACGACCGCGAGCTGCTGATGCTGGTGGGCTGGGACGGGCTGACGCCGACCGAGGCGGCCGAGGTCATCGGGATCGCGCCGGGCACCGCGCGGATGCGGCTGGCGCGGGCCCGGGAGCGGTTCCAGCGGCACTGGACCGGTGACGCCGCGGTGGTACCCGGACATGTGCAGGGTGACCTGTACCCGCTCGTGAACGGTGAGCGCCGATGATCGATCCTCGTGACCCGCTGGCGGGCCTCGACCCGTACCCGCGGGACCTGATCGACACCCTCGGCCTACACCCGGAGCACGCCGACCTCCTGGAGGACATCGTGTCCACACCCGGCCCCACCCCCACCGCGGCCCGCACGCGCGTGCTGCTCGCGATCGGCATCGCCGCCGCCGTCGCCATCATCGGCGGGGGCTGGCTGCTGGCCAGCACCAACGGCGACGGCGACAGCACCCCCGTGGCCGCGGCCTCCGCGACGACCTCTCCGGCGAGCACCGCGACGAGCACCCCGAGCGCTACCGGCACGGCCACTCCCGGCAACGGACGCGACGGACAGTCCTGCCGTCACTTCCTCAGCCGGCACGGCCAGGTCCGCGACGCGCTGCAGCGGCTGCAGAGCGGGGTGCTCGGCAAGAAGGTGAAGGGCGAGCGTCTCTACCTCCGCGTCGACAAGCGCGGCAGGCAGGTCGTCGTGGTGGTCGGCCCCGGCTGCCGGGTCCGCGGGCTGAGGAGCCTCGACGCGATCAAGCGGCACTGAGCCCCGGCCGGCTGTCGCGACCTCAGGCCGGCTTGACGTCCAGCACGACCTCGAACTCGAGCAGGTCCGCGCCGGAGGAGACCGGTCGCTGCGGCGCCTCGCCCGGCTTCGCGGCGTCGGCGGCGCGGCCCTGGCCGTCGCGCCACGCGGCGAAGGACTCCTCGGAGTCCCACTGGGTCACCACGAAGTAGCGGTCGTCGCCGGCGGTGGGCCGCAGCAGCTGGAAGCCCAGGAAGCCCGGCGAGCCCTCGACGGCGCCGGCCCGCGCGGCGAACCGCTTCTCCAGCTCGGGCCCGGCGCCCTCGGGGACGTGGATGGCGTTGATCTTGACGACGTTGGTGCTCATGCGAGTGCGTCCCCGCCCCAGTTCGCCAGCTTCGTGGCGACGGTGTGCAGGTCGACGGTGCCGGTGTCGCCCTCGGCGTGCGGCGCGAAGAACCACACGTGGAAGTGGCCGCGGTGGGCGCCGTACCGGCTCACGTCGACGTACGACGCCTGCGGCAGGTTCTCGATGATCCGCACCAGCCGGTTCGAGATCCGGCCGAACTGCGAGGCGAGGTCGTCGTCGAGCTGGCCGACGCGGGTGTGCTCGCGGGTCTGCAGCAGCAGGGCGGCGGCCATGTCCGTGGGGCCGTCGGTGCGGGACAGGATCCAGTACTCGTCCTGCCAGATGATCCGCTCCGGGACCACGTTCGCGCACTCGGGGCATTCACCGGCCACGGCCTTGCGTGCGGCCCCCACGATGCGGGCCCAGACGTCTTCTGCACTCTCCGACATGGCCACACCATGCCATTCGTGCTCGGGGCACCGAGCAGCCACCCCGGCATTAGCGCGACCAATGTCTAGTAACACAGTCGAGTATGCTCGGCTCATGACCATCGAAGCGCTGCCCGTTCCGACGTACGACGACGCGCGGGTCGTCGTCCCCGCGCCCGGTGCCGGGGCCGGGAACTGGGCGGGTGCGGCCAGCGCGGTCCTCGCCGACGGCGTGTTCTGGCTGACCTACCGGGTCCGCCGACCGCTCGCCGAGGGCCGCGGGGTGACCGTCGTCGTGGCGCGGTCCGAGGACGGCGAGCGGTTCACCCCGGTCGCCGAGATCCACCGGGAGGCGTTCGGCTGCGAGTCGTTCGAGCGGCCCGTGCTGGTGCCGGTCCCCGGTGTCGGGTGGCGGCTCTACCTGTCCTGCGCCACCCCGGGCTCGAAGCACTGGTGGGTCGACAGCCTCACGGCCGCCAGCCCCGATCTCCTCCCCGGCGGCGAGCGTCGCGTCGTCCTGCCCGGCGACGACACGGTGGCCGTCAAGGACCCCGTCGTCACCTCCGGGCCCGACGGCTGGGAGATGCTGATCTGCTGCCACCCGCTCACCGAGCCGGGTCACGAGGACCGGATGACCACCCGGCTGCTGCGCAGCGCCGACGGGCTGTCGTGGAGCGACCACGGCGAGGTCCTCGCCGGCCGTGCCGGCGAGTGGGACGCGCGTGGCGCCCGGGTGACCACGGTGCTCCCCGACGTCGAGGGACGCCCCCGCACCGTCCTGTACGACGGCCGTCCGGACGCGGCCGCCAACTGGTTCGAGACCACGGGCGTCGCCACCTGGGACGGCGAGAGGTACGTCGCCGTCGCCGGCCCGCCGATCGCCTCGCCGTACAGCGACGGCGCGTGGCGCTACGCGAGCGCCGTACCGCTGCCGGACGGGCGGATCCGCTACTACGTGGAGGCCGCTCGCGCCGACGGGGCGCACGACCTGGTCACCCTCGTCACCGGGGCGCGCTGAGCCGGGCCGCCCGTTCGGCGAACGACCCGCGGTCGTGGGTCGAGAGCCAGTCGGAGAAGTCCTCGCCGGTGAGGTCGGAGAGCAGCGCGACGTCGTCGGCGAACGCGGGGATGAGGCGCTCGCGCTGAGCCGCCGTGAGGCAGGGCCGGGTGGCCTCGCCGGTCTGCAGCCGGGCCACGACCGGCTCGCTGAGCCTGCGCCAGACCTCGGGCGACGCGAACTGTCCCGCCCACGCGCCCGCTCGGACCGCCGGCCCGTACACCCGCGGCCGCCATCCCGGGGCGACGAAGGGCCGGGAGTTGTCGCGCGGGATCGCGTCGACCTGTCCCTCGCGGATGCCGAGGAACCGGGCGGCCCGGTCGACGGTCTCGACGGGGTGGTCGACGATGTCGCGGTAGCGCACCACCAGCAGTCGCGTCGGGTCGACCAGCTTGACCAGGTCGCGGAGCTGCTCGCCGTACAGGCCGAGGTCGCGGTAGCGCCAGAACGGCGCGTAGCCACGGGCGATCCGCTCGTCCTGCAGGGCGAACGCGGTCTCGAAGTCGGGCTCGGTCTCGAGGCCGTCGGACCACAGGTGCATCCAGTTGCTGTAGGCGCGGTCGATCGGGTCGCGGATGACCGCGATCATCTTGACGTCGGGGAGCGCGTCGGCGATCCGGCGCTGCGCGCCGCGGTGCCACAGGTAGAACGGGGTCGACTCGCCGCGCACGCTGTCCGGCGGGGCGGGGCGGAACAGGTCGGCGTACGCCTCCGGGTGCCAGACCCACTCGCGCTGCGAGTGGCGGTCGCCGGGCCCGCCCCAGTGCGGCGGCGGGGCGCCGTCGCAGATCCAGTACTTCGGCTCCTTCGGCGTCGTGACGAAGACGTCGGGATGGGCCGCGAGGGCGAGGTGGAGGGCGCTGGTGCCGGCCTTCGGGGCGCCGATGAGCAGGAAGTCAGGCCGAGGATCCCGCAAAGTCATGTAGGGCAGTGTACTTACTTATGAAAGAAGCGCCAGGGATCGCTGTGCAACGATCCGATCCATGCCGGACATGACCGGGGCATGAGGGTGGGCCGGGACATCGACCAGGACGTCGGCAGGGGCATCGACGAGGCCGTCGACGCCGGGCCGGACGCGCGCTTCCGGCAGCTGTACGCCGATCACTTCGACGCCGTGCTCGGGTTCGCGCTGCGTCGTACCGAACGGCCGGAGGACGCCGCCGACGTCGTCGCGGAGACGTTCCTGGTGGCGTGGCGCCGGCTCGGCCACGTGCCCGCCGACGGCACCCGGCCGTGGCTGTACGGCGTCGCCCGCCGCGTCCTGGCCAACCACCGCCGCGGGGACGGCCGCCGCGCGGCGCTGGGACGGCGGCTGCGCGACCAGCTCGCCGGTCTCAGCCCCGACGTGGCCGAGTCGGTCGCCCGTCGTACCGACGTGGAGGTGGCGATGTCGCGGCTCAGCGGCCGCGACGAGGAGGTCCTCCAGCTGCACCTGTGGGAGGGGCTGGAGCCGCGCGAGATCGCCGACGTGCTCGGGATCTCCGCCGCGATCGTCCGGCCGCGGCTCTCGCGGGCGAAGGCGCGATTGCGCGACCTGCTCGGCAACGATCCCGGCACGGCCGGACATGACTACTCCAGAAACCCCCGCACCATCGGCGAGGAGGGACCGTCATGAGTTACGACGACGACCGGGCGGCCCGGCTACCCCTCGCCGAGGGGCGGGCCGAGCTCCTGGAGGAGATCATGGCCCAGCCACAGACCGAGTCCCGGCGTGCCCACGCGCGCTGGATCGCCCCTCTCGCCGCCGCGGCCGCCGTCGCCGCGGTGGTCGGCGGGATCGCGCTCGTCAGCCGCGGCGGGTCCCCGACCCGCGGATCCGACCCGGCCGCCGGCGGCGGCGCGGTCTGCTGGGACGGCTCGACCGGCGCGACCTGCCCGGCGCCCACCGGCCGCGCGGCGCTCCCCTGGGTGTTCCCGCGGCTCGCCGGCCACCTGGACCGGTGCGTCGACGCGCTGGCCGCCGAGAGCGACGACCCCCCGATGCCGTTCGGTACGCCGGCGCCCGGCGGCCCGAGCGGCGGCGTGCCCACGGCGGACCGGCCGGCGGCGTACCGCTGCGACCTGGGCATGCTCGGCCTCGACGCCAGTGCCGCCGCTCCGCGGGTGTGGGTCTACGCCCTCGGGTCCGACGGTGGGTCGGCGACCCCCGGCGAGAGCCACCTGTCCGCCTTGGTGCAGCGCTTCGGCACCGGGACCTTCTCGATCGGCGGCGAGACCGCCGGCCCTCTCGTGATGGACGAGGTCGGCCTGATCCACCCCTCGCACCTGTTCATCGCGAAGTACGCCGACTACCCGTTCGCCGTGATGGGCTACGCCGACGACAAGGCGGAGGCCGAGCAGATCATCGCCGCGCTGGGGGCCCGGAAGCCGAGCGAGATGACGGCGCCCGGCGTACCGGACCCGAGCCTGCCGGACTTCCCGTCCCAGGCGCTGCGGTCACCGGAGCCGACCCCGTCGTGATCACTAGGCTGGGGGAGTGACGCTCGCGAACATCCCGCCCGCACCCGTCCTGCCCGGCGCCCGGCACCTGCACTCCGGGAAGGTGCGTGATCTCTACGAGATCACCGAGGGGGAGCACGTCGGCAAGCTGCTCATGGTGGCCAGCGACCGGCTGTCGATCTTCGACTACGTGCTCGGGACGACCATCCCGGACAAGGGCGAGATCCTCACCCGGATGTCGCTGTGGTGGTTCGAGCAGCTCGCGGACCTGGTGCCCAACCACGTGGTGTCCACCGACGTCCCGGCCGAGGTCGCGGGCCGCGCGGTGATCTGCGAGCGGCTCGACATGTTCCCGGTGGAGTGCGTGGCGCGCGGCTACCTCACCGGGTCGGGGCTGATCGACTACGACAGCACCGGCGAGGTGTGCGGGATCGCGCTGCCGGCCGGCCTCGTCGACGGCAGCCGCCTCCCCGAGCCGATCTTCACCCCGGCCACCAAGGCCGACCTCGGCGACCACGACGAGAACGTCTCGTACGACGCCGTCGCCGCCACCATCGGCGCCGAGGACGCCGCCGCCCTGCGCGACCTGACGCTGGCCGTCTACGGCCGCGCCGAGGAGATCGCCCGGGAGCGGGGGATCATCCTGGCCGACACCAAGTTCGAGTTCGGGCGTGCCGGTGCCGCCGGCCCGATCATCCTCGCCGACGAGGTCCTGACCCCCGACTCGAGCCGCTACTGGCCGGCCGACGACTACCGGCCCGGTCGCGCGCAGCCGTCGTACGACAAGCAGATCGTGCGCAACTGGGCGCTGTCCGCGGAGAGCGGTTGGGACAAGACGTCGGGCGAGGCCCCGCCGCCGCTGCCCGCCGAGGTCGTCGAGCGCACCCGCAGCCGCTACCTCGAGGCCTTCGAGCGGCTCACCGGCACCACCTTCTGAGGACTGCGCGCCCGTCGTTGTGCGTCCCCACAACGCGGGCCGCGCGATCTGATCCGGACACCTATGCAGGACGTCGGTCGACGCGGCACGCTGGGCACAGGCATCACCGACCCACCGAGGAGCACCCCGATGACCACGACGCAGCTCACCCCTGACCTCACCCGGCCGCTCGACACCGCCATCACCGAGCTCGCCCGGGGAGCCCAGGCGTGGGCGGCGATGTCGCACGCGCAGCGCGCCGAGCTGATGCGCGCCACGCAGCGCTCGGTCGCCGCCGCGGCCGCCGAGTGGACCGCCGCCGGCATGGCGGCCAAGAACGCGCCCGGCGCCTACGAGGGCGAGGAGTGGTCGGCCGGTCCGAGCTCGACCGCGCCGGTCTTCGCGGCGTACGCCGCCGCCTTCGACAAGCTGGCGGCCGGCGGATCACCGCTCGACGGCGTGAAGATCGTGCCCGCCCCCGGCGGCCGGATCGCGGTCCGCGCGCTCCCGGGCGACGCGAAGGACAAGGTCCTCTTCAGCGGCTTCACCGGCGACCTGTGGCTCCGGCCCGGCACCACCGAGCAGCAGGCCCGCGACCGGGCCGGCCTCGGCGCCCGCAACCTCGGCGAGAACGGCGGGGTGGGCCTGGTCCTCGGCGCCGGCAACATCTCCGCGATCGGCCCGCTCGACGTCGCGTACGAGCTGGTGGCCTACAACCGCGCCAGCATCCTCAAGCTCAACCCGACCTTCGCGGACCTGCTGCCGGCGTACGAGCGGGCACTGGCGCCGCTGATCGAGGCGGACCTGGTGCGGATCGTCAACGGTGCCGCCGAGGTCGGCGGCTACCTGACCGACCACCCGGGCATCTCCCACGTGCACATCACCGGGTCCGGCCGCACCCACGACGCCATCGTCTGGGGCGTCGGCGAGGAGGCCGCGGCCAACCGGGCCGCCGGGACCCCGAAGCTGCACAAGGAGATCAGCTCCGAGCTCGGCGGGGTCTCGCCGATCATCGTCGTGCCGGGCGAGTGGTCGAAGAAGGACCTGCGCTTCCAGGCCGAGCACGTCGTCACCCAGCGGCTGCACAACGGCGGGCACAACTGCATCGGCGGTCAGGCGCTGCTGATCGGCCGGGACTGGCCGCAGAAGGACGCCTTCCTCGCCGAGATCCGTGGTGTCCTGACCGAGATCGCGCCCCGCCCGCCGTGGTACCCGGGCGCCACCGACCGCATCGCCCACGCGCAGCAGACCTACCCGGCCGCCGAGCAGGTCGGCAGCGCCCTCCTGGTGCCGATGAAGGACGACTCCCCGTCCGAGCTGTACGACGGCGAGTACTTCGCCGGCGTGCTCGGCATCACCGAGCTGCCCGGTCTCGGCGAGGAGTTCCTCGCCAACGCGGTGGCGTTCGCCAACGACCGGCTCGACGGCACCCTCGGCGCCTCGATGATCATCGCGCCCAAGGACATCAAGGCGATGGGTCCGCGCTTCGAGGAGCTGCTCGCGCAGATGCGCTACGGCGCCGTCGGCGTCAACTGCTGGAGCGCGCTGGCCTTCCTGCTGCCGACCGCGATCTGGGGCGCCTACCCCGGGAACACCCTCGACGCGGTCGGGTCGGGCATCGGCATCGTGCACAACGCGCTGCTGCTCGCGGACACCGAGAAGACCGTGGTCCGCGGGCCGTTCCGCCCGTTCCCGCGCTCGGTCGCGGGCGGCGAGATGAGCCTCGCCCCGCGCCCCCCGTGGTTCGTGACGGCCCGTACGGCGCCGCAGGTGGGTCGCGCGCTCGCCGTCCTCGGTGGGGACCGGACCTGGCTGAACACCCTCAAGGTGGTGCCTGCCGCCATGCGCGGCTGATCACACGGACGGACCTTTACCGCTACACCGTGAAGCGGTTACCTTTGTTATCGGTGCGTAACGCACCGATAACTTCAGGAGGTAGTCCCATGGCCCAGTCCCACCAGCCGTACGCCGGAGGGTCGGTCGAGCAGCGCGACGCGGTCGCGCCGATGCGCGACCATGGGTTCTTCGCCCCGGACTCGGTCGCGCGCCGGGTGTGGTCCTACCCGACCTCGATGCTGCTCGGCTTCTCGCGCGCTGTGACGATCGAGCACCTCGACCCCGATCTCGCCGCCGCGGTCATCCAGTCGGGCCAGGTCAAGCAGCGCACCCCGCTGCGCTTCGACCGGACCATGCAGTACTTCGCCACGATCCTGTTCGGCGACGCCGAGTCGGTCCTCAAGTCCTCCGACATCCTGATGAAGATCCACCAGCGCGCCACCGGCGTCGACCCGGTGACCGGCCGCGAGTTCGCCGCGAACAACCCCGACTCGCAGCTGTGGATCCACCTCACGGCGTGGCACTCGATCCTCATCACCTACGAGATGTTCGGCCCGGGCCGGCTCAGCGCGGAGGACGAGGCGACGTACTGGGAGGAGTGCGTGACGGCGGCGAGGTTCCAGACGATCGACACCGACACGATGCCGCGCACCCGCGAGGACGTGGCGGCGTACTTCGACGCCTTCCGCACGAACATGATCGCCTCCGACGGGATGCTCGACATGTTCGACTTCCTGGTCAACATGCAGCTCTCCTCGCTGCCGGACGAGGTCCCGGCGCCGATCCGCAAGGCGCTCAACGCGCTGACCTCGCGCGCCGTCGTGGCCACGATGCCCAAGTGGATGCGGGAGATGGGCGGCGTACCGCAGAGCGCCGCCGTCGACATGGCGACCATCGCCGCGCTCAAGCCGGTCCTGCTCGCGATCTCGAAGTCGAACCGGATCATGCTGCCGCTGCTCAAGGTGCTGACGCCGCGCACCTACCCGATCGTGACGCCGTACTTCCTCGGCATCACCCCCGAGAACCCGCACGTGTACGACGAGGACGAGGCCCGCGCCGCGTTCGGCTACCCCGACAAGCCGCGCGCGATCCTCGAGCGCCAGTTGGCCGCCCGCGCCGAGGGAGCCGCGCCGGCGCCGTACGAGCACGACCACCACGACGACCTGCTCGCCTTCGCGACCGCGGGCGAGGACGGCGGCGTCCTGCAGAACGCCGATCACGGAGGACACTGATGAGCACGACCAGCGACATCGCGACCCCGACCACCGCCGATCTCGACGCCGCGATCACCGCGCTCGCCGAGGGGGCGACGCGGTGGGCGACCCTGACTCCCCGCCGGCGCGCTGCGGTGCTGCGCGAGACCCAGCGCGCCATCGCCGCGGAGGCGGGGGTGTGGACCGGCACGGCCACCGCCGCGAAGCGGGTGCCCTCCGGCTCCTACGAGGGCGAGGAGTGGATGTCCGGTCCGGCCGCGTCCGCCTCGATGCTCGCCGAGTACGCCGCGACCCTGGAGAGGCTCGACAGCGGTGCCTCGGCGCTCGAGGGCGTCAAGCTCGGGACCGCGCCGGGCGGACGGGTCGCCGTGCGCGTGCTCCCCGGTGATGCCAAGGACCTCGTGCTGTTCAGCGGCTACACCGCCGACGTCTGGCTGAAGCTCGGGATCACCGAGGCGGCTGCCCGCCGCGACGCCGGCCTGGACGCCGGCAGGGTGGACCAGGCCGGCGGCGTCGGCCTGGTGCTCGGCGCGGGCAACATCTCCTCGATCGGCCCGCTCGACGTGGTCTACGAGCTGGTGGCCTACAACCGTGCGAGCATCCTCAAGCTGAACCCGACCTTCGCTCACCTCAAGCCGTCCTACGACCGCGCCCTCGCGCCGCTCGTCGAGCGCGACCTGGTCCGCATCGTCAACGGTGGCGCGGAGATCGGCGGCTACCTCGCCGACCACCCGAACATCGTCCACGTCCACATCACCGGATCGGCGCGCACCCACGACGCGATCGTGTGGGGCCCCGGCGCCGAGGGCGAGGCGAACAAGCGGGCCGGCACGCCCAAGCTCGGCAAGGAAATGACCTCCGAGCTCGGCGGCGTCTCGCCGATCATCGTGGTCCCCGGCCGCTGGTCGAAGCGGGACCTGCGCTTCCAGGCCGAGCACGTCGTCACCCAGCGTCTGCACAACGCCGGCCACAACTGCATCGGCGGCCAGGCCCTGCTGATCAGCCGGGACTGGGCACAGAAGGACGCCTTCCTCGCCGAGATCCGTGCCGTGCTCACGAGCATCCAGGCGCGTCCGCCGTGGTACCCGGGCGGAGCCGACCGGATCGACCACGCGCAGCAGACCTACCCCGCCGCGGAGCGGGTCGGCAGCGCGCTGCTGGTCCCGATGACCGACGGCGCACCCACCGAGCTGTACGACGGCGAGTACTTCGCCGCCGTACTCGGGATCACCGAGCTTCCGGGCGCCGGCGCGGAGTTCTTCGCGAACGCCGCCGCCTTCGCCAACGACACCCTCGACGGGACGCTGGGCGCCTCGATCATCGTGCACCCGCGCGACCGGCGCGCGATGGGCGAGCGGTTCGACGAGGTCGTGGCCTCCCTGAGGTACGGCGCCCTCGGCATCAACGTGTGGAGCGGCATCGTCTTCCTGCTCGGCGGTGCGGCCTGGGGCGCGTACCCGGGACACACCCTCGACGCGGTCGGCTCGGGCATCGGCGTCGTGCACAACACCCACCTGCTCGCCGACACCGAGCGGACCGTGGCCACCGGACCGTTCCGTGAGTTCCCGCGCTCCTTCCTCGCCGGCGAGGCGAGCCTGGCACCGAAGCCGCCGTGGTTCGTCACGGCGCGGACCGCGGCGAAGTCCGGGAAGGCGCTCGCGCGGCTGGGCGGCAAGCGGTCCTGGCGCAACACGCTCCGTGTGGTGCCGCCGGCGATGCGCGGCTGACGGATCCCTGAGGCAGGATTCCCGGCGTGGAGGGGCGAGACGGTCGGCACGCGCGCTGGGAGCAGCACCGCGGCGAGCGGCGCCGGCACATCCTCGACGCCGCGGTCGCGGTGGTCGCGGAGGCGCCCCCGGGCGCGGAGCTGACGCTGCAGGACGTCGCCGAGCGGGCCGGCCTGGTGCGGACCGTCGTACAGCGCCACTTCGGCGGACGCGACGGCCTGCTCCGCGCGGTCCAGGCCGACGTGCTGGAGACCGCCTTCGCGCGGATCCTCGGGCCCGTCGACGGCGCGGCCACCCTGGCCGACCTGGTGTCGGCGCTCGTCGGCGAGACCGTCGTCTGGGTGCGCGACAACCCCGCGCTGCACGTGCTGGTCGAGCGCGAGGTCGGCGACGGCGGACCCAGCGAGCTGTCCCTCGCGATCGCCGAGTATGCCGAGTGGCTGGCCCGGCTCAACGAGGGCATCGCGCTCGGGTTCGGCGTCGCGCTGGACGACCACCAGCTCGCCCGGCTCCGGCTGCTCTTCGCCGGCGTCATCGGGCAGGTGCGGGCGGTCGTCGCCGACTGGGCCCAGCACCAGCCCCAGCATCTCTCCGACACCGAGGTGCGTGAGGTCCTGACCGACCTGATCACCGCCCAGATCAGCACGCACGCAGCGACGTACGGCGTGCACCTGGAGGGCGGCACACCGCTCCCGCACTGACGGTCCCGCTTGTGGCCGGACACAACGCTGCGCTCGCCGGATTTGGTCTGGCGCACGGTGCGACCGTCCGGGCGCGGCGCTAGGTTTGCGGCCATGTACAACCTGTCGGTCTTCCTCGAGGACAGCGCCCGCCGTTACCCCGCCCGTGAAGCCCTGGTCCTCGGCGACTTCCGGCTCACCTACGCCCAGGTCGACGCGGCCGCCAACCAGGTCGCGAACCTGCTGGTCTCCCGCGGCATCCAGCCGGGCGACAAGGTGGCGCTGAGCTGCCCGAACCTGCCCTACTTCCCGATCGTCTACTACGGCGCGCTCAAGGCCGGCGCGGTCATCGTGCCGATGAACGTGCTGAACAAGGGGCGCGAGGTCGCCTACTACCTCACCGACTCCGGTGCCAAGGCGTTCTTCTGCTTCGAGGGCTCGCCGGAGCTGCCGATCGGCCAGGAGGGCTGGACGGGCTTCAACCAGGTCGAGGACTGCACCGAGTTCTTCCTGATCACCGCCGACCCGTTCGCCGGGTCCTCGATCGAGGGCGCGACCACCTTCGCCCAGGCCCTCGGCGGGCAGCCCGCGACCTTCGAGTCGGTCGCGACCACGGAGACCGACACGGCCGTCATCCTCTACACCAGCGGTACGACGGGACAGCCCAAGGGCGCCGAGCTCACCCACTCCAACCTCGTGCTGAACGCGTTGACCTGCAACCGGCTGTTCGGCTCCGCGCCGGCCCAGGACGCCCACATCGTGGCGCTCCCGCTGTTCCACACCTTCGGCGCGTCGGTGCAGATGAACGCCGGGTTCTCGATGGCCGCCACCTTGCACCTGGTGCCGCGCTTCGACGCCGAGCAGGTCGTCGCGCTGATGGAGAAGGAGACGATCACCTTCTTCGCCGGCGTCCCGACGATGTGGTGGGGCATCCTCAACGCGCTCGGTGACGGGGTCGATGTGGAGCGCATCGCGAAGAACCTGCGGCGCGGGGTCTCCGGCGGCGCCGCGCTGCCGGTCGAGATCATCAAGAAGACCCAGGAGCGCCTCGGCGTACAGATCCTGGAGGGGTACGGCCTGTCCGAGACGTCGCCGGTCGCCACGTTCTCCGACCCCGACCAGGAGCCGCGGCCGGGCTCGATCGGCGTACCGATCTGGGGTGTGGAGGTGAAGCTCGTCGACTCCGACTGGAACACCGTCGAGGGCGCCGACCAGGTCGGCGAGCTCGCCGTGCGCGGGCACCTGGTGATGAAGGGCTACCTGAACCGCCCCGAGGCCACCGCCGAGGTCATGAAGGACGGCTGGTTCCGCACCGGCGACCTGGCGCGGCGCGACGAGGACGGCTTCTACTACATCGTCGACCGGTCTAAGGACCTCATCATCCGCGGCGGCTACAACGTCTACCCGCGCGAGGTCGAGGAGGTCCTGATGACCCACCCGGCCGTGTCGCTGGCCGCCGTCGTCGGCGTCCCCCACGACAGCCACGGCGAGGAGGTCAAGGCGTTCGTGATCCTCAACGAGGGCCAGTCGATCACCGAGGAGGAGCTGGTTGCCTGGGGCAAGGAGCAGATGGCGGCGTACAAGTACCCCCGGATGGTCGCCATCGTCGACTCCCTCCCGATGACCGCCACCGGGAAGATCCTCAAGCGCGAGCTCGTCTAGCGCGAAGCGTCACCTCTGCACCCGCGAAGCGTCACCTCTGCACCCGCGAAGCGTCACCTCCGCACCCGCGAAGCGTCACCTCCGCACCCGCGAGATGGGCAGATGTGACACTTCGAGGGTGCACATCTGACGCCTGGGTGGTGCAGAGGTGACGCCTCGGCAGGTCAGGCGAAGGGGTTCGGCAGGGCCCCGGGCAGCTTCGCCAGCAGCTCCCGCGCCGAGGCCGCCACCTTGTGCTCGACCAGCACCTCGTACCGGGTCGCGACGACCTGGGTGACCGAGGAGAAGTCCCGCTGGCCCCGGGTCGCCGCGTAGCCCACGAGCGACCAGATCAGGCCGAAGAGCAGGCCGAAGATCATCGTGGTCACCACCGCGGCGATCGCGCTGCCGGTGCCGAAGAACGAGAACAGGACCCCGACGAACAGCCCGAACCACAGCCCCGAGAGCGCGCCCGCGGCGGCGACCCGGCCGGTGGTGAGCCGGCCGGTGATCCGCTCCAGCTGCTTGAGGTCGGTGCCGACGATCATGCAGTTCTCGACCGGGAACCCCTCGTCGGACAGGAAGTCGACGGTGCGCTGGGCCGCCGCGTAGTCGTCGTACGTCGCCAGCGACTGCGGGAACTCCAGCTTGAAGCGGGCCGTGGCCAGGGCGGACTGGACGCGTGGGTTGCTCATGCCTCCAGTCTGCCCCCGGGGCGGGCGATCAGGCCTCGATGATCGCCTTGAGTCGCTGCAGCGAGGTCAGCATGCCCGCCTCGAGCTCATCGGCGTGGTCCTCCCAGCCGCCCAGGAAGAGCTGCCCGAACAGCCGCACCCACGCCGCAGCCGGCTTGGCGACGGGGCGCCGCTGGACCAGCCGGGTGCCGGTCCCGCTCGGCGAGAGCTCGTAGATCCACCGCGAGCCGCTCGTCTTGGTGTCCCAGGCCAGGAGCCGCTCCGGCTCGTACTCGACGACGACGTTGCGGGTGGGCCAGATGATGGCCTTGCGGCGGTTCCAGCCGATGTACTGCTGGCCCTTGCGGAACCCGCCGCGCCGCAGCGGAGTCATGCCCATCACCTCGGGGCTCGCCGCGGCGAGTGCCTTCGTGTCGGTCAGGACCGACCACACCTTCGCCGGGGTTGCGGCGACCTCGACCTCGGCGCGGAACTCGTCGCTGCTGCTCATTGGGTCCTCCATGTGGGCCTCGATGGTGGCCGCACGCTATCGCTTTCCTAGGATGTACGCCGTGGCCCGAGTCGTTGTGAGCGTCATGCCCAAGCCGGAGATCCTGGACCCGCAGGGGAAGGCCGTCCTCGGCGCCCTCCCTCGGCTCGGATTCGACGGCGTCACCGATGTCCGCCAGGGCAAGCGGTTCGAGCTCGAGGTCGCGGAGGTCACCGACGCGGTGCTCGCCGAGGTCGACAAGCTCGCCGAGACCTTCCTGGCCAACACGGTGATCGAGAACTACACCGTGAGCGTCGAGCAGTGAGGATCGGCGTCGTCACCTTCCCGGGCACGCTCGACGACGTCGACGCGCAGCGGGCGGTCCGCATCGGCGGCAACGAGGCGGTCGCGCTGTGGCACGGCGACCACGACCTCAAGGGCGTCGACGCGGTCATCCTCCCCGGTGGCTTCTCGTACGGCGACTACCTCCGCTGCGGCGCCATCTCCCGGTTCGCGCCGGTCATGACCGAGGTGATCGCGGCGGCCGAGCAGGGCATGCCGGTGCTCGGCATCTGCAACGGCTTCCAGATCCTCTGCGAGTCGCACCTGCTGCCGGGTGCGCTGATCCGCAACGACCACCGCAAGTTCGTCTGCCGCGACCAGCTGCTGCGGGTGGAGAACAACCGGACGGCCTGGACCTCGGCGTACGCCCAGGACCAGGAGATCCGCATCGTGCTCAAGAACGGCGAGGGCGGCTTCGTCGCCGACGCCGACACGCTCGCCCGGCTCGAGGGCGAGGGGCGCGTCGTCGCGCGCTACCTCGAGATGAACCCGAACGGCTCGCTCAACGACATCGCCGGCATCACCAACGACCGTGGCAACGTGGTCGGCCTGATGCCGCACCCCGAGCACGCGGTCGAGGAGCTCACCGGCTCCGGCACCGACGGCCTGGGCTTCTTCACCTCGCTGGTCGAGCGCGCGTTCGCCTGACAAGCAGCATCGCACCTGACGAACGCGTTGGGTTCTCCGCGGAGAACCAACTCGTTCGTCAGGTGCGACGGCTCGTTCAGGCGACGGCGACCACCGGCCGCCGTGCCAGCAACGTGAGCGCGGCCAGGAACGCCAGCCCCCCGATGATCGCGGCCGCGCCGAAACCGTAGCGGGCGCCGATCAGGAAGTTGGTCGCCACCTGGTGCGCGGCGTACGTCGACGCGATGACCGCCAGGCCGACCGACCCACCGAGCTGCTGCATGGTCTGCAGCAGGCCTGAGGCCGCGCCGGCGTGCTCGGGCTCGACGCCCAGCAGGACCAGCGAGGTGATCGGCATGAAGGTGATGCCGGCCGAGAGGCCGAGCAGCATGATCGACGGGAACGCGCCGCCCCAGTAGCCCGAGCCGTCCGGCAGGAACGCCAGCCGGGTGAAGGCGATGGTGATGCCGAGCGTGCCGAAGACGATCCACGGCACCTGCCCGAACCGGGCCACCAGGCGGGGGGTGACCCGCGAGAGCACGAAGATCGACAGCGGCATCGGCAGGAACGCCAGGCCGGTGCGCAGCGGGCTGTAGCCGAGGCCGTCCTCGAGGAACTGCACCATCACGAAGAACATCGAGAGCATGGCGCCGTACATGCCGGCCATGGCGAGCAGGGCCGCCACCCGCCGCCGGTTGCGCAGCAGCCCGGGCCGCAGCAGCGGGTGGGCGACGCGGGTCTCGGTGACGGCGAGCACGACGAACAGCACCGCGCCCAGGACCAGGCCTCCGACGGTGCGGGCCGAGCCCCAGCCGTGCTCGGGTGCCCCGATGAGCGCCCAGACCACCGACACGGCCGCACCGGTGGACGCGATCGCGCCGACGATGTCGAACCGGCCGTGCCGGCGGTCGGTCTCGCCGACGTAGCGGCCGACGAGGCTGAGCACCACGATGCCGATCGGCACGTTGATGAACAGCGTCCAGCGCCACGACACGGCATCGGTGAGCAGCCCGCCGAGGATCAGCCCGAGGGCGCCGCCACCCGAGGAGACGGCCGTGAACGCGGCCAGCGCGCGGTTGCGCGCGGACTCGTTGGGTGCGCTGGTGGTGAGCAGGGCGAGCACCGACGGCGCCGCGAGCGCCGCGCCGACGCCCTGCAGCCCGCGGGCCACGACCAGGACGGCCGCGGTGGGGGCGAGGCCGCCGAGGGCCGAGGCGATGGTGAAGGTCGCCAGGCCGATGCGGAACAGCCGCCGGCGCCCGAAGACGTCGCCGAGCCGTCCGCCGAGCAGGAGCAGCCCGCCGAAGGCGAGCGTGTAGCCGCTGAGCACCCACGACAGCCCGGCCGGGCTGAAGTCGAGGTCGGTGGAGATGTGGGGGAGGGCGACGTTCACGACGGTCGCGTCGAGCACCAGCATCAGCTGGGCGAGGAGGACGAGGAAGATGCCCAGGCCGAGACCGCCGCCGGTCTCGGTGGGTGTGGTGTCAGGGGCCGCGGCGGTGGCCGCTGGCGAGCGCCGGGAGGAGGCGCTGAGGGTGGCAGACATGCGGGTAGCCGTCTCTTTTCTGGCCGGGTGGGCCGTCGTACAGTTGGTGGAGAGTCACTCCGGTTAACCGGATCCGAAGAAGTGGAGGTAATCTCCGGTTCAGTAGGAACGATACGGAGACTGTCTCCGTTTTGCAAGTGGCTTTCGCAGGAGAAGAGGTACGACGATGCGCGCCGACGCCCAGCGCAACTACGACCGGATCGTCGAGGCCGCGCGCGAGGTCTTCAAGGAGAAGGGGTACGACGCCCCGCTCGACGAGATCGCCAAGCGCGCCGGCGTCGGTCCCGGCACGCTCTACCGGCACTTCCCGAGCCGCGACGCGCTCATCGACGCGATGATGCGGGCGTGGGTCGACAGGGTCGACGACGCCACCGACAAGGCGATCGCCCACGAGGGCGCGCCGCGCGACCTGCTGCTCAACTGGTTCGAGACCTACGTCGAGCTCATCTCCGCCCACAAGGGCGGCCCCGCGAAGCTCACCTCTGCGATCGGCAACGAGGACTCACCGATCCGCACCAAGTGCCAGGCGCTGGTGAACTCCAACCGCCGGGTCCTCGAGCACCTCGCGGCGGCCGGCGCGCTGCGCCCCGACGTCGACGAGATCCAGCTCTCCCGGCTCGTCGGCGGCGTGGCGACGATCGCCGATCAGTCCGAGCTCTCCACCGCCGCGGTCCGGCCCCTGCTCGAGGTCCTGGCCGACGGCGTTCTCACGCCTGCCCCTTGATCAGCAGCACCCAGGCCGCCGCCGTGAGGATGCCGGTCGGCTTGAGCCCCCGGTCGGACTGGTAGGTCTTCACGACCGCCTGGGTGCCGGATCCGTAGATGCCGGTGATCGGCAGCTGCCGCAGCGGGTACGCCGCGTCGAGGGTCCGCTGCAGGCGCCGTACGTCGAGACCGGCGGAGCCGACCTTGAGCGTCGGTGTCGTCCCGGCGGCCAGGAACGCGACCCACACCCGCCGAGTCAGCCGGCCGTGGTCGCTGGTGCCGAAGCCGTGGTCGGCCTTCCAGTGGTGCAGCGCGGTGATGGTGGCGGGCGTGTAGCGACCGTCGACGCTGCCGGTGTAGTACTTCCGCGCCCGCAGCATGCACTGCAGCACCTTGACCTGCGCGGGGTACTTCGCCGTCGCGCTGGCCGGGTCCAGGGTCGGCCAGCTGGTCAGGTCCAGGCTGATGCCGCCACAGGGCCGCTGCACCGGCGCGTAGGCGCCCCGCCCGAGGTCGAGGTAGTCGCGGTCGATGTTGATCCGCACGCCGCCCCAGGTCTCGTCGTGCCCGCCCTGGTACTGCTTCACGCGGCGGTGCGGGTTCCACCCCGTGTTCGAGATGTACGTCGTCGAGGTGTTCGCCTGCTCGTCCCACCGCGCGATCCAGATCGCGTCCGGCAGCGTGTACGCCGTCGGCCGGTTCGCCCGCACCTGGTCGAGCATCGCGATGCCCGACCCGGCGCTGGAGTAGACGCCGGAGACGTAGCCGTGCCGGTGCAGCGCGTCGGTGTAGGCGCTGAGGAAGGACAGCGCCGACTCGCGGCATGCCGTCTTGCTGGTGTCGAAGGACTCGAGGTCGTACCACAGCGTGCTGCCGGCGGCGATGCCCAGCGCGGAGGCGGCGTCGGCGGTCTTCGCCGCCTCGGCGCGGCCCTGGGTGCGCGCCGGGCCGTAGAGGCCCTCGGCGCCGGGGTTGGGCGAGATGGTCGGGTCGACCGCCGCGGAGTAGCGCGGGTAGCGCGGGTTGCACGAGGCCTGCGGGCCGAGCGTGATCGGCAGCAGCTTCCACCCGGCCGCGAGCTGGGTGCGCACCCAGCCGGTGGTCAGGTTCGGCTGGCTGCGGCAGGCCCGTGAGTTGCCGGAGATGTAGATGCCGACCGCGAGGAACGGCGAGCTCTGCATCCAGGCGCTCATGGCCGCCTGCGCCGGCGCCGAGCACTGGTCGAAGCCGTAGCCGCGGAAGTCGCCGGGCGTCACGGGGTTGCCCGTGGTGGCGCTCAGCCGCAGCGGCGTCGGCTCGCCGCGCCGAGTCGCCAGCGGGCTCGCGAGCAGGGCGGCGAGGACGAGCAGTGCGGTCAGGGTCGTCAGGCTCGCACGGAGGACCGGTGAGCGTCGGGCGAGCATGGAAGGCTCCAGTACGTCGGGGAAGCGGCCAGCCACGATAACCACAACTTTCACATCAGTAACAGCGGGCGCGGATAACTACATCGATGTAGTTCGCATCCACCGAGAAATCCGGCGCTCCCGGCGCCCTGTGGCAGGAGATTCGGCTGGTGCCCTCGGGACTTGAGGTTCACGAGGGTCGCGGATGGTTAGAGTCCCCTCGTGACTCAGACATTCTGTGGACAGTGCGGAGCCCCGGTGCAGGGCCCCTTCTGCGGCACCTGCGGCGCTCCCGCGCCGACGCCCGCTGCTCCGACGCCCGCTGCTCCGACGCCGCCTCCGGCTGCCCCGACGTACGTCGCCCCGCCCGCCGCGCCCCAGCCGCCGGCCCCGCCGGTGCCCCCGGCCCCGCCGGCACCGGCCCCCTACGGCGCCCCCGCCGGCTTCCCGGCCCCGCCGATCGCCCCGCCGGCGGCGAGCCCGGCCGGCAACCCGTTCGCCGGCGTCACGCTGCGCGACGTGGTGCTGGACGTGTTGGCCCTGGTGCTGCTGCTGACCTCGCTGGCCCTCCCGTGGGACTTCGCCAGCTCGTCCGACAGCGGCTGGAACGACGTCCACGACCGCTGGTGGGCGATCCTGTCCCTGGTCATCGCGATCTTCGGGCTCGGTGTTCCCTACCTCGGTGCGAGCCGGGCCGTGCCTGGGCTGACCCGTCAGGTGTCGCTGCTGATCAAGCTGGCGACCGTGGTGCCCGCCGCCGTGTCGATCTTCTGCGTGGTCCTCTTCGAGTGCATCCACGTCACCGACGACGAGAAGGGCGGCATCGGCGCCGGCGCGGTGATGCTGCTGGTCGCCGCGCTGCTGGTCCTGGTGCCCCGCACCTTCGACGACCTCCCCGGCCTGTACCGCGGGGTCCGCACCGCCGAGAGAGTCCTGTACGCCGTCGCCGCCGCCGCGATCGTCATCACCGTCGTCGTGAACATCATCCGCATCTTCACCGCCGACGACTCGAGCTACTTCGGGAGCGTCGAGGGCTGGGGCAAGGCCCTGACCGCGTTGCTCGCGGTCGTCACCGTGGTGCCGCTGCTGGTGCCCGCCGCCGCGTCGATCCGCGGCGGGTCGGTGTGGGCGCCCGTCGCGGCCGCCGCTGTCGCGGCGTACGAGTTCGCGGCCTTCTTCAAGGACTCGCTCGCCAGCGCCTTCAACGGCTCCGAGGTGCCGACGTTCGTCTCGCTCGGGGGCGAGAAGCTCAGCTGGCCCGGCGGGGACGTCATCATCTTCGGCTACATCGGGCTGGCCGGGGTCGGTGCGGGCGTCCTGCTCGTCGGTGCCGCCGTCGCCCTGCTGGCCGGTCGCTGGCAGGCCGCCGACCAGACCCTCGAGCAGCGCGCCGCCTGGTGGGTGCGGGTCGCGTCGACCGCCGGCTTCTTCGCCGCCGGGGTGGGCGCGCTGCTGCTGGTGCACAACACGGTCGTGTACGCGATCACCAAGGCCAACAAGGGCGAGAGCCACGTCAACGGCACCTGGATCGCCTGCATGGTCCTGCTCGCCGTCGTGACGGTGGTCGCGGGCCTGACCGGGCTGTTCGCGCAGCGCTTCGCGCAGCAGAAGGTCCTCCCCGTGGCGCTCGCGGGCGGCTGGTTCTTCCTCGGCTTCGTGCTCGCGATCGTCACCTCGACCGCCGACCACTTCGCCCTCGCCACGTCGTCGCTCACCCCGATGGCGATGCCGGAGATGTTCGTGGCGCTGTTCGCCCCGCTGCTCGTCCTCGGCGCCCTGACCGTCCCGACCGCCGTCCGCCGCACCTACGGCGCGGTGATCTCGATGGCGCAGCTCAACGCGGCCGGGCACCAGCCGCCGGCTCCGACCTACCCCGGCCAGAGCTACCCGGGGCAGAGCTACCCGGGCCAGCAGTGACCGGATGAGGATCCACCCGGCATCGGCCGCCACAGCACTGCTGCGTGCTGGGGCGGCCGTGCTGTGGCTGGTCGCGATCACGGTGCCGTGGACCTCCCACGGCCTGCTGTCGCACTCGTCGCTGCTCGACGCGGCCGGCCTGATCCGGGACGGCGCCGTCCCGTCGGTGCCCGCCTCGGCCGCATGGCTGACGATGATCCCCGCGCTGTGCGGGGCCCTGGTCCTGGCCCTGGCCTGGTGGCCGTCCTGGTGGGTGCGGGTGCCGCGGATGGTCGTCGGGGTGGTCGCGACGGTCGCCATCTGCCTGCTGCTGGACCGGCTGTCGGCCTGGCCCGACCGGCTGGGTCCCGCTGCGTGGCTGTCGCTGGTCGGGATCGTGTGTGGCGCGGTCGGCGAGGTCGTCGACGTGGCTAGGGTGTGCATCGTTCGCGTCGGGGGACGCGCTGACATCGGGGAGAGAGCTCATGGTCCAGTGCAGTAATTGCGGCGCGCAGCAGGGCGACGCGGCCGATCGGTTCTGCCGGACGTGCGGTACGCCGTACGCCGCCGCAGCGACCCCTCCGCCGCCACCGGCCCCGCCGGCCCCGCCGACGATGCAGACGCCGCCCACGATGCCGCCGCCCATGGCGCCGCCGGCCGCCCCCTACGGCGCACCGGCGTACGGCGCACCGGCGTACGCCGCGCCCTCCGGCGCCCCGAGCGCCCCGGCGAACCGTCGCCGGCTCGTGCTGCTCGGCGTGGCCGCCTCGATCGTGCTCGCGCTTGTCGCGGGCGGCCTGGTCGTGTGGTCGGTGCTGCGCTCCTCGGGCGGCGCGTCCTCCCCGGAGGACGCCGTCACCAAGGCGGTCTCCGCGATCGCGTCGCAGGACCCGGTGGCGCTGCTCGACGTCGTCGCCCCGGCCGAGGTGAACGGGATCACCGACCTGGCGCAGAAGCTGCGCACCAAGCTGCGCGCGGAGAACGTCAGCAACGGCAACGGCCTCACCGACGCGGTCAGCGTCAAGGTGAGCGACGTCCAGGTGAAGACCGACGACTTCGACGGCGGCTTCGCCCGGGTCACCGTCACCGGCGGCAGCTACACCGCGAGCTGGGACCCCTCCAAGCTCGCGTCGCGGCTGGCCTCGCTGGGTGCCTACCTCCCGGCCGAGACCCGCACCGGCAGCCTCACCGAGCTGGCCGACCAGGCCGACGTCGACCCGACGGTCATCACCGAGAAGGTCGACGGCCGCTGGTACGTCACCCTGATCGGCACCGGCCTCTACCAGGGCTACTCGCAGGTGTACGCCGGATCCGGCGACCCCGCCGCATCGCTGGACTGGAAGGCCGCCGACAACCCGCCCACCTCGATCGTGTCCAGCACGCCCGAGGGGACCTTCAGCAAGCTGGCCGACGCGATCAACTCCCGCGACGTGTCGACGCTGCTCGCCAACTTCGACCCCGCGCTGGTCAAGCCGATGCTGCCCTACACCGCGTGGATGCAGGACGCGCTGAACCGGCACTCCTCCAGCGCGAACGTCACGGTCTCCGACGTCCAGGTCCAGACCGAGGACATCGGCGACGGCAAGGTGCGCGCCGCCATCCAGCACGCCAGCATCAAGGGCTCGGCGACCGACGAGAACGGCGAGACGGGCACGTTCGAGGCCACCATCGACGGTGGCGGCTGCTTCGCGGGCAGCTCGGTCGACCCGCAGGGCTACTCCGACAGCAGTCGCGGCTGCATGAGCGACGTACCCGCCTTCGGCCTGCTCGGCTTCCACGACATCACCGTGGTGATGGACAAGGTGGACGGCGGCTACCGCCTCGACCCGATCGGCACGGTCGTCGACTACGGCAACACGCTGCTCGACCACCTCAACAGCGATGTGATCGGCCAGATCACCAACGGCGCGCTCGGCACCTGACCAGCACCCACGCCGTTGCAGGCGCCACCCCCGGTCACCGATAGGATCCGGGGGTGGCCGAGACGTCCGTAGACACCATCCGACCCACCCTCGACACCGTGGCCGTCGCGGCCGGTGACCCCGACCGGGAGCAGCCCTGGGCGGAGCTGGGGCTCAAGGCCGACGAGTACGCCCGGATCAAGGAGATCCTCGGGCGCCGTCCGACCAGCTCGGAGCTGGCGATGTACTCGGTGATGTGGTCCGAGCACTGCTCCTACAAGAGCTCCAAGGTCCACCTCAAGCAGTTCTCCGAGATTCCCCAGGAGACGGTCCGCGGCCCGATGCTCGCCGGCATCGGCGAGAACGCCGGCGTCATCGACATCGGTCAGGGCTACGCGGTCAGCTTCAAGGTGGAGAGCCACAACCACCCGTCCTACGTCGAGCCCTACCAGGGTGCGGCCACCGGCGTGGGTGGCATCGTCCGCGACATCATCGCGATGGGCGCGCGTCCGGTCGCCGTCGTCGACCCGCTGCGCTTCGGCCCGCTCGACGAGGACGACACCCACCGCGTGCTGCCCGGGATCGTGGCCGGCGTCGGCGGCTACGGCAACTGCCTCGGCCTGCCCAACATCGGCGGCGAGGCCGTCTTCGATGCGACCTACCTCGGCAACCCGCTCGTCAACGCGGGCTGCATCGGCGTCATGCGCCACGAGGACCTCCACCTCGCCAACGCCACCGGCAAGGGCAACCTCGTCGTCCTGTACGGCGCCCGCACCGGCGGCGACGGCATCGGCGGCGTCTCCGTGCTCGCCTCCGAGACCTTCGACGCCGACGGTCCGGCCAAGCGCCCGAGCGTGCAGGTCGGCGATCCCTTCATGGAGAAGCTGCTCATCGAGTGCACGCTCGAGCTCTTCGCCGCGAAGGTCGTCAACGGCATCCAGGACCTCGGCGGTGCCGGCCTCTCCTGCGCCACCACCGAGCTCGCCTCCGCCGGCGACGGCGGCATGCGCTGCGAGCTCGACCGCGTCCCGCTGCGCGACTCCACGCTCTCGCCGGAGGAGATCCTGATGAGCGAGAGCCAGGAGCGGATGATGGCGGTCGTCGAGCCCGCCCACCTCGACCGGTTCATGGAGATCTGCGAGAAGTGGGACGTCGAGGCCGTCGCGATCGGTGAGGTCACCGACACCGGGCGGCTGGAGATCACCTGGCACGGCGAGACCGTCGTCGACGTACCTCCCGCCACGGTGGCGCACGACGGCCCCGTCTACCAGCGCCCCTTCGCACGCCCCGACTGGCAGGACGCGCTCCAGGACGACGGTGCCGAGACGCTCCCGCGCCCGTCGACCGGTGACGAGCTGCGCGCCACGCTCCTGCAGCTGGTGGCCAGTCCGAACCTGTGCGACAAGTCCTGGATCACCGACCAGTACGACCGCTACGTCCAGGGCAACACGGTCCTGGCCCAGCCGTCGGACTCCGGCATGGTCCGCATCGACGAGGAGACCCACCTCGGCGTCTCCATCGCCACCGACTGCAACGGCCGCTTCGCCAAGCTGGACCCGTACGCCGGCGCGCAGCTCGCCCTCTCCGAGGCCTACCGCAACGTGGCGACGGGCGGCGCGACCCCGCTCGCCGTGTCCGACTGCCTCAACTTCGGCTCGCCGGAGGACCCGGACGTCATGTGGCAGTTCGCCGAGGCCTGCCGTGGCCTCAAGGACGCCTGCCTCGAGCTCGGCGTCCCGGTCACCGGCGGCAACGTCAGCCTCTACAACCAGACCGGCGAGACGGCGATCCTGCCGACCCCGGTCGTGGCGGTGCTCGGCGTGATCGACGACGTACGTCGCCGTACCCCGTCGGTGTTCCGGGCCGCGGACGAGGTGATCGTCCAGCTCGGCAGCACCCACGAGGAGCTGTCCGGCTCGGAGTGGGCCCACGTCGTCCACGGCCACCTCGGCGGCCGGCCGCCGGCGGTCAACCTGCCCGCCGAGCAGAACCTCGCCGCGCTGCTGCGCGACCTGGTCGGCACCATCACCAGCGCGCACGACCTGTCCGACGGCGGTCTCGCCCAGGCCCTCGCCGAGGCGGCCATGGTCGGCGGCGTCGGCGCCCGGGTCGAGCTCGAGGGTGACGCGTTCCTGGGCCTGTTCGCCGAGTCGACGGCCCGTGCCGTCGTCACGGTGCCCGCCGACGCGGTGGACGCGCTGATGGCGAGCGCCTCGCACCACGCCGTGCCGGCCGTCGTGATCGGCCGCACCGGTGGCGACGCGCTCGAGGTCGCCGGCCAGTTCAGCGTGCCGCTCGAGGAGCTGCGCGGGGCCTGGACCGCCACCCTGCCGGCGGCCCTGGGCCGCTGACCCCGGCCGGGATCAGCCCCGCAGCGGGATCTCCAGGGTCCCGACCTCGGACTCGAACGGCCTGCCGTCGTAGCCGCCCCAGCCGCTGCCGAGCTTGAGCCGGTAGCGCAGGGCGACGGTCAGCGTGGAGCCGTGGTTGCTGCTGTCGAAGACGAGCGCGGTGTTGGTGTTGCACGCGCCGGTGCGCGGCACCGGGCACTCGTCGCTGTCGTCGCTCGCCCCGATCGTCGTGACCGGGGTGTGGCCGCCGAGGTGGAACGTGCCCTTGACCGCCTGCGGGTAGTAGATCCCGCCCGACGCGGCCGTCTCGCCGGCCTGGACGTAGGTGGCCAGCCGGGTCTTCACGGTCACGACCAGCCACTCGTGGCCCGGCTTCGCCCAGGCGCCGCCGGCGTACGGGAGCACCAGGGGGCCGCTGATGGTGCAGGTGCTGTTGGAGTTGGCGTTCTCGACCCACGTCGGCGCGCTGGGGCAGTCCGTAGCCTTCTTGGTCCGGTACGACAGCCGGTAGAGGCCCTGGGCGCGGCCCACGTGCCGCCGGCCGGTGGTCAGGTCGACAGTCTGCGTGACGCCGTCGAAGTCCAGGGCGAGCTGCGGGTGGTCGGAGCCGGCGGCGACCAGCACGTAGAACGACTCGGCGCCCTGCGCGGGGTCGGGTGAGGGGAGCCGGTAGGAGGCGTCGCCGACGCGCACGTCGACGATCGGGAGCGCGTTCGAGGCGACGTACCGGGAGTAGACGCGGGTCGTGCGCTGGTCGTAGCTCCACATGACGGGCAGGTAGGCCAGCCCGTCGGGTGCGGTCTGCGCGGTCAGCTCGTGGGTGTCGGAGGACGAGAGCTGGGTGACCTCGGCCCCGGTGCGGATGTGCAGGGTCCCGATCGGCGTGGCGAGCGTCGACAGCTTGCCGTGCACGAACTGCTTCGCCTCCCGCGCCGGTACGACGTCGCCGGCCTTGACCTGCGTGCCGCTCGCACCGCACGCGGCGAGGGCGGGGAGCAGGCAGGCGAGGGCGGCCAGGACGGCTGCTCGGCGAAGGCGCATCGGTGACCCCATGGGGACATTGTGTCGGACGGGCCCGCGTCGCCCGTCCCCGCCGCGTGGCACCATCGGTCCGATGCCTGCCCGACTCCGCCCTGCCGACCCCGCCGCGGTCGCCGCCGCCCTGGAGCGCTGGCGCTCCGGTGCTGAGGACCGGGCCGACCTGCGGCTGCTCACCAAGCACTTCCTCGCCGTCCTCGAGGAGCGCGCGCCCGGCCGGTCGGTGGAGGTCCGGGTGCCGCCGTACGCCGCCGTGCAGGTGATCGAGGGTGTCCGGCACACCCGCGGGACCCCGCCCGCGGTGATCGAGACCGACGCCGCCACCTGGATCGCCCTCGCGGCCGGCGACCTCGCCTGGCCGGACGCCGTGGCCGCCGCGCGCGTGACCGCGAGCGGGGAGCGCACCGACCTCTCGGCGTACCTTCCCCTGGCGCCGCATAGGTTGGCTCCATGAGCACCGACCCCGCTGCCCTGCGCGCCCGCCTGACCGAGCTCCTCCCCGGCCTCCGCCGCGACCTCGAGGACCTCGTCCGCATCCAGTCCGTGAGTGCCGACCCGGACCGCCTCGACCAGGTCGAGCGCAGCGCGGAGAAGACGCTGGAGCTGTTCCGCGGCGAGGGCTTCGAGGCCGAGATCGTGCGGGCGTACGACGGTGCGCCGCCGGCCGTCGTGGGGGAGAAGAAGGGCCCCGCGGGTGCTCCCGTGGTGCTGCTCTACGCCCACCACGACGTGCAGCCCGAGAACGACCCGGCCGACTGGGACTCCCCGCCGTGGGAGCCGACCGAGCGCGCGGATGCCCACGGCGACGTACGCCTCTACGGCCGCGGCGCGGCCGACGACAAGGCCGGCATCGTCACCCACCTGGCCGCCGCGCGGCTGTTCGGCGACGACCTGCCGGTCACGCTGCGGCTGTTCATCGAAGGCGAGGAGGAGGTCGCCTCCGCGACCCTGCCCGCGCTGCTGAAGAAGTTCCAGGACCGGCTCGCCGCCGACGTGATCGTGATCGCCGACTCCGGCAACTGGGACATCGGCGTGCCCGCGCTCACCACCTCGCTGCGCGGGCTGATCCGCGTCGACGTCGAGGTCCGCACCCTCACCCACGCCGTCCACTCCGGCATGTGGGGCGGTCTCGCGCCCGACGCGATCATGGCGATGACCCGCCTGCTCAACTCGCTGTGGGACGAGTCGGGTGCGCCGGCCGTCGAGGGCCTCGTCAGCGGCCCGGCCGCCGACGTGGACTACCCCGAGGAGCGGCTCCGCGCGGAGTCCGGCGCGGTCCCCGGCCTGCAGTGGGTCGGCCGCGGCTCGACCGTGGAGCGGATGTGGACCCAGCCCGCGATCACCGTCACCGGATTCGACGCCCCGAAGGTCGCCGGCGCCTCCAACACGATGGTCCCCATGGTCCGGGCCCGGGTCACCGTCCGGATCGCGCCCGGCGACTCCGGCGAGAACGCCGTCGCGCGGCTCCGGGCCCACCTGGAGAAGCACCTGCCGTGGGGCGCGGAGCTCTCCACCACGGTCGTCGACACCGGCGAGCCGATCGCCATCCCGGCCGACGGTCCGGCGTACGACGCCGCGCGGAGCGCCTTCGCCGAGGCGTGGGACGGCACCGCGCCCGTCGACATGGGCGTGGGTGGCTCGATCCCGTTCATCGCCGAGTTCCTGGAGACCTTCCCGCAGGCCTCGGTGCTCGTCACCGGCGTCGAGGACCCCGACACCCGCGCCCACGGCCCCAACGAGGGCCTGCACCTGGCCGAGTGGGAGCGGGTCCTGCTCGCCGAGGCGCTGATGCTCCGCAATCTCGGCGTCTCCGCCGAATAAGGGGCACAGCCCTCCGGCCGGTAGGCTGCACTGTGTGTGCGGAGTCTTCGGAGTGTGGGCACCGGGTGAGGACGTCGCCAAGCTGACCTACTTCGGTCTCTACGCATTGCAGCACCGAGGTCAGGAGTCGGCCGGCATCTCGGTGAGCAACGGCCGCCAGATCCTGGTGTTCAAGGACATGGGCCTGGTCTCCCAGGTGTTCGACGAGAACACCCTGGACGCGATCGAGGGCCACATCGCCGTCGGCCACTGCCGCTACTCCACGACCGGCGCCAGCACCTGGAACAACGCCCAGCCGACCTTCCGGCCCACCGCCGACGGCTCGATCGCGCTGGGCCACAACGGCAACCTGGTCAACACCTCCGAGCTCGCCCAGATGGTCCTGGACCTGCCCAGCGACACCGGTGAGCTGGACATCCACTCGCTCAACCTCGAGGCGTCCACCAACGACACCAGCCTGGTCACCGCGCTGCTCGCGCACCATCCCGACCAGTCGCTCGAGTCGCGCGCCATGGAGCTGCTGCCGCAGGTCAAGGGCGCGTTCTGCTTCGTGTTCATGAACGAGGGCACGCTGTACGCCGCCCGCGACCCCGAGGGCATCCGCCCGCTGGTCCTGGGCCGGCTCGAGCGCGGCTGGGTCGTCGCGTCGGAGAGCGCGGCGCTGGCCACGGTCGGCGCGAGCGTCGTACGGGAGGTGGAGCCGGGCGAGCTCATCGTCATCGACGAGGCCGGCCTGCGCTCGCACAAGTTCGCCGAGCCGGTCCGCAAGGGCTGCGTGTTCGAGTACGTCTACCTGGCCCGTCCGGACGCCACCATCGCCGGCCGCAGCGTCCACGAGGCGCGCGTCGAGATGGGCCGCCAGCTGGCCCGCGAGTTCTCCGTCGAGGCCGACGTCGTCATCCCGGTGCCGGAGTCCGGCATCCCCGCCGCAACCGGCTACGCGCTGGAGAGCGGCATCCCCTACGCGCAGGGCTTCGTCAAGAACGCCTACGTCGGCCGCACCTTCATCCAGCCCAGCCAGACCCTGCGCCAGCTCGGCATCCGGCTCAAGCTCAACGCCCTCGACCACGTCATCCGCGGCAAGCGGGTCGTGGTGGTCGACGACTCGATCGTGCGCGGCAACACCCAGCGCGCCCAGATCCGGATGCTCCGCGAGGCGGGGGCGGCCGAGGTCCACGTGCGGATCTCCAGCCCGCCGGTGAAGTGGCCGTGCTTCTACGGCATCGACTTCGCCACCCGCGCGGAGCTGATCGCCAACGGCCTCGACGCCGAGGAGATCGCCTCCAGCATCGGCGCCGACAGCCTCGGCTACATCTCGCTGGACGGCATGGTCGATGCCACCGACCAGACCAAGGACTCGCTGTGCACCGCGTGCTTCACCGGCGAGTACCCGATCCCGCTGCCCGATGAGTCGCTGCTCGGCAAGCACCTGCTCGAGGTCAGCCTGAAGTCCCAGACCCACGGCGAGGCGCTGCCCGTCTTCAACAACCCCTGATCGAGGAGTCCCGTGGCTGACAACGCCTACGCCCAGGCCGGCGTCGACATCGAGGCCGCCGACCGCGCCGTCGACCTGATGAAGGAGTGGGTCGAGAAGGCCCGCCGGCCCGAGATGCTGGGCGGGCTGGGCGGCTTCGCCGGCCTCTTCGACGCGTCGGCGCTGACGGCGTACAAGCGCCCCCTGCTCGCGACCTCCACCGACGGCGTCGGCACCAAGGTCGACATCGCGCGGCGGATGGACAAGCACGACACGATCGGCTTCGACCTGGTCGGCATGGTCGTCGACGACCTCGTCGTGTGCGGCGCCGAGCCGCTGTTCATGACCGACTACATCGCGACCGGCAAGGTCGTCCCGGAGCGGATCGCCGCGATCGTCAAGGGCATCGCCGAGGCGTGCGTCGAGGCGGGCTGCGCGCTCGTCGGCGGCGAGACGGCCGAGCACCCGGGCCTCCTCGCGCCCGACGAGTACGACGTCGCCGGCGCCACCACCGGCGTCGTCGAGGCCGACGCGCTGCTGGGCGCCGACCGCGTGCGCGCGGGCGACGTGGCGATCGCGATGGCCGCCAGCGGCCTGCACTCCAACGGCTACTCGCTGGCCCGCCACGTCTTCTTCACCCACGCCGGCTGGTCGCTCGACCGGTACGTCGAGGAGCTCGGCCACACGCTCGGCGAGGAGCTGCTGGTCCCGACCCGGCTCTACACCAAGCCGTGCCTGGCGATCGCCCGCGAGACCGAGACGCACGCGATGGCCCACGTGACCGGCGGCGGCCTGGCCAACAACCTGGCGCGGGTCATGCCCGAGGGCCTCAAGGCCACCCTGGACCGCGGCAGCTGGACGCCCGCGCCGATCTTCGACGTCGTCCGCAAGGTCGGCGACGTACCGCAGCCCGACCTCGAGGCGACGCTCAACTGCGGGGTGGGGATGGTCGCGCTGACCGCCCCCGACGCCGTCGACGCGGCGATCGCGCGGCTCGCCGAGCTCGGCATCGACGCCTGGGTGGCCGGCGAGGTCACGGCCGACGCCGGTGGTCCGGGCAGCGTCGAGCTGGTGGGTCAGCACCCCGGCTGGTGACCTTCGCCGCACCGAGGCGTCCAATCCGTGCCCTGGCGTGCGGGAACAGCCACCGAGAAGGTAGCGTTGGTCCCACGAGACTCTGATGAGAAGTCCGGGGCCCTGTAGGGCACCGGCCAAGTGTGCGAGGGGGCTGGACCTTATGGGCCGCGGCCGAGCGAAAGCCAAGCAGACGAAGGTCGCTCGCGACCTGAAGTACCGGACCCACGACACCGATCTCGGTGCGCTGGCCCGCGAGCTCCACGGGGAGGAGTCCCCGGACGTCGACGACGTCCAGGACGACCTGCCCGAGCGCTGGTCCGATTACCGCGACTGATCGGGTCCCGGGCCGTCGGGCCTGGGAATCGGCTGTGAGTCGCTAGCCACCGCTCCGGTTTCGCGCACGGATCGGGTTGACTGGTCCTGCCATGAACGTCAGCGACCCGCGACCCGTCCCCGGCGTACCTTCCACGGTGCACGAGGACGCGTGGGACGCCGTCGTCCGCTCGGTGCGAGCCGAGCTGCGGGCGGCACAGGACCGCTTGGCGACCCCGCACGAGATCGCGCCGTTGCGGCACCGGCTGGCGGCCCTGGAGTCGCTGCGCCGCCACCTCTGAGCAGGAGTAGACATGAGAAGCATCGGATTCTCCGCGACCGACCGGGCCGCGCGGTACGGCAAGCAGCTCGCGTCCCACCTGGGGCGCAAGCACGGCAGCACCTGGTCCGAGGACGAGGAGCGCGGGACGATCACCTTCGGCGAGGGCGGTGCGGAGCTGGTCGCGACGCCCGAGGGCCTCGAGATCGTCGTGACCGGGCCGGACCTGGACACCCTCGAGGACGTCGTCGGACGGCACCTGGTCCGCTTCGGCGAGAAGGACGAGCTCACCATCGCGTGGACCCGCGAGGACGCCTGAGGCGGCGTACCGAAGACACACGAAGGGCCGGTCAGAGAACTGACCGGCCCTTCGTCGCTTGTGGGCAGGGGCGGGGTCGAACCGCCGACCTATCGAGTTTCAGTCGATCGCTCGTACCAACTGAGCTACCTGCCCAAGCAGGGCGAAACCTTACCGGAGCCGCTCCGACCCGCCGAATCGGTGGTCCAGATCGAGCCCCACTATGCTGTGCGGGCCGCGTTCGGCGCGGCAGGCCCCCTTCGTCTAGCGGCCCAGGACCCCGCCCTTTCACGGCGGTAGCGCCGGTTCGAATCCGGTAGGGGGTACGAGCGAGGCCCTGTTCGGCCTTGCGACAAGCAGGTCCCCCCGAGGTTCCGACGTTGCGGCCGGGTTCATCGACCGATCATGAGAGCCAGGACGGTGTTGACCGCGGTCTCGAAGGGGCGGATGTCGCGTCGTACTTGGGCGAGCAGCAGCGCTCCTTCGAGGGTGGCGAGCAGCGTCGTGGCGAGGTCGTCCGGACCAATGTCGGGTGGAAGCCTGCCCTCGACCTCAAGGGGCCTGAGTCCATCGCTGATGGCCGCGGTCCATCGATCGAACCCGGCCGCGATGAGGGCTCGAGCCTCGGGGTCGTTCTCGGCGAGTTGGCCCCCCAGCGAGCCCAGTTGGCAGCCGCCGATCGCCTGGGTGCGCCTCGCTGCAGCCATCACCATCTCCCGCCACGCTTCGATGCCGTTCGCAGTGCCCAGCACCTGCTTGTTGCGTTCGACGATGGCGTCGGCCTGGTAGTCGATCACGGCCTGCACGAGGGCGTTCTTGTCGGGGAAGTAGTGGTACAGCTGCGAGCCGCTGACGTCTGCCGCCGCCTTGACGTGATCCAGCGTGGTAGCCGCTACGCCGTGCTCGTGGATGAGCCCGGCGGCCTCCTCGACGATGCGCGCACGCGTGCGCGCCCCCTTGGTGGTGAGCTTCGGGCGGCCAGCTGCCTCGTCGGTCATGTCCCCACCCTAGTCGTTTTGGGTTTGACAACCCAGTTTGTATTCGGCAATAGTGGGTTACCCAACCCAAAACAGAGGAATGTCGACATGAGCGCGTACGTGGTGGTGGAGTTCAGCGTCAAGGATCCGGATGTCTACCGTGAGCAGTACGCCGCCAAGGCCGGCCGGATCGCCGAGAAGTACGGAGCCGAGGCTCTTGCCAACGACGCGTGGGAACTCTTGGACGGCGAGATCTCGCGGACCTCGGGGGCGCTGATGCGATTTCCCGACTACGGGTCCGTCGTCCGGTGGTACCAGTCTCCGGAGTACCAGGAGCTGATGGTCGTCCGCGGTCTCGCGATGGATGCTCGCTTCAGCCTGATCGACGGACTCCCGACGTCCACCCAGGCTGAGGTGGACTCGGAATGAGCGGGCAGCAGCGGAGGACGGCTCTGATCACGGGCGCAAACGCTGGTCTGGGCAAGGAGGTGGCCCGGCAACTGGCCCTGCGGCCCGAGACGGCGCGCATCTACCTTGCGTGCCGGAACGAAGCGCGTGCGGCACAGGCGAAGACGGAGCTCGAGGCCACGACGGGCCGGCGCATCTTCGACATCGTCCTCATGGACGTCGCGGATCTCGGCTCGGTCCGAGCCGGTCTGGCCAGCTTCGACGGAGCCGTCGACGCGCTCGTCATGAACGCCGGTGTCATCGGCCCGCAGGCCTTGGATCTGACCCCTGACGGGGTCACCACCACGTTCGCAACGAACGTCCTCGGCCACGTCTCCCTTCTGGAGGGGCTCCTCGCCGAGGATCGACTTGGCGAGGTCGCCCTGTTCGTGGGAAGCGAGGCGGTCAGGGGCGTTCCGAAGCTGCGGATGAAGGGCCCATCGTTCGTGTCGAACTCAGCTGACGAGCTCGCGTCCGTCATCGATGGCAGTTACTTCGCCGGCCGCAAGCCGGACTTCAACATGGCGTTCGGCCAGGCCAAGTACATCGGCACTCTGTGGATGGGCTACCTGGCCCGCCGCCACCCCGACCGCCGCTTCATCACCGTGAGCCCGGGCAACACCACGGGCACCCAAGCAGCCAGCGGCCTCCCGTTACCGATGCGGGTAGCGGCGAAGTACGTCCTGCCCGCCCTCGGCCTGTCCCACAAGCTCGAGGTGGGCGCCAAGCGGCTCGTCGACGGCGTCACCGATCCGGCCTTGTCGAGCGGGGCGTTCTACGCCAGCGCGGCCAACACGCTCACGGGTCCGATGGTCGACCAAGCAGACTTCCTCCCCGCGCTGACCAACCCGTCCTTCCAGGACAACGCCAACGAGGCCGTCCACCGATTCATCTCATAGCGGTTCCCCGAGCGGAGTCGGCTCCTGGACCCTGGTCGCTGTCGCGGCGGATTGGCGTTTCGAATCCCGTCGTACGACGTGTACGGGGTGGAGCAGGGTACGACGCTCGCGCGGGTCGTCCGTCAGGCGGTCGGCGGTCGTCCGAGCCGCTCAGCACACAGCTCGTCGAGCTCGTCCAGCAGCTCGGCGAGGTCATGGCCCTTGTCGAAGAGTCGGTCGATCCCGACGGCGGATGCGCTGAAGGCGCTGATGGCGGTGCCGCTGAAGGTGACGACCACGAGGTCGGGGTGCAGCCGGCGCAGGCGCGGGATCAGCTCGAGGCCGCTCATGCCCGGCATCATGATGTCGCAGATGGCCGTCTGAGGACGGATGCGGGCGGCGACGCTCAGCGCCTGCGGTCCGTCGCCGGCCGAGCCTGCGAGCTCGAAGCGCGGGTCGTCCTCGATCTGGAACCTGAGCAGGTCGCGCACGACCGCGCTGTCGTCGACGATCAGCACCGACCACGGTGGGGGTGCGATCGGCTCTCGTGTCATCGCCGTACCTCCTGGCTCGGGTCGTGCTCCACGCGGGCGGCGTGCGCCCGGGCGTGGGTGATCGCGTCTCCGGTGGTGGGGAACAGGTGCCGTTCGTGGGCGAGACTCCGCAGGACGCCGAGCTCGTCGAGGACACGCAGGTGGGCGGGCTGGACGCCGGAGAGCAGCACGGTGATGCCGCGGCGCTCGAGACGCGCGATGGTGTCGGCCAGGACGTGGGCGCCGGTGGCGTCGAGCGCCGTGACGTGCGCCATCCGCAGGACGACCACCCGGACCTGGCTCACGTCCGCGACCTCGAGCAGGAAGTCGTGGGCGGCGCCGAAGAACAGCGGCCCTTCGAGTCGGTAGGCCACGATGTGTTCGTCCAGCAGCGACTGCTCCTCGTCGCGGTGGGCGATGTCGTCGAGGGGCGTCTGCTCCAGACGGGTGCCGGCGGCGGTCTGGCGCAGCGCGAAGAACCCCGCGACGACTAGGCCGGCGATGACCGCGACGACCAGGTCGAAGGCCAGGGTGGCGGCCGCGGTGATGAGGAAGGTCGCCGCATCGCCGCGGGTGGACCGGAGGATCGCGGTGAGGCTGGATACCCGGACCATCTGGATCGCCGTGGCGATCAGGACGCCGGCCAGAGCGGCGAGCGGGATATGGCTGACCCAGCGGGCCGCGACCAGGACGACGCCGAGCAGGATCAGCGCGTGGGTCAGCGCCGCGAATCGTGAGGTGGCGCCGGACCGCACGTTCACCGCCGTACGGGCGATCGCGGCCGTGGCCGGTACGCCGCCGAACAGCGGAGCGACCAGGTTCGCGAGCCCCTGCCCGAACAGCTCCCGGTCGGGGTCGTGGCGCCGCCCGACGCTCATGGCGTCGGCGACGGTCGCCGAGAGCAGGCTCTCGAGCGCCGCCAGGGCAGCGACGGCGACCGCGGCCGCCACGAGGGTCTGCAGGTCCCCCCACGGGATCCTCGGCAGCGCCGGGACGGGTAGGCCGGCGGGAATGGTGCTCACGGTCGACAGGCCGAGCCCGAACGCCGTGTTCGCGACGGTGCCGAGTGCGACCAGGATCAGCGCGACGGGTAGACCCGGACGGACGCGGGCGACGAGCAGGATCAGTCCGGCGGTGACCAGGCCGGTCAGCGGCGCCTGCCAGTGCGCCATCGGGGAGTGGGTGACCCAGGTCCGGATCGCGACGTACGCGAGATCGAGGACCTTCTCCTCGTGCACGGTGACGCCGAGGACGGCGGGGAGCTGTTGCAGGGCGATGATGGCGGCGATCCCGGCGGTGAAGCCCTCGACCACGGGGATCGGCACGTACTTCATCGCCCGCCCCGCGCCGCTGTGGGCCAGCGCGATCAGGATCAGGCCGGCGAGCATGCCGACGACGAGGACGCCATCGGCACCGTGCTTGGCCACGATCGGGATGAGTACGACGGTCATCGCGCCGGTCGGGCCGCTGACCTGGACCCTGCTTCCTCCGAACACGGCCGCGACCGCGCCGGCGACGATCGCGGTGACCAGCCCGGCCTTGGCCCCGACGCCCGACGCGACCCCGAAGCCGAGCGCGAGGGGGAGTGCGACCATCGCGACGACCAGGCCGGCGGTCAGGTCCCGTCCGGGCTTGACCCCCGTCCAGTCGCTCCGGCGTGGAAGCAGGCGGGAGAGCTCGGTCATCGAGAGACCGGCGACAGCTCGTTGTCGAACTCGGTGCGCGAGGCGGCGATCACGCCCAGGATCTGTCGGGCCGCCATCAGCAGGTCCCGCACCTCGGGGACGCTGACCGAGTAGACGACCTCGCCCTCGCGTCGCCGCGAGGTCACCAACCCGGTCCGCCGGAGCACCCCCAGCTGCTGGGAGAGGTTGCTCGGCTCAATGGTGATCTGCTCCAGCAGCTCGTAGACGGCATGGTCGCGCTCGGCGAGGAGCTCGAGGATCCGGATCCGCGCCGGGTGCCCGAGGGTGCGGAAGAACTCCGCCTTCGCCTGGTAGAGCGGTACTCCCACGGTGGCCTCCTCGCTGCTAGACGGTCACCACGCTAGACCACTTGAAGAGTTCTTCATATGGTCAATCGGGAGCATCCGCCCTCACGACGCCGGCGCCGAACACTTCGATACCGCCTGGTCGGTTTTTGCGCCATGATGGCCGTACGCTATGACGCCGGTCACATCGACCAGGCCGACCGACGACCAGGAGGAGCTGACGTGAGCAACGTCGAGACCGTGCGAGGACCCGTGCCCGTGGACGAGTTGGGCCAGGTGCTGGCTCACGAGCACGTCTTCACCATCGGCACCGAGATCCGGCAGAACTACCCGGACTTCCCCGACCCGTGGGACGAGGACCGCCGCGTCGCTGACGCCGTCGCCAAGCTCAAGGACGTCACGACCCGCGGGGTGCGCACCATCGTGGACCCGACGGTGATCGGCCTGGGCCGCTACATCCCGCGGATCCAGCGGATCAACGAGCAGGTCGACATCAACATCGTCGTCGGCACCGGCATCTACACCTACCACGACGAGCCGGTGCAGTTTCACTTCCAGGGTCCGGGCCTGCCGTTCGACCGACCGGAGCCGATGGTCGAGCTGTTCGTCAACGACATCCGTGAGGGCATCGCCGGCACGGGCGTGAAGGCCGGCGTGCTCAAGTGCGCGATCGACGAGGCCGGCATGGTCCACGGCGTGGAGCGGGTGATGCACGCGGTCGCGCAGGCACACGTGGAGACCGGCGTACCGGTCATCATCCACACCCACGCGCACGGCGAGATGGGCATTCCCGCGCTCGAGGTGATGAAGTCCGAGGGCGCCGACCTGTCGAAGGTCTGCATCGGCCACAGCGGCGACAGCACCGACATCGACTACCTGCGGGGGCTCGCCGACCAGGGCGTCATGCTCGGTATGGACCGCTTCGGCGTCGATGTCTTCTGCACCACGCCCGACCGCACCAGGACCGTCGTCGAGATGGTCCGGCTCGGGTACGCCGAGAGCATGCTGCTCTCGCACGACGCCTCCTGCTACTCCGACTTCTACCCGGAGGCGGGGCCGGCCGAGCTGCTGCCCAACTGGCACTACACCCACATCCACGACGACGTCCTGCCCGCGATGCGCGAGGCCGGCGTCACCGACGACCAGATCGAGACGCTGCTGGTCAGGAACCCGGCCCGGTGGCTCACGGTGGCCGACCGATGAGTGCGCCCGACATCTACGTCGTCCCACGCGACCACAACCCGCTCTCGCGGGACGGGGTCACCGTCGACGAGCAGGGGGTGCCCCACTTCGACGGCCTGCCGGATTCGCTGATCGCCTCGCTGCGCCGCCACGTCGAGGCCACGCCCGACGTCGAGGCGGTGGTCGAGCTCGACGGCGAGCGGCTGACCTATCAGCAGCTCTGGGACCGTGCGGCCCGGGTCGCGGGCGGGCTGCGGGCGGCCGGCGTACGTCGCGGCGACCGGGTCGCCGTCCGCCACCCCGCGGGCGTGAGCTGGGTGCTCGCGTTCTACGGCACGATCATGGCCGGCGGCATCGCCGTGGCCCCGAACATCCGCTCCGCACCTCCCGAGATCGCCGCGCTCCTCGAGGATGCCGGCGTCACCGTCGACCTCGACGCGGGCTCGGCCCTGCCGGACGGCGAGCCGTACGTCGAGGAGGGCCTGGGCCTGCTCGATCCGTGCGCGATGTTCTTCACCTCGGGCACCACGGGCCGCGCCAAGGGGGTGCCGACCAACCACGAGGCGTTCCTGACCAATGCCGAGAACATGGTCATCGGGCTGCAGGGCTCCCGCGGGCTGGGCGCCGACTTCCGCACCCTCGTCTCGGTGCCGCTCTTCCACGTCACCGGCTGCAACTCCCAGCTGCTGACGGCGCACTACCTGGGCGGTACGGCGGTGATCATGCCGAACCTGGACCAGGTCCGGCTGATCGAGACGCTCAGCGAAGAGCGGATCACGCTGATGGTGACCGTCCCGGCGGTGTACGCGCTGATCCTGCGCAGGCCCGAGTTCGCCGACGCCGACATCAGCACCGTGCGCTGGGTCGGGTACGGCGGCGCCGCGATCGCGCCGTCGCTCGTCGAGGCCCTGCAGAAGGCCTTCCCGGGTGCACGGGTCACCAACGGCTACGGGATGACCGAGACGGCATCACTGATGACGTCGCTGCCGCACGAGGACGCCGTCGAGCACGCCGACTCGGTCGGCTACGCGGTGCCGTCGGTCGAGCTCGCCGTCGCCCCGCTCGGCGTCGATCCGCGGTACGGCGAGCTGCTCTCGCGCGGAGCCAACATCATGAAGGGCTACTGGAACCGGCCCGAGGCGACCGCGGAGGCGCTCGCAGGCGGGTGGATGCACACCGGCGACATCGTCCGGGTCGACGACGCGGGCCGGATCCACATCGTCGACCGCACCAAGGACATCATCATCCGCGGCGGCGAGAACATCTCCAGCCTCGAGGTGGAGGCGGCGCTGGCGGCCGCGCCGACGGTGCTGGAGGCGGCCGTCATCGCCGTACCCGACGACGTGATGGGCGAGAAGGTCGGGGCGATCGTGTACGGCGGCGGCGAGGAGGTCGACGTCGACGCGGTGCTGGGCCACCTCAGGACGCAGCTGGCGGACTTCAAGATCCCGCAGTACCTCAGCATCGCCACCGAGCCGCTGCCCCGCAACGCGGGTGGCAAGCTGCTGAAGGCCCAGCTCCGCAAGGACGTCACCTGGGGCCCTCCGCTGCGCTGACCGGCCGGATCCGGGTGGGCGGTCCCGATTGGGAACGCCCACCCCGGATGGGTTAGAGTTCCCACGCTTCGCCCGTGAGGGAGAAGCGACAACCTGGCCCCGTAGCGCAGTTGGTTAGCGCGCCGCCCTGTCACGGCGGAGGCCGCGGGTTCGAGTCCCGTCGGGGTCGCAAGGTCACCACGCCCTCTGAGCAGCATGAACACTGCGCAGGGGGCGTCGTGCATTTCCGGCGGCCGGCCGGCGCGCAACCCGGCTACCGGGGGGCGGGTGCGCCGAGGAGGCCGAACGCCCGGAGGGCGTGGCGCAGACCGTCGATGAGGCCGTCGATTCGGACCGACGGGTCGATGAGGCGGCGTACGGCGACGCCGATCGCCAGGCTCACCAGGGCCTCCGCGGCGGCGCCGAGGGACACGAGGTCCGCGAGCTCGGGTGGGACCAGCTCCTCCAGCGCGCCGCGCGCCAGCAGGGTCGCGGCCTCGTGCCGCTCCGCCTCGGCCGCCACCAGCGCCCGATCGGGCCGCGCCTCGAGCGCGAACTCGAGCTCCAGCCGCGGCCAGCCGGAGGTGAACGCGCTCTCCGCCCAGTCTTGGACGCGATCGAGCTTGGCCGACAGCGGCTCGTCGGAGCGCATCGCGTCGCGCAGGACGCTCAGCTGCTCGCCCTGGATCTCCTGGAGGACGAGCAGCGCGAGCTCCGACTTGCCCACGAAGTTCGAGTAGATCACGCCCGTCGAGAAGCCGGCCTCGTCCGCGATGGCGGCCAGCGACGTCGCGTTGTAGCCGTCGCGCAGGAAGAGCGTCCTGGCGCAGCCGAGCAACCGTTCGCGGTTGTGCCGCTGGCTCTCGGCGCGGGTGAGGCGGGCCATGCCGGGGAGTCTATCTATTGACGGCATCCAAATAACGTGATTATCTCAGTTGGGTCGTTATCGGCGCCGCCCCGGCGACCGATCGTCGTGAGAGGTGGCCGTCCATGGCTTCGAAGGTGCAGCAGGTTCGTGACCGGGTGGTCGACCGGGTCGTGAACTCATCCCGGTCGACGGACGAGGCGGCGCTGCGGCGCGCGGTGGGCGGGAAGACCGTCCTGGTCACCGGCGCCTCGTTCGGACTCGGCGAGGCCGCGGCGAAGATGCTGGCCCGCAGTGGCGCGACCGTGCTGGCGGTCGCCCGGACCGCTGAGCGATTGGACGAGCTGGTCGAGGAGATCGCGGCCGAGGGCGGTACGGCGTACGCACTGCCCTGCGACCTCAGCGACTTCGACGCGATCGGCACGCTGGTCGAGCGGATCCTCGCCGACCACGGCGGCGTCGACATCGTGGTCAACAACGCGGGCAAGTCGATGCGGCGCTCGCTGGACCTGCAGTACGACCGGTTCCACGACTTCACGCGGATGGTCAACATCAACTACCTGGGCCCGGTGCGGCTGCTGCTGGCTCTGCTGCCGCACATGCGGGAGCGGGGCAGCGGCCTGGTCGTCAACGTCTCCACGATCGGCGTGCGCATCCCGCCGGGTCCGCGCTGGGGCGTCTACCAGTCCACCAAGGGCGCGTTCGACACGTGGCTGCGCTCGATCGCGCCCGAGATCAAGCCCGACGGCGTCGACGTCTCCTCGATCTACATGACCTTGATCTACACCCGCATGAGCGCGCCGACGCCCAGCATGCGCAAGCTCCCCGGCATGACGGCCGAGGACGCGGCCGGGCTGGTCGCGCGCGCCATCGTGGGCCGCGAGCGCGAGATCACGCCGTGGTGGGTCGTCCCCGCCCAGGCCTCGGAGGCCGTCGCGCGGGGCCCGGTCGCGTGGGGGATGCGGCTGCTGCACCGCCACTCCAGCGACACGGCCAGCGCCCTCGGCGCCGAGCCCCTCCCGTCGGCCCATCCGCGCGCGGCCTCCGGATCGGTCCGATGAGCGTGACCGACGCCGGCCGCCGGGTGCTCGAGCCCACCGCGGTCCTCGCGCGGGCGGGCCTGCTGGGTCCGCTGTCGCCGGCCAAGCTGGCCCGCGCCGTGCTCGAGGTCGGGCGTCTCGGGCTCTCGCCGGCCACCGTCGTCGCGCTCTCCGCGACCCGGTGGCCGGACCGGCCGGCGGTCATCGACGACGCGGGGTCCCTCAGCTACGCCGAGCTGGCCCGGCAGGCGGTGGCGCTGGCGGCCCAGCTGCGCTCGTCGTACGACGTCGGTCCCGATCGCGGGATCGCCGTGATGTGCCGCAACCACCGGGGCCTGGTGCTCGGCCTGCTCGCGGCCGGCAACCTCGGCGTCGACGTCCTGCTGGTCAACACCGAGCTTCCCGCGCAGCAGCTCGCCGCGACGCTCACGCGCCACCGGCCCGGGGTCGTCCTGCACGACGCCGAGTTCGACGAGCGGCTCGCCACGGCCGATGCCGGGACGCCGCGGCACCGGGTGTGGGGCGACGACGGGCCGGTCGAGGCGCCGCCGTACGACGGCCGGCTGCCCCGGGTACGACGCGCCGGGCGACTCGTCCTGCTGACCTCCGGCACCACCGGAGCGCCCAAGGGCGTTCCGCGATCCCCGCACGTCAGTGCCCTGATGGGCGTCGCGGTGAGCGCGATCGAGCGGCTCGACCTGCGCACGGGCGAGACGATGATGGTCTGCCCACCGGCCTTCCACGGCATGGGCGTGCTCTGCCTGATGCTCGGCCTCGCCCTCGGCGACACCGTGGTCCTCCAGCGACGCTTCGACGCGGCAGCGGCTGCAGCGGCGGTCGAGCGCCACCGGGTGGACGTGATGGTCGCCGTCCCGGCGATGCTGCAGCGGTTGCTCGCCCTGCCCGACCTGGAGCGGCGGACGGAGAGCCTGCGTGTGGCGCTCTCCGGCGCGGCGCCGCTGAGTCCGGTGACGGCGGGCCGGTTCGCCGAGCGCGTCGGCGAGGTGGTGTACGACGGCTACGGCTCCTCCGAGGTCGGCATCGTCACCCTGGCCACCCCCGCCGACCTCCGCGAGGCGCCGGGGACGCTGGGACTGCCCACCCGCGGGACCCGCATCGCGATCCTCGACGACGGCGGACGGCCGCTGCCCGTCGGGCAGGTCGGCCAGATCCACGTCGACAGCCCGATGACCTTCGACGGCTACACCGGGGGCGGCCGGCGCGACATCCGGGACGGCTACCTCGCGAGCGGCGACATGGGCCGGCTCGACGACCGGGGTCGGCTCTTCCTGGAGGGCCGGGCCGACGACATGATCGTCTCGGGCGGGGAGAACGTCTTCCCGCAGCCGGTCGAGACCGCGCTGCTCAGCCACCCCGACGTGGCCGATGCGGCGGTCATCGGCGTGCCGGACGACGACTTCGGGCAGCGGCTGCGCGCCTTCGTCGTCGTCACGGGCGCTGCCGATCGCGGCCGTCTCGACGACGAGCTCCGCACCTACCTGCGCGCGCGCCTGACCCGCTACGAGGTCCCGCGCGACATCGTGGTGGTCGACGAGCTGCCGCGCAACGCCACCGGGAAGGTGCTGCGCACGCAGCTCGCGACGACGCCGGGTGGGCCGGCGTGAGGACGCGCTCCCTCGGGCGGCTGACGAGTGCCGTGGTCCTCGCGGCCACGTGCTGCCTCGCGTCCGTGCCCGGGTCACCGGCCCTGGCATCGACCACGGAGCCGGGTCGGCTGGTCAGCGCGGTGCCGTTCACGGCGTACGCACTGCCCGGGGTCCCGCTCCCGGGGCGTGCCTGGCGCATGGTCTACGAGTCGCGCACCGCCACGGGCAGCGCGGTCCGCGTCTCCGGGACGGTCATGGTGCCGAGGACGCCCTGGCGAGGACCGGGGCCGCGCCCCCTGCTCGGCCTCGCGCCCGGCACCCAGGGGCTGGCCGACCGCTGCGCGGCCTCGCACCAGTGGGCGGTCGGCACCGAGTACGAGTCGGTCGTCGCGGCGCAGGCGCTGATGCGCGGCTGGGCCGTGGCCGCGACCGACTACCAGGGCCTCGGGACCCCGGGCGACCACACCTACGTCGTGGGTCGAGCGCTCGGCCACGACCTGATCGACGCGATGCGTGCCGCCCACAACCTGACCGCAGCCGGGCTGAGCCGCCGCGCCCCGGCGGCCGTCTACGGCTTCTCCGAGGGCGGGGGCGCGGCGGCCTGGGCGCTCCAGGTGCAGCCCACCTACGCCCCCGGGCTGCGGCTGGTCGCCGGCGCCGTCGGTGGGACCGCGACCGACTTCCTCCAGCTCATGCACCACGTGGAGAACAGCCCGCTCGCGTTCCTGCAGCTGTACGCCGCCATCGGGTTCGACGCCGCCTACCCCGAGCTGCACCTGGCGCGCTACCTGACGCCCCGGGGCGTCGCGGCCGTGCGCACGCTGCGCAACAGCTGCATCGAGGATGCGATCGTCGACGGTCTGCTGATGCCGACCAGCACCGCCACCTACGTGCGGCCCGATCCGCTCGTCAGCAGCGCCTGGCTGCGCCGGCTCCACCAGAACGACCTCGGGCGCCGCGCGCCGCAGGTCCCGGTGCTCATCGGCGGCAGCGACCTCGACGAGGTCTTCCCGTTCGCCCAGGAGTCCGAGCTCTACGACCGCTGGTGCGCACGCGGCGTCGACGCCCACCTGCTGCGGCTGCACACGCCCGAGCACGTCATCACGGGAGCCGCGTTCTCCGGTCCCGGCCTGCGCTTCATCGCCGACCGGCTCGCCGGGGTGACGCTGTCCCGGGCGAGCAGCTGCCGGCGGCGCTGATCCCTCGCCGGTCCGTCTGCACGGGTCTCGGTCTAGGAGGAGGGTGATGGCCCGAGCTCGTGGCGGTACGGCGGGTTCGCACCGGACCGGCTTACCGTGACAGCGGCCGCCGAGGAGGCGAACTCGAGGACCGACGCCCACTCGACCGCACCGAGCGCGCGCAGCTGCATGGCCCGCTGGCCACCGAGCAGATCCAGGTCCGCCAGCGCGACGATGAGGCCGGCCATGAACGTGTCGCCCGCGCCGATGGTGTCCGCGACGGTGGTCGGTCGGCTCGCTACGTCGACCCGTCCCGTCGTCGTCCAGGCGGACGCGCCGTCGCGGCCGCGGGTGACGACCACGGCTGCGGGGCCCAGGCGCAGAAGCGCAGCAGCGCCGTGCTCGACCGACCGGTGGGGGTAGAGGTGCGCTAGGTCCTCGTCCGAGGCCTTGACGACCGTGGACAGCGACGCGAGCCGCTCGACCGCGGCGACGACCTCATCGCCGGTGCCGGTGATCGCAGGGCGCAGGTTGATGTCGTACGAGATCGTCGCGGCGCCGTGCAGCCGCCCTGCCGTCGCGGTCACCACGGTCGCGCCCGGACCGGTCAACGCGCTGTACGAGCACAGGTGCAACGCTCGCGGGGTGATGTCGACGTCCACCTCGTGGAGGCGCCAGTCGATGTCGAAGGCGTAGCTCGCCGAGCCGTCCGGTGCGATCGTCGCGACTGCCGTCGAGGTGCGTTCGACGGCGCGGGGATCGCCGGCGAGCGCTACTCCGGAGGCGGCGAGGTGGTCGGCAAGACGGTCGCCGTGCTCGTCGCGACCGAAGCTGGTGGCGAACCGCGTGGGCAGGCCGAGCCGCGCCAGGGCGATGGCGACGTTCGCTGCGCTGCCTCCGGCGTGGCCGGTGAGGACCCCCTCGGAGGAGCTGACGACATCGATGAGCGACTCGCCCACGACCAACACCTCCTCGGGCGACGCGGTCATCGTGGCTCTCCTTGCTAAATCGATTGAGCCGGTACGGTAGCAGTCGTGCCCCGCCTCGCCAAGAGGCGAGTGATCACCTCTTGACACGCCCCGACCTCATCGGGCACGGTGATCGTCGTCACATGAAAAAACGATTGATCAAGGATGAGCGATGGCAAGGGTGCGGATCAAGGACGTGGCCGAGGCGGCCGGCGTCTCCGTGTCGACCGTCTCGCTGGTCCTCAACGACGCCCCCGGCGCACGGATCGGGACCGACACCCGGGAGCGGGTGCGCCGGGCGGCCGACCAGCTGCAGTACCGGCCCAGCTCCCTGGCTCGCAGCCTTCGGATGCAGCGTTCGGGGACGCTCGGACTGGTCAGCGATGAGATCGCGTCGACCCCGCACGCGGGTCAGATCATCGCCGGCGCGCACGAAGCGGCGTCCAACCTCGGGTTGACCCTCATCCTCGTCGACACGGGCGTGGAGCGGGTCAACGAGACCCGGGAGATCGAGTCTCTCCTCCAGCGGCACGTCGACGGCATCCTGTACGCCGCCATGTATCACCGCGAGGTCGAGGTCCCGCGGCTGATCACGGACCTGCCGGTGGTGCTGGTCGACGCAGCAAGCGTCGACGGCGGCTACCCGTCCGTCGTCCCCGACGAGGAGGCGGGCGGCTATGCCGCCGCGCGCGAGCTGCTCGATGCCGGTCACCGCCGGATCGGCTTCCTGACCAACGTCGACGACATCCCCGCGACTCGGGGCAGGCTCGCCGGCTTCCGTCGTGCCCACGACGAGCTGGGCGTTCCGGTCGACGACCGACTGGTCGTCGCCGCTGTCAGCGAGACCCTGCCGGGGTACGTCGCTGCCCGGGAGCTGCTGGAACAGCGGCGGCCCACGGCCCTGTTCTGCTTCAACGACCGGATGGCGATGGGCGCCTACCGGGCCGCCACCGAGCTCGGGCTCCGCATCCCCGATGACCTCTCCATCATCGGGTACGACGACCAGCAGCTGATCAGCGCCGGGCTGTTCCCGGCACTGACGACCGTCGCGCTGCCGCACTTCCAGATGGGCGTGCGGGGCGTGCAGATGCTGGTGGAGCGCATCGAGCAGCCGGACGGCCCACCGGGGGTCGAGGTCCTGGGCTGCCCGCTGGTCCGTCGAGATTCGGTCTCCCCGCCGGAGCCACGCTGAGTCCCGACGGGGAGAACGAGACGTGACGGTCGGTGCAACGACCGTCTCCACCTGAATCAAGCCGATTCCGGTGTCCGCATCGAAGGAGTAGAACCGTGAAATCCCACCTCATCACGCGTGCCGTCGGCATGAGTCTAGCCGCCGCCGTCGCGACGGCCTCGTTGTCGGCGTGCGGCAGCAGCGGCGGCTCGGGCGCCGACGGCAACACGATCACGCTGTGGACGCACAACGGCGGCAACACCGCCGAGCTGGCCGTGGACCAGAAGATCGTCGACGACTTCAACGCGAGCCAGTCGACGTACCAGGTGAAGGTGCAGTCCTTCCCGCAGGCGTCCTACAACGACGCGGTCGTCGCAGCGGCGTCTGCGAAGAAGCTGCCGTGCGTGCTGGACGTGGACAGCCCGAACGTCCCGAACTGGGTGTGGGGCGGCTATCTCGCGCCCATCGACATGACCGGCGCGGCCGTGCCGCTGTCCGGTCAGCTGCCGAGCACGGTCGGCACCTACCAGGACAAGACCTACTCCTTCGGCCTGTACGACGTCGCGCTGACCTTCTTCTCGCGCAGGTCGGTCCTCCAGCAGAACGGCATCCGGATCCCCTCGATCGCGAATCCGTGGACGAAGGACGAGTTCATGGCGGCGCTCGCCACGCTGAAGGCGACCGGCAAGTTCAAGTCGGTGCTCGACGAGGCGGACAACCCCGGGTCCAACGGCGGTGGTGAGTGGTACTCCTACGCCTACTCGCCGCAGCTGCAGAGCTTCGGCGGCGACCTGGTCGACCGCAGCAGCTACACGACCGCCGATGGTGCGATCAACGGTCAAGCCGCGATCGACTGGGCGACCTGGTTCCGCTCGCTCGTGACCCAGGGCTACATGCCGCCGTCGGGGACGAGCCCCAACGACGACTTCCTCAACGGCAAGACCGCCATCGAGTGGGATGGGAGCTGGGACGCCGCGAAGAACATCAAGGCGCTCGGCAAGGACCTCGCGATCATCCCGCCGGTCGACTTCGGAGCAGGACCGAAGATCGGTGGCGGTTCCTGGCAGTGGGCCATGACGTCGTCGTGCGGCAACACCGCTGCTGCCGAGGCGTTCTTGAAGTTCATGCGACAGGACAAGTACTTCGCCAGCATGGCGAACGCCACGGGCACGATCCCGGCGGCGTACTCGGCGGCCGCGAAGGTGCCTGGCTACCAGAAGGGCGGCGAGCTCAACGTCTTCCTCGAGTACGCCAAGAAGTACGCCGAGATCCGGCCGGTCACCCCCGCCTACCCCTACATCTCGACGGTCTTCGCGAAGGCCGTCGCCGACGTCCTGTCCGGCGGCGACCCGAAGTCGATCCTCGACCAGGCCGCGTCGCAGATCGACCAGAACATCAAGTCGAACGACAACTACTCCAGCTGATCCACAGCTGATCCGGCCGCTGGGGGCGGCGTTCGCCGCCCCCAGCGCGTCGAGGAAGGCAACCACCATGTCCACCACCCTGCTCCCCGCCGGTGACCGCCGCCAGGAACGTGTCCGCTTCGGCGGTCGTCTCGGCGAGCGGATCGCGGCAGCCGGCCTGGTCAGCCCCGCGCTGTTCCTGCTGATCCTGTTCCTCGTGATCCCCGTCGTGCTGGCGTTCTCGCTGGCGTTCACGAACGCGCGGCTGGTGTCGCCGCGACCGGCCCACTGGGTCGGGCTGGAGAACTTCCGCACCTTGTTCTCGGATCCGGTGTTCCTCAAGTCGTTGCGCAACACGCTGGTGTTCACGGTGATCGTCGTCCCGGTGCAGGCGGCCCTGGCGCTCGGGCTCGCGCTGCTGGTCAACGCCAAGGTGCGCGGGCGCAACATCTTCCGCACCATCTACTTCTTCCCCGTCGTGACCTCGATGGTCGTGGTCTCGATCTTGTGGGAGCTGCTGTATCAGCGCAGCGGCCTGATCAACCAGCTCCTCGACAAGGTGACGTTCGGCGCCTACCACGGCCACGACTGGCTCAACGACCCGCACACGGCGCTCGGCGCCATCATCGTGCTGTCGATCTGGCAGGCCGTCGGGTTCCACATGATCATCTGGCTCTCCGGGCTCCAGACGATTCCCGCCGAGCTCTACGAGGCCGCCGACATCGACGGGACCACGGGCTGGGAGAAGTTCCGCTACGTCACCTGGCCCGGGCTGCGACACACGCGCACCTTCATCCTGATCACGATCACGATCGCCGCGTTCGGCCTCTTCACCCAGGTCAGCGTGATCACCAAGGGCGGGCCGCTCGACTCCACGAGCACCGTCGTCTACCAGGCCGTTCACACCGGCTACGACCAGCAGCAGACGGCGTACGCCTCGGCCATCTCGCTGGTCTTCTTCGTGATGGTGCTGCTGGTCTCCCTCGTGCAGCGCTTCTTGACCCGAGAGAAGGGCTGACCATGACCACCGAGCTCACCGAGACCGCCGTGCCGGCGACTCCCGCTCCCGCCGACCCTCACAGCCGTCGTCGCGGCCGGCGCACCCTGGGCCACGTGTGCCGCGTCGTCGCCGCGCTCGTGTTCGCGATGCCGATCGTCTTCATGGTGGTGTCGTCGTTCAAGCCCGACCAGCAGATCTTCGCGGACACCTCGAGCCTGCGCGCGTTCCTGCCGATCGGGCACCTGAACCTGGACAACTACCGAGGTGTCTTCGGACGCGTCCCGGTCGTCCGGTTCCTGATCAACTCGATCGCCATCTCCAGCATCACGGTCCTGCTCGGGATCCTGATCAACTCGATGGCCGCGTTCGCACTGGCCAGGATGGAGTGGCCGGGCAGGAAGGTCGTCCTCTCGCTCGTCCTGGCGACCCTCATCGTGCCGTTCGAGACCTTCGCGCTGCCACTGGTGTGGTGGGTCAACAAGCTGCCCTGGCTCCAGGTCAACGGCTTCCACCTGCAGCTCACCAGCGGGTGGCTCGACACCTACCAGGTGCAGATCCTGCCGTTCGTCGCGAACGCCTTCTCGATCTACCTCTTCTACCAGTACTTCCAGAGCATCCCGAAGGAGCTCGACGAGGCGGCGCGCGTCGACGGTGCCAGCTGGTTGCGGATCTACCGGACCGTGATCATGCCGCTCTCGGGGCCGGCGACCGCGACCGTCGCCATCCTCACGTTCCTCCCCGCGTGGAACTCCTACCTCTGGCCGCTCATGGTCATCCAGTCCGAGAACCTCCGGCCCGTGATGATCGGGCTGCAGTACTTCTTCCAGCTCAATGTCTCGTGGGGTCAGATCATGGCCTACTCGACGATCATCACCGTCCCCATCCTCGCGCTGTTCGTGGCGTTCCAGAGGTCGTTCGTCAACAGCATCGCCAGCACCGGCGTGAAGGGCTGATCACCACATGTTGTGCCTTCCCGACCACTGGACCTGGGACTTCTGGCTCGCCGACACCGGCACCGAGTTCCACGTGTTCTTCCTGCGCGCCTCGCGTGCGCTGCACGACCCGGAACGCCGGCACCGCCGCGCGAGCATCGGCCACGCGGTGTCCACCGACCTGCGGTCCTGGACCGTTCTCGCCGACGCCATCGTCACCAGCGACGGACCGGCCTTCGACGACCTCGCGACCTGGACCGGATCCGTGGTGCGGGACCCGAGCGGAGGATGGCGGATGTTCTACACCGGCATCTCCCGCGCCGACGGCGGGCTGCGCCAGCGCATCGGCGCAGCGGTCTCGACGGATCTCGCCGTGTGGCACAAGGACCAGGAGGTCCCCGTCATCGACCCGGACCCGGCGTACTACGAGACGCTCGAGACCGCGGGCTGGCAGGACCAGGCATGGCGCGACCCGTGGGTGTTCCAGGACCCGGACGGCGACGGCTGGCACATGCTGATCACGGCGCGTTCGCTCGGCGGTGCGGCCGACGACCGCGGTGTCGTCGGGCATGCCCGCGCGACCGACCTGCGTCACTGGTCGGTCCAGCCGCCGCTGAGCCGCAACGCCGGGTTCGGCCAGCTCGAGGTGCTCCAGTTCCACCGGGTCGAGGGGCGCGGCGTCGTCGTGTTCTCCTGCCTGCACCCGGAGCTGGGGCAGGACCGGGCTGCGTCCGGTACGACGGGCGGCATCTGGAGCGTTCCGTGCGACGACCCCCGAGCCGGCGTCGACGTCAGCCTCGCCACGTTGCTCACCGACGACCGTCTGTACGCGGGCCGCCTGGTCGACGATCGCGACGGTCGCACCGTCCTGCTCGGCTTCCCGCACACCGGTGCCGACGGGGACTTCGTCGGCGGCCTGTGCGACCCGATCCCCGTCGAGTGGGCCCCCGAGGGCCACCTCCGCACCGTCGGCGAGCCGCTGGTCGGCCGACGCGTCGGCTCGCACCGGCACCACGACCAGCTGCACACCAAGGAGAACTGCGATGTCTGAAGTCAACTACCTGTCGGCGACCTGCACCTACCCCGGCGCGGCCCGACCTTCGGTCCAAGACCTGTCCCTGGACATCGAGGACGGCGAGTTCGTCGTCCTCGTCGGCCCGTCGGGGTCCGGCAAGTCGACGGCTCTGCGGATGCTCGCGGGGCTCGAGGCGGTCACCGAGGGCGCGATCGCCATCGGGGGCCGCGACGTGTCGAAGCTGCCGCCCAAGGACCGCGACATCGCGATGGTCTTCCAGAACTACGCGCTGTACCCCCACATGAGCGTTGCGGAGAACATGGGCTTCGCGCTCAAGCTCAACGGGGTGGGCAAGCAGGAGCGTGCACAGAAGGTGCTCGAGGCCGCCCGGCTGCTGGACCTCGAGCAGTACCTCGAACGCAAGCCCAAGGCCCTCTCCGGCGGCCAGCGTCAGAGGGTGGCGATGGGTCGGGCGATCGTCCGGCACCCGTCGGTCTTCCTGATGGACGAGCCCCTCTCCAACCTGGACGCCAAGCTGCGGGTCGAGACCCGCGCGAACATCGCGGCGCTGCAGGCGCGGCTCGGCACCACGACCATCTACGTCACGCATGACCAGGTCGAGGCGATGACGATGGGAAGCCGGGTCGCGGTGCTCAAGGACGGCGTCCTCCAGCAGTTCGACACTCCGCGCAACCTCTACGACCACCCGGTGAACGCGTTCGTGGCCGGCTTCGTCGGGTCGCCGGCGATGAACCTCCAGGTCTGCCCGTTCGACGGCCGCACCGCCGACCTCGGCGGTACGTCGGTGCTCCTGGCCGCCGACGCGGCCGCGGCCGTCCGTACCGCGGGGCTCACCGAGATCAACCTCGGCGTACGTCCCGAGTGCCTGACGTTGGCCGCGCCGACCGCGGACGCCGCGAACGGCATCACCCTCGAGGTGCTCCTCGTCGAGGACCTCGGCGCCGAGTGCTTCGTGCACGCCCGTCCGACCGCCTCGCCCGACGCCAAGCGCGTCACCATCCGTGCCTCCGGGAACCTCAAGCTCGCCCCCGGCGATGTCGTCGAGGCCTGGGTCACGCCGGGCTCCGCGCTGGCCTTCGACCCGGTGTCGGGTGCGCGTCTCTGCTGAGGCCCGTCCCGACCGGGGCCCCCCGGATTCGTGAACGCTCCACGCATCGCCGGTGTGGGTCGGCACGGGTGGGCGAGTCTGGGTCGGGCGTGCCGCGCCCGCGCCTCAGAGCGAGCCGACCCACCAGCCGAGGCTGACGGCGGCGAGGCCGACTAGCAGCGAGACGACGACGTACGTCGCCGCCACCTGGGGCTTGCGCTCCTCGAGCAGCCGGACGGTCTCGAAGCCGAAGGTGGAGTACGTCGTCAGTGCACCGCAGAAGCCGGTGCCGACCAGCGTGGCCACCCATGCCGACGGGGCGGCGCCGCCGACGACGCCGAGAACGAACGAGCCGGCGATGTTGACCGCGAGCGTGCCCCACGGCAGCGGCGCCCGGTTGCGCGACTGGATCATGACGTCGGTCAGGTAGCGGGCGGGGGCCCCGACCGCGCCGCCGAGGAGCACCAGGAGGACGGTCATCGGTCGAGCACCTCGCGGGTGCCGGTCAGGCCCGCCCACACTCCTGCCAGGCAGCACACCAGCGTCGCGGCGACGTACAGCAGGGCGAGTGCGGGGCGGCCGTCGGCGAGCAGCCGGTGGGTGTCCAGCTGGGAGGTCGAGAAGGTCGTGAAGCCGCCGAGGATGCCGACGCCGAGGAACGGGCGCAGGTAGCGGGTCGTCGCCCAGCGGTCGACCATGAGCGCCATCAGCACCCCGATCAGCGCGCAGCCGAGCACGTTGGTCAGGAACGTCGCCCAGGAGAAGCCGCTGGTCGGCAGCAGCTGCGCCATGCCCCAGCGGGCCAGGCTGCCGAGCGCGCCGCCGGCGGCGATGACGGGCAGCAGGTCGGCGTCCCGGCGTACCAGCGTGAGCGGGTGAGGGATCAGCGGTGCGGTCGGCTCCGGGTCGATCGGGAGCTGGTGGATCTCGCTGCGGATCCGGTCACGGTCGTGAGCCATCGCCGCGATCCTACGCGGGAGGGGACCGTCAGCCGCGCCACGGCACCGGCGGGGCGCCGGTGGCCTGGCGGCGGAACTCGCCCAGGAACCAGATCTGGAACGAGCGCTGCTCGGGCGTGCGGGGTGCCGTGAGCAGCCGCGACGCCCGGCTGAAGTCGTCGGAGGCGTCCAGCAGGTCGATCAGCCCGCCGATCTCGCGCGCCGTCGCCGGCGGCATCCGCAGCCGCAGGTCGATCGTGGTGCGCCCCTCGCCGGCGGCGATGTCGACCTGCTCGCGGCCCATGTTCGCGCGCAGCGGCACCTCGAGGGAGTCGAAGTGGTCGGTGAGGACCTTGGCCAGCGGGTACTCGTCGTCGTGGGCCAGGGCCAGCAGCCGGATCTCGCGCTTGAGGTCGCGGTAGTGGCGCTGGAAGCGCCCCCACGCGTCCACGGGTACGCCGATCACCTGGACCGCGATGTGCCCGACCCGGGTGTGGTCCTCCACCACGGGGGCCGCGGTGTAGGTCAGCTGCAGCTCGGCACCGTCGTCGTCGCTGAACTCGGCCGCCGGCTCGAACCAGACCGCCTTGCCGTCCTCCTCCATGTGGGCACCCCAGGCGACCGAGCAGCGGGCCACGATGTCGAGCCCGCGGCCCACCGTCGTGATGGCCGCGAACTGCTCGTCGTCGAGGATGTCGAGGTCGAGGGAGTCGATGTCGAAGCCGCCGGCCGGGCTCTGCCGCTGCGGCGGGATGGTCGAGGCGTCGTGGACCTCGAAGCGCGGGTGGTCGGGGGTGCCGCTCAGCTTGAGCTGGAACGGCTCCTTGCCGTGCAGCACGGCGTTCGTGACCAGCTCCGAGACAGCCAGCTCGGCGCACTCCGCGAGCTCCGGATGACCGATCTCGTGGCAGGTGCGAACCACCCACCGGCGCGCGTCCTGGGCGCTCCGCGGGCCCGGCTCGAGGTCGAGTCCCTGCCGTTCAGGCAATGTGGTGGAACCTCACTGCTGCTCAGCCCGAGTCGTTCATTGTTCTCGGCGATCTGTTGCTGACTGTCTGCGTTCGAAGAACGCCTTACCCGAGGTAATCGGCAGTCAAACCGCTTTGGTTGAACGATTAAGTGAGAAGGAGGTTCCGCCCCGGTCAGCCGGCGGCCGCGACGTACCGCACGAGGTCGGCGAGGCGGTTGGAGTAGCCCCACTCGTTGTCGTACCAGCCGACGACCTTGACCTGGTCGCCGACGACCTTGGTCAGCGGCGCGTCGAAGATGCACGACGCGGGGTCGGTGACGATGTCGGAGGACACGATCGGGGCGGTCGAGTACCGCAGGTAGCCGGCCATCGAGGACTCCGCGGCGGCCCGCACGATCTCGTTGACCTCCTCCACGCTGGTCTCGCGGGAGGCCTGGAAGGTCAGGTCGGTGAGCGAGCCGGTCGGGGTGGGCACCCGGACGGCGTACCCGTCCAGCTTGCCCTTGAGCTCGGGCAGGACGATGCCGATCGCCTTCGCGGCGCCGGTCGAGGTCGGGACCAGGTTCAGCGCGGCGGCGCGGGCGCGGCGCAGGTCCTTGTGGATGTTGTCCTGCAGGTTCTGGTCCGCGGTGTAGGCGTGCACGGTCGTCATCAGGCCACGCTCGATGCCGAGCCCGTCGTTGAGCGCCTTCGCCATCGGGGCCAGGCAGTTGGTGGTGCACGAGGCGTTGGAGATGACGGTGTGGCGGGCGGCGTCGTACGACGTGTGGTTGACGCCCATGACGACCGTGACGTCCTCGTTCGTGGCCGGTGCGGAGATGATCACCTTCTTCGCGCCGCCCCCGTCGACGTGGGCCCGGGCGCGGACGCCGTCGGTGAAGAACCCGGTGGACTCGATGACCACGTCCACGCCCAGGTCGCCCCACTTCAGGGCGTGCGGGTCGCGCTCGGCGAAGGCCACGACCTCCTGGTCGCCGACGAGCATCGCGTCCTCGGTGGCCCGGACCGGCACGTCGAGGCGGCCCAGGACTGAGTCGTACTGCAGCAGGTGGGCGAGGACCGCGTTGTCGGTGAGGTCGTTGACCGCGACGATCTCGATGTCTGCTCCGGAGGCCCGGACGGCGCGGAAGAAGTTGCGGCCGATGCGGCCGAAGCCGTTGATGCCGACGCGAACGGTCATGGGGTCACTCCTGAGGGGTGGGTGGTGAGGGTGGTGACGGCATGGGCGGCGCCGACGAGTCCGGCGCTCTTGCCGTGGGTGGCCAGGCGCAGCGGGGTGCGCGCCCGAAGATGGGGGAACCAGTGCTCCGGCGTGCTCGCGACGCCGCCGCCGACGACGATCAGGTCGGGCCAGAGCAGGGCCTCGAGGTGCTGCAGGTAGCGGGAGACCACACCCGTCCACGCGTCCCAGTCGCAGCCGCCGCGCTCCAGGGCGCGCCCGCTGCCGATCAGCTCGGCCTCGACGCCGTCGAGCTCGAGGTGGCCGAGCTCGGCGTTCGGGACCAGCCGGCCGTCGTGCAGCAGCGCCGAGCCGATGCCGGTGCCGATCGTCACGACGACGACCAGGCCGCGGTGGTCGCGGGCACTGCCGAAGGAGGCCTCGGCCAGGCCGGCGGCATCCGCGTCGTTGAGGTACGCCGTCGGCACTCCGAGCGCGTCGTCGAGCAGCGCGGGGAGCGACGTACCGATCCAGGAGTCGTGGATGTTGGCGGCTGTCCGGACGACGCCGTGCTGCACGACCGCGGGTACGGCGACCCCGACCGGGGTCGGCTCGAACCGGGCGACCAGCCCGGTGATCGCGTCGCGCACGGCAGCGGGCGTGGCCGGGCTGGGGGTGTCGACCCGGAGCCGCTCGGACAGCAGCTCGCCGCTGGCGCAGTCGACCAGCGCGGCCTTGATCCCCGTCGCGCCGAAGTCGACGCCGATCGCGTGTGTCATCGCAGCGCAGCCGCCTCGGCGGCGAGCTTGCTGACCCGCTCCCAGTCACCCGTCGCGAGGGCATCGGCGGGCGTGATCCAGCTGCCGCCGACACAGCCCACGTTCGCCAGCGCGAGGTACGCCGGTGCGGAGGCGGGCGTGATGCCGCCGGTGGGGCAGAAGCGCGCCTGCGGCAGCGGCCCCCCGACCGCCTTCAGGTACGCCGCTCCGCCGGAGGCCTCCGCCGGGAAGAACTTCATCTCGGTGACACCGGTCTCCAACACCGCGAGCACCTCGGAGATGGTGGACGTGCCGGCGAGGAACGGCAGGCCGGTGTCGGCCATCGCGCCGAGCAGCGCGGGCGTGGCGCCGGGGGAGACCAGGAAGCGCGCGCCGGCCGCAGCGGCGGCGGCCGCCTGCGCCGGGGTCGTGACGGTGCCGGCGCCGAGCAGGATCTCGGGGACCTCGGCCGCGATGGCACGCATCGCGTCCAGGGCCACCGGGGTGCGCAGGGTCAGTTCGATGGCGGGCAGGCCGCCGGCGACCAGCGCGCGGGCCAGCGGCACCGCGGTGGTGAGGTCGTCGATGACGACGACCGGCATGACCGGGACCGCGTCGAGGACGGAGGGGGCGGGCACCGGCACCGGGCGGGCGACGTACTCAGGCGGGAACAACGAGGTCCTCCTCGGTCTGGTGCTGGAGTGCCGCGAACGCGCGGCCGAACATGCTGGCTCCCTCGTCGGCGGGGCCGACGGCGGCGCGGAACGCCCCGAAGAGCTCGCGCCCGGTGCCGACCCACTCGTGGTCCAGCTGAGGTCGACCACTGGGGGAGCGGGTCGAGAAGCCGTCGGCCTCGACGGCGAGCACGCCGCTGTAGGCGTCGACCGTGATCACGTCGCCGTCCCGGACCCGGCTCAGCGGTCCTCCCGCCGCGGCCTCGGGCGTCACGTGGATCGCGGCCGGGACCTTGCCGGAGGCGCCGGACATCCGGCCGTCGGTGACGATCGCGACCCGGTGCCCGCGGTCCTGGAGCACCCCGAGCGCGGGCGTGAGCTTGTGCAGCTCGGGCATGCCGTTGGCGGCCGGTCCCTGGTAGCGCACGACGGCGACCAGGTCGCGGCCATCGAGCTCGCCGCGGTCGAAGGCGGAGAGGAAGTCGGCCTGGTCGTCGAAGACCACGGCGGGCGCGCGGACCACGCGGTGCTGCGGGGCGACGGCCGAGGTCTTGATGACGGCCGTGCCGAGGTCGCCGGTGAGGACCTTGAGGCCGCCGTCGTTGTCGAACGGGTCGGTCGCCGGGCGCAGCACGTCGAGGTCGAGGCTGCGGTGGGTGCCCTCGCGCCACACGACCGTGCCGTAGCCGACGTCGGCCAGCACCGGCTCGCGGGTGTAGCGCGACAGACCGCGGCCCGCGATGGTCAGGACGTCGTCGTGCAGCAGGCCCGCCTCGAGCAGGGTGCGGATCAGGAAGCCGATCCCGCCGGCGGCGTGGAAGTGGTTCACGTCGGCCGAGCCGTTGGGGTAGATCCGCGCCAGCAGCGGTACGACGGCGGACAGCTCCGAGAGGTCCTGCCAGGTCAGCTGGATGCCGGCTGCGCGCGCGATCGCGACCAGGTGCATCGTGTGGTTGGTCGATCCGCCGCTCGCCAGCAGCGCGACGCAGGCGTTGACGATGGCCTTCTCGTCGACGACCTCGCCGATCGCGATCGGGTCGCCCTGGGTGATCTCGACCGCGCGGGCGGCGGCGGTGCGGGTCAGGGCCTCGCGCAGCGTGGTCTCGGGGTTGACGAAGGACGCGCCCGGCAGGTGCAGGCCGAGCACCTCCATCAGCAGCTGGTTGGAGTTGGCGGTGCCGTAGAAGGTGCACGTCCCGCGCGAGTGGTACGACGCCGCCTCGGCCTCGAGCAGCTCCTCGCGGCCGATCCGGCCCTCGGCGTACAGCTGGCGGATCCGGGCCTTCTCCTTGTTGGGCAGGCCCGACGCCATCGGGCCGGCGGGCACGAAGACGGTGGGCAGGTGCCCGAAGGACAGCGCGCCGATCAGCAGGCCGGGCACGATCTTGTCGCAGACGCCGAGCATCAGCGCGCCGTCGAACATGTCGTGGGAGAGCGCGATCGCGGCCGACATCGCGATGACGTCGCGGCTGTAGAGGGACAGCTCCATGCCGGCGCGGCCCTGGGTGATGCCATCGCACATGGCCGGCACGCCGCCGGCGACCTGCGCGAGACCGCCGGCGCGGACGACCGCCTGCTTGAGCACCGGCGGGTAGGACTCGAAGGGCTGGTGCGCCGACAGCATGTCGTTGTAGCTGGTGACGATGCCGAGGTTCGGCTTGCGGTTGGCGCGCAGGTCGCGCTTCTCGGCGGGGGCGGAGGCCGCGAAGCCGTGGGCCAGGTTCGCGCAGCCGAGCCGGCCGCGGGCCGGCCCGGTCTCGGCGGCCGCCCGGATCCGCTTCAGGTACGCCGAGCGGGTGCCCTCGCTGCGGGCGACGATCCGGTCGGTGACGGCTGCGAGGACCGGGTGCGGCGGGGCGGCGATCGGGGTGGTGAGGATGTCCATCAGTGGGGCTCCTGCCAGTTGCGGCCGTCGCGCTCGAGCAGCGCGGCGGCCTCGATGGGGCCGTGGGATCCGGCCGGGTAGGTCGCGGGGCGCTGGTCGTTCTCCGACCAGCGCTGCAGCACGGGCTCGACCCACTGCCACGCGGCCTCGACCTCGTCGCGGCGCATGAACAGGGTCGGGATGCCGCGGATGACGTCCATGAGCAGCCGCTCGTACGGCTCGGGGCAGCGCTCCTGGAAGGTCGTGGCGTAGCTGAGGTCCAGCGACACCGGGCGCAGCCGGATGCCGCCGGGGCCGGGCACCTTGGCGGTCAGGTGGATCCGCATGCCCTCGTCGGGCTGGACGTTGATGGTGAGCCGGTTCGGCGCGCCCGCGGCCGGGCTGTCGGGGAACATCGCGTGCGGCGGCTCCTTGAACACCACGTCGATGGTCGAGTGCCGCGAGGCCAGCCGCTTGCCGGTGCGGAGGTAGAACGGCACCCCGGCCCAGCGCCAGTTCTGCACCTCGGCCCGCAGCGCCACGAAGGTCTCGGTGTCGCTGGGCCGGCCGAGGTCGCTCTCGTACGACGACGCGGGCCGGCCGCTGACGGCTCCGGCGGCGTACTGACCCCGCACGGTGAACCGGTCCACGTCCTCGGCGGTCATCGGCTTGAGCGCCTGCAGCACCTTGAGCTTCTCGTCGCGCACCGAGTCCGGGGCGATGTAGGTCGGCGGCTCCATGGCCACCAGGCAGAGCAGCTGCAGCAGGTGGTTCTGGACCATGTCGCGCAGCGCGCCGGAGTGGTCGTAGTAGTCGGCGCGGCCCTCGACGCCGAGGGTCTCGGAGGCGGTGATCTGCACGTGGTCGACCCAGCGCGAGGTCCACAGCGGCTCGAGGAAGGTGTTGGCGAAGCGCGTGACGAGGAGGTTCTGCACGCTCTCCTTGCCGAGGTAGTGATCGATCCGGTAGATCTGCCGCTCCTCGAAGACCCGGCCGACGGCGTCGTTGATGCGGCGCGACGAGGCGAGGTCGGTGCCGATGGGCTTCTCGACCACCACGCGGCAGTGCTCGGTCACCAGGCCGAGCTCGTCGAGCCGCTGGCAGATCGGGTCGATGACCTGCGGTGCGACGGCGAGGTAGTAGACGCGCACGGCCTCGGGGTCCTCGCGGCGCTTGAGCATCCCGGCCAGCAGGTGCCAGTCGTCGGGCTCGGCGGCGTCGAGGGTGAGGTGGTGGACGCGGGCGAGCAGGCGCTCCAGGGCCGCCGCGTCGCCGCCCGGGACGTGCTCGGTGAGCGCGCCGCGGATCAGCTCGCGGTAGCCGTCGTCGTCGATGGGGCTGCGCGAGACGCCGATCAGCCGGGTGTCGCCGGGCAGCTGGCCCTCGATCTCGCGGTGGTAGAGGCCGGGGAACAGCTTCCGCAGTGCCAGGTCGCCCGTGCCGCCGACGACGACGAAGTCGCAGGACGGCAGGAGCACGTCGGATGTGGTCTCGGACACGTGAAAACCGTAGGGCACAAGTGTGCTCTCTGAAAACCCCTCTTAGGTTTTTTTGTGAACATAAGGGCCGCTGCTCTATCTTCCTCCGTATGGAGGAGGTGGCGGCACCGCGCGAGACGGCGACGGCCGGCGACCTTCTCGAGCTGGTACGCCGCGGCCGCGCGACCACCCGCGCCGACCTGCGCCGCGTCACGGGCATGTCCCGCACCGCACTGGTCAGCCGCCTGGGCCAGCTCACCGACGCGGGCCTGCTCGCGCCCGGCGCCGAGCTCGCCTCCACCGGCGGCCGCCCGCCCGGCAGCCTGGTCTTCAACGCCTCCGCCGGCGTGGTGCTCGCCGCGGCCATCGGCCGCTCGCGCTCCCAGGTCGGCGTCTTCGACCTCGCCGGCACCGAGCTCGGGTCGTCCTCGGTCGACCACGAGATCGGGGCCGGCCCCGACGTGGTCATGCCGATCGTGGCGACCCAGCTGCGCGGGCTGCTGCGCGGCAAGCCGCCCGTCCTCGGCGTCGGCGTCAGCCTCCCCGGCACCGTCGACCCGGTGCACGGGCTGAGCGTCGACACCGCGGTGATGTCCGGCTGGGACGGGGTCGCGCTGGCGCCGTACCTCTCCTCGGTGGCGGCCGGGCCCCTGCTGCTCGCCAACGACGCCGACACCCTCGCCCGCTCCGAGCTCCTCGGTCACGCGGCGACGTACGACGACCTGCTGGTGGTCAAGGCCTCGACCGGCCTGGGGCTCGGCATCCTCGCCGGCGGGCGGATGGTCACCGGGTCGCGCGGCGGCGCCGGGGAGATCGGGCACACCAAGGTCGATGCCGCGGCCGGGCGCCCCTGCCGCTGCGGGGACTCCGGCTGCCTGGAGACCATCGCCGGTGGCTGGGCACTTGTCGGCGCCCTCGGTGCCGAGCGCGACGACGTGCACCACGTGCGCGAGCTGGTCGCGCTCGCCAACCGCGGCGACGCCGAGGCGCGGCAGCTGCTGCGCGAGAGCGGCCGCCAGCTCGGCGAGGTGCTCGCCGTCGCGGTGAACCTGCTCAACCCGCAGGCCGTCGTGATCGGCGGCGACATGGCCGCGGCCTTCGACGTGTACGCCGCCGGGGTGCGCGAGACGCTCTACGCCCGCGCCACGGCGCTGGCCACGCGCGAGCTGCAGGTGCTGCCGTCGACCTTCGGCGACCGCGCCGGCCTGGTCGGCTGTGCTGCGATGGCCCTGGACCGGGTACTGAGTCCGGCGGCCGTCGACGCGAGGCTGGCCGCCGGTGTGCGTCGCGCCACCGGCGCCTGAGAGAATCTGAACGCGGCACAACGACGTCCGACACCCCCTGACGGACGCTTGGAGGAGACACCAGATGGCACTGCCCGACGCACCGGCGACGGACCGTGAGATGACCCCCCGATCGAAGCGGCACCAGGTCGTCGTGATCGGCTCCGGCTTCGGCGGACTCTTCGGCACCAAGGCGCTCTCGCGCGCCGACGTGGACGTCACGATGATCGCCAAGACCACCCACCACCTGTTCCAGCCGCTGCTGTACCAGGTGGCGACCGGCATCCTGTCCGAGGGCGAGATCGCGCCGCCGACGCGCGAGGTGCTCGCGCACCAGGACAACGCCCAGGTGCTGCTCGGCGAGGTCACGGCCATCGACCTGGAGCGCCGGCAGGTCACCTCGCAGGTGCTCGGCCGCGAGCTGGTCACGTCGTACGACTCGCTGATCGTGGCCGCCGGGGCGGGCCAGTCCTACTTCGGCAACGACCAGTTCGCCGAGTTCGCCCCCGGCATGAAGACCGTCGACGACGCCCTCGAGCTGCGCGGACGGATCTTCGGCGCCTTCGAGATGGCCGAGCTGGGCGCCGCCCGCGGTGAGAACGTCGACCACCTGCTGACCTTCGTGGTCGTCGGTGCCGGCCCGACCGGCGTGGAGATGGCCGGCCAGATCGCCGAGCTCGCCCACCGCACCCTGACCCGCGACTTCCGCGCGATCAGCACCCACCAGGCGCGGGTGATCCTGGTCGACGCGGCGCCGCAGGTGCTGCCGCCGTTCGGTGCCAAGCTCGGCGCCTGGACCAAGGAGAAGCTGGAGAAGCTCGGCGTCGAGGTCATGCTCGGCGCGATGGTCACCGACGTCGACGAGCGTGGCCTGGTGCTCAAGCACAAGGACGGCACCGAGCAGCGGATCAACTCGGTCACCAAGGTGTGGGCCGCCGGCGTGCAGGCCAGCTCGCTGTCGCGCACGCTCGCCGAGCAGACCGGTGCCCCGCTGGACCGCGCGGGCCGGATCGGCGTCAACCCCGACCTCACCCTGCCCGGCCACCCGGAGGTGTTCGTGGTCGGCGACATGATCTCGCTGGACCACCTCCCCGGAGTCGCGCAGGTCGCGATCCAGGGCGCCAAGTACGCCGCCAAGGAGATCGACGGCCGGCTCAAGGGCAAGCCCGCCCAGGCGCCGTTCAAGTACTTCGACAAGGGCTCGATGGCGATCGTCAGCCGCTTCCGCGCGGTCGCGATGGTCGGCAAGCTGCGCCTGACCGGCGTCACCGCCTGGCTGATGTGGCTGGTGGTCCACCTCTTCTACATCACCGGCTTCAAGAACCGCGTCACCGCCGTGATGGCGTGGTTCGTGGCCTTCCTGGGCCGCGGGCGCTCCGAGCGCACGACCACGCTGCAGCAGATCTTCGCCCGGGTCGCCCTGCAGCGGCTCGAGCGCGGCGCCACCGACCTGGTCTCCGAGCCGGGGGAGTACGACGCCGAGGCGGCCGAGCGCCTGCGCCGCGCCGAGCTCGAGGCGCAGGCGGCTGAGGAGGTCCACCTCACCGACGACAACCTGCGAGGTGTGAAGGCCTGACGCTGCGGCGTCACTCGAAGTAGTCGGGGCGATCCGAGGCGAGCAGCTCGCGCGCCCACTTCGGCAGGATGAAGACGCCCTCGGCCTCGGCGGTGACGCCGTCGGGGCCGATGATCCTGCCCTTGGCCCAGGTCTTGATGCCCTCGGTGCGGTCGATCCAGGCCTCGGCCCGCAGGTCCCCCAGCGGCGTGCCCTGCCGGTAGACGATGGTCAGGGTGCCGGTCATCCCGGGCCGGCCGCCGGCACCGGCCGCCTGGCCCAGGAGCTGGTCGAGCAGCAGCGCGACGACGCCGCCGTGGACCAGCCCCGGCGGTCCCTCGTACGACGCGCCCAGGTGGAAGTCCGCGGACGTCAGGCCGTCCTCGGTGGTGATCGTGAGCGGCGGCGCGATCGCGTTGCGCAGCCCGATCACGGCGTTGCCCCACGCGCGCCCCTTGCCGTCGGGGCCGTAGCGCACCCCGAAGGCGCCGTCGATCTGGTCCTTGCGCAGCCGTGCGGTGATCGCCTCGATCTCGTCGCGGGCCGCCTCGATCTCCGCCGCGTCGACCTGGGTGCGCAGCGAGGCGTCGACGAGGTCGCGCACCGCCGCGGTGAGCGGGCCGTAGAGGGCCGCCTGACGCTCGATCTCCTCGGGGGACGCGTCCTCGGCCAGGAACCTGCTCATGCGTCGAGACTAGAACACGTTCTCATCTGTGTCAGGAGTCTGCTCGGCCCCGGGCCGCAGGTCGGGCCGGATCCGCAGCAGCACCCGCATGAACGGCTCCGGATCGACGTCGCTCGCGGTCAGGGTCAGCACCGGCGCCTCGAGCTGCTCGATCAGCACCTGCCAGCCGCGGCGGCCGGGGGTGCCCAGGATCGCTACCGGCGTGAACGGGCTGGCCAGGTCGATCGTCGTACGGCGCCCGCTGCGGACCACCTCGAGCTGGTTGCGCCGGATCGTCAGCCTGGCCGGGATGGTGCTGGCGCGCACCGCCCACACCACGAGCATGAGCACGCCGAGGCTGGCGGCCACGGCGTACAGGCCGGTGGTGTGCTCGCGCAGGGCGAGGACGGCCGCCGCGATCGTGCCGAGCGTGGCTGCCAGCAGGACGAGGCTCAGCGCGCGGCGTACCCGCGTGCGCGGCTTGAACTCGATCACCGCTGGCGGGAGGTCCTCCTCCGCCGGTCCGGTCGTGTACGTCGGCTGCGGCGCGACCGGGACCGGGGCCGGTGCGGGGCGGGTCGGGGTGGAGGGCGGCCAGGAGAGCCGGGGGTCCTCACGCGCCGGCTCGACCTCGGGCTCCGGCTCGGCCTCCGCCTCCGGTTCAGGAGCGGGCTCGGTGGAGATCGGCCCGAGCATGTCGAGGACCGACCGGCCCACCTCGCGGGTGTCCGGCATCCGAGGTGCCGGTGGCGCCGGAGGCTCGGCCTCGTCGACAACGGGGCTCGCGGCGGCGGGGGAGGGCAGGTTGATGGGCGGCAGCGGGACCTCGCGGTCGGCGGCGTACGTCGCCCGCTTGTCCAGCCACGCGCGGATCGTCAGCGTGTCCGGACCGAACTCGTCATCGCTCCCCACGGCGAGCTCCCCCTTCTTCTGGCGGCCGAGTCTAGGCGGTCGCCGAGCACCACCGATGTCCTAGGCTAGAACGGTCCACTGGAACGGTGGGGGCAACGGTGGGACGAGGAGGTGCCGTGGTGGAGACCGCCGAGCAGGGCGCGGGCCTGCGGGTCACGCGGCAGCGTCGCGCCATCGCGGAGGCGCTCGAGCGCGCCGACGACTTCCACAGCGCCCAGGACATCCACGACCTGCTGCGCCACGCCGGCGACAAGGTCGGTCTCGCGACCGTCTACCGGACGCTCCAGTCGATGGCCGACGCCGGCGAGGTCGACGTCCTGCACGGTGCGGCCGGGGAGACGACGTACCGGCGCTGCAGCCCCGACCACCACCACCACCTGGTGTGCAGGGTGTGCGGGCGGACCGTGGAGATCGTGGCGCCGACGGTGGAGGCCTGGGCGCGCGCCGTCGCCGCCGAGCACGACTTCGCCGAGGTCAGCCACACCGTCGAGCTGCTCGGCGTCTGCTCCTCCTGCCGCGCCTCGATGGCCTCGGGAGCCTCGACCGGCGCGCGCTGAGCGCGCCATCATGGCGGGGTGCGATCGCTCCTCGCCGTCCTGACCATGCTCGCCGGCGGCACCGCCGCGGTGCCCGCCGCGCAGCCGGTGGCGCCCGAGCCGACGGTCGGGGCGCTGTTCTTCCCCAGCCTGGCAGGATTGTCGGTGCCCCTGCACCTGCCGCACTTCTGCTCGGCGAGCGTCGTGCACTCCACCAGTCGCGACTTGCTGATCACGGCCGCGCACTGCGTCTACGGCACCGGCCTGACCATGGAGTTCGCGCCCGGCTTCCATGACGGCGTGGCGCCGTACGGCGTCTGGAGCGTACGGCGCGCCTACGTCACCGCCTCCTGGCGAGCCCACCAGGACCCGGCCGACGACGTCGCGGTCCTCGAGGTGGCGCCCCGCGCGGGCCGGCGGATCGAGGACGTCGTCGGCGCCCACCCGGTCGGTACGCCGGCCCCGGGCCGGACCGTCCGGGTCGTCGGCTACCCGCTCGGCATCGGCGGGCGGCCGGTCGGCTGCAGCAACACCCTCGTCCTCACCGACGGCTACCCGAGCATGGACTGCACCGGCCTCACCGACGGCGTCAGCGGTGGGCCGTGGCTGCAGTCGGGCCGCGTGGTGGGCGTGATCGGCGGCCGGGAGCAGGGCGGGTGCGGTGCCACGACGTACTCCGCCCCGATCGGTCCGGTCATCGGCGGTCTCCTGGCCCGCGCCGAGGCCGGTCGTCCCTCGGACCTGGTGCCGCTCGGGTTCCTGGCCAACGCCTGCTGAGTATCGCCGGTCCGGCCGAGCGGGTCAGCGCGCGGCGGGCAGCTTGCGCAGGACGTCGTGCGGCAGCGCGGGCGTGCGGTGGCCGGCGCGGCCGACCATCTCCTCGTTGACGACCAGGGCGTTCAGCACCGCTTCCTCCACCGCCTCGACGACGGCGGTGTGGAAGGGGTCGATGGCGCCCCAGGGCAGCACCTCCTGGCTCGCGAGCTCGGTGGGCGCCGGGTACATCCGGCTGCGCAGGCCGGGCGCCGGCGCGGTGGAGAAGGCCAGGAAGATGTCGCCGGAGAAGTGCCCGCCGGCCGTGCCGGTCCGGGCCAGGCCCAGCGGCACGCGGCGTGCCAGCGCCTTGCACTGGTGGGGGAGCAGCGGCACGTCGGTCGCCACGACCACGATCACCGATCCGGCACCACCGGGCAGCGTGCCGGGCCCGGCGGCCGCCCCGAGATCGCGCGCGAACCAGTCGGCGTCCTCCATCGGGTTGTCCGCGGCGAGGTCGCGGCCGATCGGCGACCCCGCGACGACCAGCTCCGCCCGGTCGCCGAAATTGGCCTGCACCAGCACCCCGACCGTGTACGTCGTACCGGCGAACCCGACCTCGCGGGACGCGGTCCCGGTGCCGCCCTTGAACGCGTAGCAGTTCATGCCGGTGCCCCCGCCGACGGAGCCCTCGGGCACCGGTCCGCCGGTAGCCGCGTCGAGGGCGGCCCGGGCGTGCTCGGGGCGGACGTGGGCGCCGTTGATGTCGTTGAGGTACCCGTCCCAGGTCTCGCCGCACACCGGCAGCAGCCACTGGGCAGCGAGGCTCGGGGCGACCTCGTTGACCCACTCGACGACGCCGGTGTGGCAGGCGCCGACGGCGTGCGTGTTGGAGAGGACGACGGGCATCGTCAGCGCCCCGGACTCCTCGATCCAGGTCGTGCCCGTGAGCTCGCCGTTGCCGTTGAGGGAGTACCACCCCGCGGCGCACGGCTCGCCCAGCCCGTCGCGACCGCGCGGCAGGATCGCCGTCACGCCGGTGCGTACGTCGTTGCCGCTGATCAGCGTCTCGACACCGACCATGACCCCGGGGACGTCGGTGATCGCGTTGTGCGGACCGGGCGTGCCGGGAAGGTCGAGCAGGTCGCGGGCGCGGGGGCGCTCACTCGTCATGGTGGCTGGTCACCTTTCGGTCGGGGACGATGTCCGGGCAGGAGGTGGCGAGGCGGGCGTAGCCGCAGAGCAGCTCGACCGCCCGGTCGAAGGTCAGGGAGCGCACGCCGACCACGATGTGCTCGCCGTAGGCGTCCTCGAGCGCCACGAGGTTCTGGGCGAGCTCGGTCGCGTCGGCGGCGAGCTGGAAGTGGCCCTGGGCGACGCCGACCTCGAGGATGCCGACGTAGATCGCGACCTGCGTGTCGTACAGCGCGGTGAACAGGTCGGCGTTCGACTCGCGGAAGCGCATGTGGCCGTCGAGCTTGTACAGCGCCGCGACCAGGTCGTCGTCGCGGGAGACCGGAAGGCCGTGGCGGATCGCGGCAACCAGCTTGTCGCGGGCATCGGCGACCTGGGTGAGCATCTGCAGCCGGCCGTCGTAGAAGCGCTGGCGGGCGCGGGCGTGCACCTCCTGCACGAGGCCCTGCACGTCGTCGAAGTAGTAGTGCACGGTGCCGGTCGAGACGCCCGCCCGCTCGGCGACGTCGCGGATTCGCAGGCCGGCAGCGCCGGAGTCGCGGATCACCTGCATCGCTGCGGTGAGCAGCGCCTCGCGGCGCCGCTCCTGGTCCTTGAAGCGAGCCATGACCTCCCTCTCGATGACTTTCGTTGATGGTGCGTCAACAGATCAAAGCCGAATAACTGGCCCTTGACAAGCGCACGAGAACAGTTCTTTGATTCAGCATCAAAGAAAGGTGACCCCATGTCTGAGCTCGATCCGCAAGGCACACCGCTGGACGCGCAGGTCGTCGATCCACCCGTCCGGGCGGGAGGCGGCGTCCGCTACGAGCAGGAGCTGGCGCGTGCGTTGACCATGCGCGAGAACATCCTGATCACGCTGTCGTCGGTCACGCCGGCCTCCAGCGTCTTCATCATCGTGCCGGCGATCCTGTTCGGCGTCGGTGGCGCCTCGGTGCTGACGATGGTGCTGGCGGCGGTCGCCGCGGTCCTGGTCGGAGCGTGCTACGCCGAGCTGTCGGCGACGTACCCGGTCACCGGAGGGGAGTACACCTGGGCCGCCCGGCTGCTCGGCCGGCCGCTCGGCTTCGCCACCTTCCTGCTCACCCTGGTCAGCGGCGTGCTGATCATCGCGGTGATCGCCCTCGGGACCGGGGAGTACCTCGGCGCAGCGTGGTCGGGCCTGTCCGGCACCTGGGTCGGGATCGCCGTGATCGTGGTGACGACCCTGGTCGCCGTCCTCGACATCCGCACCAACGCCTGGGTGACCGGCGTCTTCCTCGCCATCGAGCTGCTCGCCGTGCTCACCCTCGCTCTGCTCGGCGTGCTCCACCCGGTCCGCGGCCTCGGCTCGTTCTTCTCCGCGCAGACCCTCGGAGAGCACGGCCTGCAGGGCGTCGGTGCCTCGGCGGTGATCGCGCTGCTGCCCGTCGCGCTCTTCGCCTTCAACGGGTACGGCGCCGCCGTCTACTACGTCGAGGAGACCAAGGACGCCAACCGCACGATCGGCCGGGTCATCCTGATGTCCCTGGTCGTCACCGCGCTCGTGGAGATCGTGCCGCTCGCCGCCGTCGTCATCGGTGCGCCGAGCATGACCGACCTGCTGGGCAGCGATGCGCCGATGAACTACTTCCTGCTCGCTCGCGGTGGCCACGTGCTCAACACGTTGATCAGCGTGGGGATCGCGGTCGCGATCGTGAACGCCGTCATCGCGATCATCATCCAGATCGCGCGCCTGGTCTACGCGTCCGCCCGCGACCGGTCCTGGCCCGGTCCTGTCGACGACGTGCTCGGCAAGGTCCACCCGCGGTTCAAGTCGCCGGCCAACGCGACTCTCCTGGTCGGCGTACTCGCGGTGCTGGCGGGGATCTTCATCCCGCTGGACTGGCTGATCACCGCCACCGGCGCGTCGGTCGCGGTCGTCTACCTCGTCGTCGCGGCCTGCGCGCTCCGGCTGCGCCGCCCCAGCGTCACCCCGTCGCGTGGCTACCGGATGCCCTGGTGGCCCCTGCCGCCGGTGCTGCTGATCGCCGCGATGGCCTACGTCTGCGTGCAGACCACGCGGGACACGCCCTCGCAGGTCGCGATCAGTGCCGTGACGATGGTCGTCGGCGTCCTGTACTACTACGGCTTCATCCATCCGCGCCGTGGCGAGCGGTGGACCCTGCCCGAACCCGTCGAGGAGGACCTGTCCTGACCGGCTCGGTGGCCGGCGGCGGGCGCTGCGATACTGGCGCCGCGGGCCCTTAGCTCAATTGGCAGAGCATCGGACTTTTAATCCGCGGGTTGTGGGTTCGAGTCCCACAGGGCCTACCAAATCCCGAGGTTTGGGTGTCGTCGCAGATTGATAGTGTCCCTTGCGGGGTCGTCGACCGGGCGACTTCGCCAGACACAAGGAGTAGCGAGCGCATGGCTCAGGGCACCGTCAAGTGGTTCAGCGCCGAGAAGGGCTTCGGCTTCATCGAGCAGGAGGGTGGCGGCGACGACGTGTTCGTCCACTACTCCGCCATCCAGACCAATGGCTACAAGTCGCTGGAGGACGCCCAGCGCGTCGAGTTCGACGTCACCCAGGGCCCCAAGGGCCCGCAGGCGGAGAACGTCCGGCCCCTCTGATCACGGCCGAACCTGTTTCGGGCCCCGTTGCTGTCGCAGCGGGGCCCGAAACCGCTTTTTGCGCGATGATGGGGACGGGAGCGCGCGATGGACTCGGGAGGAGCAGGCACTTGGACGACCAATTCGAGGTCGAGCTGAACGACGACGACCTGCTCGCCGAGGTCGAGCTCACCACCAGCCTGATCATCGCCGCGACCGCGTCGGACTCCCGCCTGTCCCAGGCCGAGATCGACCGGATCCTCGGCGTGCTCCCCAAGAAGGGCTGAGCCGGGGGCGGCCTCGGGGACTACCGCCCCCAGCCCCAGCTCAGCAGCTGGCGAACAGCAGCGGCCCGCTGTCCAGGTCCGACAGCACGTAGGTGTCGGGCAGCGGCTGCAGGGTCATCGAGACCAGGCTCTTCTCCGCGGTCGTGCGGAGCAGCCGGTAGCGGTCGGTGAACGACCCGCCCTGCCCGGGCGCCGGGCCGACGGCCAGGGTGGCGCGGGTGGTGGCGTTGGTGCGGGCCTGGTCGGGGTTCTCGAACGCCATCCGCACCTCGACGGTGCCGTCGGGCGCGTAGGCCATCGCGAAGGCATCGAGCGGGTTGATCTTGCCGGCCTCGGAGATGAGTCGGGCGCCCTCGGCCTGGTCGGTGGGGTCGGCCTGGTTCATCGCGAGCGCCTGGCAGGCGTAGTCGCCGTCGTACACCGCGGCGGAGGGGGTGGCGCCGAGCGAGGCGGCCACGCCGGCGACCGCGCTGTCGTCCTTCGATCCGCGCTGGCCGCCGCGCCAGTCGCGCAGGAACGCCGCGGAGTCGCTCGCGGCCAGCACGTCATGCTCGGAGTCGACGGTGAGGTTCGTAAGCTCGGGCGTCAGGTCGCCGATCGCGTTGAGCCCGCCGGAGCCCGCGGTCCACACGCCGTCGTCGCTGCCGGGGTCGGTGTAGCCGAGCCCGCGCAGGGTGACCCGCAGCTCGGCCGGCGTGACGTCGTCGGGCAGCCCCATCACGATGACCGCCCCGTCGGTGCCCTGCGCGTACAGCTCCCACGACAGGTTCGCCGGCGAGACCCCGAACCGCGCATCCAGCACGCGGGCCGAGTCGTCCAGCGCCGAGGTCGAGCTGAGGTCGTGGTCGAACGCCTTGGTCAGGAACGCCCCCACGTGGTCGGACGCCTCGGCCTCCGAGACCCCCACCTCGGCCCGTACGGCGGACCAGTCGGTCCAGCTGAACCGGACCGCCGTCCGGGGTGCCAGCGCCATCGCCGCCGACAGCCGGGTCTCCGAGCCCGAGCGCGACCGCACCCAGCCCACGACGCCGAGTGCCACGACGACGAGGGCCACGACCACGCCGACGACGATCCACCGACGGGTAGGGCGCGGCCGTTCCACAGGGCAGGCCTCTCGTTCGCAGGGACAGCGATAGGTGAGACTAGCCCCGTGGCCAGCACCCCGCCCGCAGCCGGTACGTCGCAGCGCCCCCCGGTCGTGGCCGCCGGCGTCGTCGCGTTCCGGCCCGGCCGTCAGGTCCTGCTCGTGCACCGCCCCAAGTACGACGACTGGTCGTTCCCCAAGGGCAAGCTCGAGCGCGGCGAGCACCGCATCGCCGCGGCGGTGCGCGAGGTCGCCGAGGAGACCGGGCTGCACGTGCGGCTGGGGCCGCCGCTGCCCGACCAGGAGTACCCGGTGAGCGGTCGCACCAAGATCGTCCACTACTGGACCGGCCGGGTGGTCGGCGACGACGACGTGTCCGGCTATCGCCCCAACGCCGAGATCGACCAGGTCCGGTGGGTGCCGGTCGACCGCGCCCCGGACCTGCTCAGCTACGCCTACGACCGCGAGACCCTCACCGCGGCGCTGGCCGTGCGGCGCAAGACCCGCGCGCTGGTGGTGCTCCGGCACGCCTCGGCACGCGCCCGGTCGCACTGGGCCGCCGACGACCGGCTGCGCCCGCTGCTGCGCACCGGCGCGGTCCAGGCCGACCGCCTCGTCCCGCTCATCGCCGCGTACGACGCCACCCACGTGGTCAGCTCGCCCAGCACGCGCTGCGTCCAGACCGTCGAGCCGTACGTCGCCACGACCGGCTTCGACCTCGACCTGCGCCGCCGGCTGAGCGAGGAGGACGCCTCGGCGAAGGGGGTCGACCGGATCGTCGAGGAGCTGCTCGCCGACGACCAGGGTGCGGTGCTGTGCACCCACCGGCCCGTCCTCCCCCTGGTGTACGACGCCCTCGGGCTGAGCAGCCGGGTCCGCGCCTCGACCCTGAGCACACCGTTGGAGCCGGCCGAGGCCCTCGTCCTGCACACCCGCAAGGGCAAGGTCGTGGCCTTCGAGCGGCACGGCGTCTGACTCGTCGCTGACGAGCGGAGCGCCCGCGCACGGCGTACCGCTCACCGACGGGGTGACGTGGCCCACGGTCGAGCGTCCCCTGCTCGTGCATTGTTCACCGTCCGTTCAGGTACACCGGACAGTTGCGTTACCGGACCTCCCTAACTTCGCAACGTCCAGACCGAAAGCAGGGGGGCGGTCTGCCCCTCCACCTGAGAGGCCTTGTCTTGAACCTCACCCAGATCCGTCGCACGCTGGTGCCCAGCGTCGCGGCCGTCGCGCTCGCTGGTTCCCTGGCGGCCTGTGGCTCGAACAGCACCGACGCCGGCTCGTCCACCTCGTCCGACGCGACCACCGCGGCGGCCGTCAACAACGCCTCGTCGCTGACCGGCGGCGGTTCGACCGCCCAGGGCAGCGCGCAGGTCCAGTGGGCCTCCGACTACGGCAAGGCGAACTCCGGCGTCACGATCAACTACAACCAGGTCGGCTCCGGCACCGGTCGGTCCAGCTTCGAGCAGGGCACCTACACCTTCGCCGGCTCGGACTCCTACCTGTCCGACCCGACCGAGTACGCCGCCGCGAAGAAGCAGTGCGGCGCCGACCCGATCGAGGTCCCCGACTACGTCAGCCCGATCGCCGTGGTCTTCAACCTCTCCGGCGTCTCGTCGCTCAACCTCGACGGCAAGACCATCGCCGACATCTTCAACGGCTCGATCACCACCTGGAACGACAAGGCGATCGCCGACCAGAACCCCGGCGTGACCCTGCCGAGCACCACCATCCAGCCGGTCCACCGCTCGGACGACTCCGGCACCACCGCCAACTTCACCGACTACCTCGCGCAGGCCTCCCAGGGTGCCTGGAAGGACGAGGCGTCGCAGACCTGGCCGACCACGTCGGGCCTGTCGGGCGACGGCACCTCGGGCGTCGTCACGACCCTCACCGGCACCGACGGCTCCATCGGCTACGTCGACGCGTCGAAGGCCGGCACGTTCGGCATCGTCTCGGTCAAGGTCGGCAGCAAGTACGTCATGCCCACCGCTGACGGCGCCGCGCACGACCTGTCGATCTCCAAGCTCGACCCGGCCGCCAAGGCGGGCCAGCTGACCTACAAGGTCAACCGGACCACCACCGACCCGAACGACTACCCGCTGCTGCTGGTGTCGTACCTGATCGCGTGCCCGACGTACAAGGACGCCAAGGTCGGGGCGCTGGTGAAGGACTACCTGGGCTACGTCGTCTCGGACGCCGGCCAGACCTCCGGTGCCACGGCCGCGGGCTCGGCCCCGCTGCCCACGAACGTTGCGAAGAAGGCCCAGGCCATCGTCGCGACCATCAAGTGATCGGCTGATCCAGCTCATCTGATCCGAGGGGCGGCCCGCTCGACAGCGGGCCGCCCCGACCATCACCTCCGGGGAGTCCAGGTGTCCACGCAATCTCCGCCCGTGCCGGCCGGCAGCAACCTGCTCCGGCAGGGCTCGCAGGGCAAGGGCGACGCGATCTTCAAGGGTCTGGCCGTCGCGGCCGGCATCACGATCCTGGTCGCCCTCGCGGCCGTCTTCGTGTTCCTGCTCGTCAAGGGCATCCCCGGTGTGGGCGCGGACCCCGCCCTGAACCAGCCGGTGAAGACCTTCGGCGGCAAGTCCAGCTTCTGGGCCCTCGCCGGACCGCTGGTCTTCGGCACCGTGCTCTTCGCCGCGATCGCGCTGCTCATCGCCGTGCCGTTCGCGATCGCCATCGCGCTGTTCATCACCTACTACGCACCGGCGCGCATCGCGACGCCCGTCGCGTACGTGATCGACCTGCTGGCCGCCGTCCCCTCCATCATCTACGGCCTGTGGGGTGGCACCGTCCTGGCCGCCGCCCTCAAGCCGACGATCGAGTGGCTGAGCGTGCACGCCAGCTGGATCCCCATCTTCAAGGGCCCGTACGCCGGGACCGGGCAGGTCGGCATCACCGCCGTCCTCGTCCTCGCGGTGATGATCCTGCCGATCATCGTGGCGATCTCGCGCGAGGTCTTCAAGCAGACCCCTCCGCTGGTCCAGGAGGCGGCCGTCGGGCTCGGCGCCACCCGCTGGGAGATGATCCGACTGGCGGTGCTGCCGCACGCCAAGTCCGGCATCGTCGCGGGCATCATGCTCGGCCTGGGCCGCGCGCTCGGCGAGACGATGGCCGTCCTGATGGTCTCCAAGGCGCTCAACCCGAACCTGACCTTCAACCTGACCGGCTCCAACGAGGGGCAGACCATCGCGTCGTACGTCGCCGGCCACTGGGCCGAGGCGAGCGACAACGGCAAGTCGGCCCTCATCGCACTCGGCCTGATCCTGTTCGCACTGACCTTCGCCGTGAACTTCTTCGCGCGCTGGGTCATTGCCCGCGGAGAGCGGAAGTTCGCCCGATGACCACCCTCGACATCTCCCGCCCCGCCCTGACCCGGGCCCGGCTGCCGCGGTTCGCCCCGCTGACGGTCTTCGCCGTCGTGGCCGTGGTCGCCGTGCTCTTCAAGCTGGTGTTCGCCCGGGGCACCTCCTGGACGCCGGTCGTGATCCTGGCCGACATCGTCGGCATCGGCGTCGTCGTCGGCTGGTCGCAGGCGCTGGAGGGCGGCCGCGCCGCCAAGGACCGGCTCGTGACCGGCGTGATCTGGTCGATGTTCGCGGTCGTCTGCGTGCCGCTGATCTGGATCATCGAGCTGGTCATCCGCAAGGGCGGATCGCACCTGACGTGGACCTTCCTGACCACGTCGATGAAGAACCACTCCGTGCTGACGGCCGCCGATGCCGCCAAGGGCGGGATCGCGCAGGCCCTCATCGGCACCGGCCTGATCACCGCGCTCGCCGCCGTCATCGCCGTACCGCTGGGGCTGATGGCCGCCGTCTACCTGATCGAGTACGGCAAGGGCACGCGGTTGGCGCGGGCGACCACGCTGTTCGTCGACGTGATGACGGGCATCCCCTCGATCGTCGCGGGCCTCTTCGCGATCACGCTGTTCCGGATCATCTTCGGCCCGACCGTGCAGATGGGCTTCACCGCCGCCATCGCGCTGGCGCTGCTGATGACGCCGACCGTCGTGCGGTCCACCGAGGAGATGCTGCGCCTGGTCCCCAACGACCTGCGCGAGGCGTCGTGGGCGCTGGGCGTGCCGCGGTGGCGCACCATCGTGAAGGTGGTCATCCCGACCTCGATCGGTGGCATCGTCACCGGCGTGATGCTCGCGGTCGCCCGTGTCATCGGTGAGACGGCGCCGCTGCTGGTCGCGGTCGGCTACACCGCCAGCGTGCAGTGGAAGCTGTTCTCGCCCTCGGAGCCGATGTCGACGCTGCCGACGTACATCATCAACCAGTACAACAGCCCCGACATCGTGGCGTGCACGCTGGCGCAGCGGCAGGCCGGGCAGAACTGCCTGGCGACCAACTTCAGCGAGCCGCGCTACTGGGCGGCCGCGCTGGTGCTCATCATCATCGTGATGGTGCTCAACCTCGTCGCCCGGATCATCGGCAAGATCTTCGCCCCCAAGACCGGGCGCTGAGCAGGAGAGAACTGACATGGCTACAGGCATCGACGTCAGCGACGTCAACATCTACTACGGCGACTTCCTCGCCGTCGAGGGTGTGAACATGTCCATCCGCCCCGGCGCCGTCACCGCGTTCATCGGCCCGTCCGGATGCGGCAAGTCGACCTTCCTCCGGTCGCTCAACCGGATGCACGAGGTCATCCCCGGCGCGCGGGTCGAGGGCAAGATCGCGATCGGCGGCCAGGACCTGTACGGCGCCGACGTCGACCCGGTCGCCGTCCGTCGCACCATCGGCATGGTCTTCCAGCGCCCCAACCCGTTCCCGACGATGTCGATCTACGACAACGTCCTCGCGGGCAGCCGGCTGAACAACAAGAAGATCAAGAAGGACGACGCCGACGCCATCGTGGAGCGCTCCCTGCGCGGCGCGAACCTCTGGCAGGAGGTCAAGGACCGCCTCGGCAAGCCCGGCATGGGCCTGTCCGGCGGACAGCAGCAGCGGCTCTGCATCGCGCGGGCCATCGCCGTCCAGCCCGAGATCCTGCTCATGGACGAGCCCTGCTCGGCGCTGGACCCGATCTCCACGGCCGCCGTCGAGGACCTCATCCACCAGCTGAAGAACGACTACACGATCGTCATCGTGACCCACAACATGCAGCAGGCGGCGCGGGTCTCGGACGACACCGGGTTCTTCAACCTCAAGGCGACCGGCGAGCCCGGGCACCTGGTCGAGTTCAACCCGACCAAGAAGGTGTTCGCCAACCCCGACAACGAGGCGACCGAGGCCTACATCTCGGGTCGCTTCGGATAAGCCCGAGACTCCCATGGACACACCAGCTGCCGCGGCGGCCGGCGGTGTCCGTCGATCGGCGCGCGGTGATTCCGCACGCGCCTACCTGCACCGGTGGGCGGAGACGGCGGGCACCCAGCTGCTCGTCATCGACCCGCTCCCCGCGCAGGAGCCGCTGACCGACGCGCTCGCCGGCCACGGCGTCCACGTCGTGTGGGCCGACTCGACCGTCGACGGTCTCGTGGAGTTCGGCCGCGTGCATCCCACCGCCGTCGTCGTCGACCCGCGCACCCCGGGCATCCCGGCAGCCGAGTTCGTCAGCGCGATCCGTCGGCACGGTGCGACGTACGTCATCGCCGTCCTGGAGCGAGCCGCCCCCGACCGCGCGGGCGAGCTGCTGCAGGCCGGTGCGAGCGCGATCGTTCCGACGGCGTACACGGCGGCCGAGCTGTGGGAGGCCCTGCGCGCCTCACCGGAGCCGTTGGAGGGGTGCGCGCGCCTCGCGGTCGGGCCGATCGAGCTGGATGCCGGCGCCTACGCGGTCCGCATCGACGGCGAGCGGATCCCGGACCTGCCGCTCAAGGAGTTCGAGCTGCTGCGCGAGCTGATGCTGCGCGCGCCCGGGGTCGTCAGCGACGACGAGCTGCGCACCGCCCTGTGGGGGACCGGCAGGGCCAGCGGCAACACGATCGCCATGCACGTGACCCGGCTGCGCGGCCGGCTCGGCGGTGCCGCCGACGTACGCCGGATCCGCGGGCGGGGCTACTCCCTCACCGTCTAGCGCGAGTTCAGGCTTCGGGTCGACCGAAACAAGGGTCTCGGTCGACCCGAGGCCTGAACTCGCGGGGAATCAGGCCGGGACGAGCAGGTGCACGACCCCGTAGGCCACGAACGCGACAGCCGCGGCGGCCGGCAGGGTGACCACCCAGGCGACCAGGATCGTCTTGGCCATGCCCCACCGCACGGCCGAGAAGCGCTTGGTGGCGCCCGCACCCATCACCGCGGAGGTGATCACGTGGGTGGTCGAGATCGGGGCCTGGAAGGCGTACGCCGTGGTGTAGAGCACCGTCGCGCCGACCGACTCGGCCGCGAACCCGCGTGCCGGGTCGAGGTGGATGATCTTGCGGCCCAGGGTGCGCATGATCCGCCAGCCGCCGGAGTAGGTGCCCAGCGAGATCGCGCCCGCGGCGCCGATGACCACCCACAGCGGCAGGTGCTTGGGGTCGTAGTGCGCGGGATAGGCGGTGACCAGGACCAGCAGGATCACGCCCATCGTCTTCTGCGCGTCCTGCAGGCCGTGCCCCAGGGCCAGCGCCGCGGCCGAGATGGTCTGCATCCCGCGGAACCCGCGGTGCACCCGGTGCTGGTTGCGCTTGCGGAAGATCCACAGGATCGCCGTCATCACGAGGAAGGCGCCCACCAGGCCGACCAGCGGCGAGAGCACCATCGGGGTGACGACCTTGTCCCAGATGATCGACCAGTGCACGGTCGCTCCGCCGGCCGCACCGGCGCCGACCAGGCCGCCGATCAGCGCGTGGCTGGAGGACGACGGGAGCCCGAAGTACCAGGTGATCAGGTTCCAGGTGATCGCGCCGAGCAGTGCCGCCATCACGATGATGAGCCCGTGGTTGTCCTTAGGCGGCACGATCACGTCGCTGACGGTGTGCGCGACCTTCTGGCCGAGCAGCGCGCCGACGAAGTTCATGACCGCCGCGAGGGTCAGCGCGATGCGGGGAGTGAGGGCGCGGGTGGAGACCGACGTGGCGATCGCGTTCGCCGCGTCGTGGAACCCGTTGGTGTAGTCGAACGCGAGCGCGATGACGACGACCGCGATGACGATCGCGAGGGTGAGGGTCACTGAATGCCTGCCTGGGTGAGCCGGGGCGGGAGCCCTCAGCCCTCCTTGACCGCGATCTGCTCGACGATGTTGGCGACCCGCTCGAAGGCGTCGATGGCTGCCTCGAGCGACTCCACGATGTCCTTGAGCTTGAGGACCTCGATGGTCTTGTAGTCGCCGTTGAACAGCTTGGCGAGGGTACGCCGGTGGTTGCGGTCGCCCTCGTTCTCCAGCCGGTTGACCTCGATCCAGTAGTCCTCGAGGTCCTTCATGCCCTTCAGTCGCGGCATCGCGGCCGCGGTGAGCTCGGCGCAACGCTGGAGGACGTCGACCTGGGCCGACAGCTCGGCCGGGAAGGTGACGACCTCGTAGAGCAGGATCAGGTCGACGGCCTCGTCCATCATGTCCATGACGTCGTCGAGCCCGGAGCCCAACGAGTAGAGGTCCTCGCGGTCGAAGGGCGTCACGAAGGTGCTGTTGACCTTCTTGACGATCGAGTGCGTGGTCTCATCGGCCATGTGCTCGGCCGCCCGCATGCGCTCGGCGACGGCCTCGCGGTCCGCGGTCCCGGCGTTCTCGGACAGCATCTCGGCGAGCAGGCCCGCCCCGACGACGAGGTGCTGGGCGGACTGGGTGAACAGGTCGAAGAAGGACGTATCGACCGGTCGTAGGCGCAATCCCACGTGGACTCCTGTAGAGGGGGAGGCGAACGCGAACATGCTAGGGGGTGAACGATCTCGGCGCGCAACCCGCGACGCGCGGCAGCGCGGCGGGAGGCGCCGTCGGCGGAATCCTCGCCGCAGTTGACAGCGGATCTGTATTGACCGCCGACGGCGCCGGAGACGCGCTCGCGCAATTAAGCGCGGAAACGCTTTCGCTGCTGGCCGATCAGGGTCTCCTGCAGGTGCACGGTGCCGTCGTTGAGCGTCCACTGGCCGTCCACCCCGAGCTCCCAGGCCTGCGTGGTGGGCGCGAAGGCGAGGTCCAGCAGGGACGCGACCTCGTTCTTGCACTCCTGGTCCGGCACCCGCACCAGCACCTCCACCCGGCGGTCCAGGTTGCGGTGCATCATGTCCGCCGAGCCCAGCCAATAGGTCGGGTCCCCGCCGTTCTGGAACGCGAACACGCGGCTGTGCTCGAGGAACCGGCCCAGGACGGACCGGACCCTGATGTTCTCGCTCAGGCCCTCGACGCCGGGCCGGAGCGCGCAGATCCCGCGCACCAGGAGCTCCACCGAGACACCCTCGCGGGAGGCCAGGTAGAGCGCGTCGACGATCTCCTCGTCGACCACGGAGTTGGCCTTGATCCGGATCCCGGCCGGCAGCCCGGCCCGGTGCAGGCCGATCTCGTTGTAGATCTGGTCGATCAGGCCCGAGCGCACCGAGTCGGGAGCCACCAGGAGCTCCTCGTACTGGGCGTTGCGCGACCACCCGGACAGGTTGTTGAACAGGTGGGCGACGTCCTCGCCGATGGCCTCGTTGGTGGTCAGCAGGCCGAGGTCCTCGTACATGCGGGAGGTCTTGGGGTTGTAGTTGCCCGTGCCGATGTGGGTGTAGCGACGGATGCCGTCGGGCTCGTTGCGGACCACCATGGCGAGCTTGCAGTGGGTCTTGAGGCCGACCAGCCCGTAGACGACGTGGCAGCCGGCCTGCTCGAGCTTGCGGGCCCAGCGGATGTTGGCCTGCTCGTCGAAGCGGGCCTTGATCTCGACCAGGACCAGCACCTCCTTGCCGGCCTCGGCGGCGTCGATGAGGGCATCGATGATGGGGGAGTCGCCGGAGGTGCGGTAGAGCGTCTGCTTGATCGCCAGCACGTGCGGGTCGGCCGCCGCCTGCTCGATGAAGCGCTGCACCGAGGTGGCGAAGGAGTCGTAGGGGTGGTGCAGCAGTACGTCGTGGCGGCGTACCGCCTTGAAGATGTCGACCGGTGCCGAGGACTCGAAGTCGGCGAGCAGCGGGTTCGTGGAGGGCAGGAACGAGGGGAACTTCAGCTCCTCGCGGGGCAGGTCCGCGAGGCCGTGCAGGCCGCGCAGGTCCAGCGGGCCGGGGACCTTGAAGACCTCCTGCTCGGAGATGTCGAGCTCGGAGACGAGGAGGTCGAGCACCGTCGGCGCGATGGACTCCTCGACCTCGAGGCGGACCGGGGGCCCGAAGCGCCGGCGGAGCAGCTCCTTCTCCAGGGCGGCCAGCAGGTTCTCCGCGTCGTCCTCCTCGACCTCGAGGTCCTCGTTGCGGGTGACGCGGAAGGTGTGGGCCTCCAGGACCTCCATCCCGGGGAAGAGACGGCGCAGGTGGGCGCCGATGACGTCCTCGAGCGGCACGAACCGCGAGTTGCCCACGGGGACGAACCGCTCGAAGTTGCTGGGCACCTTCACCCGAGCGAACAGCTCCTTGCCGGTCTTCGGGTTGCGCAGCACGACCGCGAGGTTGAGCGACAGCCCGGAGATGTAGGGGAAGGGGTGGGCCGGGTCGACGGCGAGCGGGGTCAGCACCGGGAAGATGCGGTCCTTGAACAGCTTCTTGCAGGTCTTCTGCTCGTCGCGGTCCAGGTCGGCCCAGCGCACCAGTTGGATGTCGGCGGCCTCGAGCGCGGGGATGATCTGGTCGCGGAACACCGCGGCCTGCCGCTGGCTCAGCTCGCCGGTACGCCGCCAGATCATCTCCAGCACCTCGCGCGGCAGGAAGCCGCTCGCCGCGCGGACGGCCAGGCCGGTCGCGATCCGCCGCTTCAGGCCGGCCACGCGCACCATGAAGAACTCGTCGAGGTTGCTGGTGAAGATCGCGAGGAACCGCGCGCGCTCCAGCAGCGGCAGCGAGTCGTCCTCGGCCATCTCCAGGACCCGCTCGTTGAACCGCAGCCAGGACAGCTCGCGGTCCAGGAAGCGGTTGCCGACGGCGGCGATCGAGTCCACCAGCGCCGGGTCAGGGACGTACGCCGCCGGGTCCGGCGCGCCCTTGTCGAGCGGCTGGTCGGCGGGGCTGCCGAGGTCGTCGGAGTCCGGGGCGGCGACGGCGGACTGGGCTTCGGTCGTCATGCGTCGATCCTCCCACTGCACGGTGAACGGCGGGTGATCCGCGTGGTGGCCTGCGTAGGCTGCCCGGCGTGAACCTGCGATCGACCGTCGAGGGGACCGCGCTGCGGGTCCTGACCTCCCTGCCCGCGCCCCTGCAGCGGGCCGTCAGCGGTGGCCGCACCGTGATCGACGGCCAGACCCTGGCTGCCGATCTGCAGCTGATGCTGGCCGCGCAGAAGGTGCTGCGGCGGCGCGGCGAGGAGGCGCCGATCGAGGAGGTTCGGGCAGGCACCCGGCGCGACTCCGCGATCGCCGGCGGCCGACAGCCGATCGGGGCCGTGCGCGACCTGGAGATCGCGGGCCGCCCCGCGCGGCACTACCGGCCCACCGTGCCCCTCACGGCGAACGGGGAGCCGGGTCCGCTGCTGGTGTTCGTCCACGGTGGCGGGTTCATCGAGGGCGACGTCGACACCCACGACGCGCCGTGCCGCGCGTTGGCCGAGCGGTCCGGCGTACCGGTGCTGTCGGTGAGCTACCGACTGGCGCCCGAGCACCCCTTCCCCGCGGCCCACGACGATGCGTACGCCGCCTTCCGCGACGTGCACGCCCGCGCCGCCGAGCTCGGCGCCGACCCCGCGCGGATCGCCGTCGGCGGTGACTCGGCGGGGGGCAACCTCGCCGGGTGGATCGCCATCGCGGCCGCACGCGACGGGCTGCCGGTGGCGTTCCAGCTGCTGGTCTACCCGGTGGCCGACGGGCCGCACCCGGGCGCGAGCGCGCGCACCTTCAACGAGGGCTTCTACCTCACCCAGGAGTTCATGGACCGCGCCGACGCCTGCTACACGCCGGATCGCGCGGACCTGCTCGACGAGCGGATCAGCCTGGTGCGGGCCGAGCTCCCGGCCGGGCTCGCGCCGGCGTACGTCGTCACGGCGGGCTTCGACCCGCTGCGCGACGAGGGCGAGGCCTACGCGCGGCTGCTGGCCGACGCCGGCCACCCGGTGGAGCTGCAGCGGTTCCCCGACCAGATCCACGGCTTCCTCAACATGCTCGTGGTGCCGAGCTGCGGTGCCGCCGTGACCGTCATCGCGCAGCGGCTGCGCGACGCGCTCAGCTGAGGGTCAGAGCGTGGAGCGCCACTGGCGCAGCTCGGCCATGAACGAGACCGGCTCGACCATGCTCGCGTCGATCACGAACGGGTCCATGCCCTTGCGCGCGAAGCGCAGCTCCCAGCCGGGCTCACCGGGCGTGCCGTGCTGCTCGACCTCGGTCGACGCGCTGCGCACGTCGAAGCGGTAGCTGGTCTCGCCCTTCTTCACGTACACCAGCCCGCGCACGATGCTCACCTCGATCGGCTCGACCTTGGTGCGCAGGGCCGCCCACGCCAGTACGGCGGTCAGCGCCGCGATCAGCAGGCCGAACGGGGTCATCAGCGTGCCGTTGAGCAGCGCCAGCACCGCGACCATCCCGGAGACCACCGCCGTGGCGCCGAGCACGAAGGACAGCACGCGCGGGTCGCTGCCGTCCCCGGTCAGCCGTCCGCCCGGGTCGGAGCCGCCCTCGAAGATGGACAGCGGGCCCTCGGCCGCGGCGGCACGCGCCTCGAGGGCGGCGATCCGCAGCCGGGCGTCGGCGAGCTCGGCCTGGGCCTGCTCGAGCTCGGCCTGGGTCTGGGCGTGGCGTCGTACGAGAGCGTCGTACTCGTTGCGCAGCGCGTCCGGCTGCGCGTCTACAGGTCCGGTCGCCATTGGCGCAGCGCCTCCATGAACGTGGTCGGGTCGACGACCTTCGCGTCGATGGTCACCGGGGCCATGCTCTTGCGCAGGACCTTGATCTTCCATCCGCGGTCGCCGGGAGAGCCCTCCTGCTCGATCTGGGTGTTCGGGCTGGTGAGGTCGAAGCGGCTGTTCATCTCGCCGACGGTGACCTTGAGCATGCCGGCCTCGTCGATGTCCACGCTGCGCGAGGAGTTGTTCGCGCGCAGGGCGTAGGCGAGCAGTACCGCGGTCACCGCGGACAGCGTGGCCGCCAGCGGGATGTCGGTGCGCAGCGTGTGCGTGAAGGCCATCCGCGCGACGACCGCGGCACAGCCGAGGGCCACGATGATCGCGACGGGGGCCAGGCTGGAGGTGCCCCGCTTGGCGTGGAACGGCTGGCGCGCGCCGCCGGCCACGACCGCGGCGGCGACCCGGGGTGCCGGCTCGGGCTCCGACTCCGGCTCGGCCTCGTGGTCGGTCTCAGGCTCCGGCTCCTGCTCCGGCTCGGGCTCGGGCTCGGGCTCCGGCTCGGGCTCGACGTCGGGCTCGGTCTCGGTCTCGACCGGCGCGGCGGCGGCCGGCTCGGCGGGAGCCTCGACGACGGGCAGCTCGGTGGTCGCGGGGTGGAGCGCGACGTCCTGCTCCTCGGCCTGCTGGGCCTGCTCGTCCTGAACCGGCTCGTCGGCCAGGTCCTCGTCCTCGAGCTCCTGGGCGGCCGCGGCCGACCGGGCGCGCCAGCGCTCGAGCAGGCTGGTCGTGGGTGCGAGGGACGCGGACAGGTCCTCGTCCTCCTCGTCGGCGACCTCCGGGGCGTCCTGGTCGACGACGGGCAGCGCCTCGGGCTCCGCCACCGCCTCGGCGACCGGCTCCTCGGGGGCTTCCTCGGTGTCGGCGACCTCCGCCTCGACCTGGTCGGTCTCCGCCTCGGGCTCGGGCTCCGGCGCGGCCAGCTGCTCGGGGACCTCGGTGGCGGCGACCTCGGTCTCGAGAGGCTCGGGCGCGGCCTCGGCGGCCGGCTGCTCGGCGGGCTCCGCGGGCTGCTCGGCCTCGGCTGCCGCCGCGACCTCCGCGCCTCCGGCGAGCGCGCGCCAGCGGTCGATCACGGAACCCTCGCCGGTCGCCGGCGCGACCGGTGCGGTACGGGCGGCCTGCCAACGGCCGAAGAGGTCCTCCGCCGCGCCGGCGGGCTTCGCCGACTCGGGCGACTCGGACGCCTCCGGCCGGTCGGCCTCCGCCGCGGTGGGGGCGGCGGCCTCCTCCTCGGCGACGGGCTCGGTGTCCTCGATCTCCTGCTCGGCGTCGGCGTCGTTGCGCAGCGCGGCGAGGTTGCGCCAGCGGTCGACGACCGAGCCCTCCTCCACCGCAGCGGGCGGTACGTCGGGCTCGAGCGGGGCCGGAGCCTCGGACCGCGACGCCTGCCACTTGGTGAAGACGTCCTCGATCGGAAGACCCTCGTCGGTGGGCGCCGCAGCGGGCGGCTCCTCGGCCTGCGGCTCCTCTGCGTGCTCCTCGGCGGCCGGCGCTTCGGCGACCGGCGCTTCGGCGACCGGCTCCTCGACCGCTGCTACCTCGGGCTCGGCTACCTCGGGCTCGGTGGAGACCTCGGGCTCCTCGCTCACGGCCGGAGCGCTCGCGGTGCGGCTGGCGAGCTCCTCCCGGGCGAGCGCGACCTCGGCGGCGAGTGCCTCGGCACGGGCCTCCGCCTCGGCGCGGGCGCGGGCCTGCTCAGCGGCGCGGGCCTCGGCCTCCTCGCGGGCCCGGGTGGCCTCTTCGGCGAGTGCTGCCGCGCGGGCCTCGGCGTCCTCGCGGGCGCTGGTCTGCGACTTCAGGTCCGCCAGGCTGCGCAGGTGGGCGTCGGAGAGGTCGGCGGTGCGCGCGTTGGCGATCCGGGTGGCCTCCTGCTGGTCGGTGGCGGCCTGCTCGGCGGCCGCCTTGGCGGCGGCAGCCTCGGCGGCGAGTTGCTCGGCGCGGGCCTCGGCCTCGGCGCGGGCTTGGGCGTGCTCGGCGGTGGTGGCCTCGGCGGAGGTGCGGGCGGCTTCTGCCTCGGCGGCGAGCTGCTCGGCGCGGGCCTCGGCTTCGGCCCGGGCCTGGGCGTGTTCGGCGGTGGTGGCCTCTGCGGCCTGCTTGGCTGCGGTTGCCTCGGCGGCGAGCTGCTCGGCGCGGGCCTCGGCCTCGGCGCGGGCCTGGGCGTGTTCGGCGGTGGTGGCCTCTGCGGCCTGCTTGGCTGCGGTGGCCTCGGCGGCGAGCTGCTCGGCGCGGGCCTCGGCTTCCGCGCGGGCCTGGGCGTGTTCGGCGGTGGTGGCCTCCGCGGCCTGCTTGGCTGCGGTGGCCTCGGCGGCGAGCTGCTCGGCGCGGGCCTCGGCCTCGGCGCGGGCCTGCGAGTGCTCGGCCGTGGTGGCCTCGGCGGCCTGCTTGGCGTCGTAGGCCTCCTGCGCGAGCTGCGCCGCGAGCGCCTCGGCGTCCGCGCGGGCCCGGGCGTGCTCGCTGGTGATCCGTTCGGCCTCCGCCTTCGCGGCGGCGGCCTCCTCGGCGCTCTGCTCGGCGCGGGCCTCGGCCTCGGCGCGGGCCGCGGCCTGCGCCTGCGCCTCCTCGAGACCCCGCTGGTGGGCGATGACGAGCTCGGCGGCGCGGGCCTCGGCCTCGGCGCGGGCCTGCGCCTGAGCGGCGGCGGCCTGCTCTGCCTCGACACGGCCCCGCGAGGCCTCGAGCAGCTGCTGCTGTGCCTCGAGCAGCTCGGTCTGCAGTGCGGACAGGGCCGACTGGTGCGCGGCGGCGGACTGCTCGAGCTGGCCCAGCGCCTCGACGGCGCGGCGCTCGGCGTCGGCACGGGCCTGGTTGGCCTCGGTGGCGATCTCCTCGGCAGCGACCAGCGCTGCCGTCGTCGCCTTCTGCTCCTCGGCGAGGGCAGCGGCGGACTGGTGCGCGGCAGCGGCGGCCGCCTGCGCTTCGCGGGCCAGGTCGAGCTGCTCGCGGGCGGCGACCTCGGCCAGCCGCCGTGCCTCGTGGGCCTCCTCGGCGAGGCGGGCCTGGTTGGCCGCGGACTCGTCCGCGGCGGCGCGGGCCGCGCCGTGCTCCTCCGCCTTGGCGGCGGCGGTGCTGGCGCGC
>NZ_BAAHAB010000026.1:0-942 GCF_054777895.1 Nocardioides ultimimeridianus | reverse complement strand
CGAGCATCAGGGCCCGCTCCTCGGCGGCGGTCGAGGCCTCGTGCGCGGCCAGCGCGAGCGCGGCCTGCTGGCGTGCGGCCTCCTCGGCGGCCGCACGGGCGGTGTGCGCCTCCTCGGCGAGTCGGGCGTGCTCCGCGGCGGCGGCCTCGGCGGCCTCCCGCTCCTCGGTGGCCTTGCGGGTCCGTACGCCGTGCTCCTCGGCGCTGGCCGCCGCCTGCTCGGCGAGCATCAGGGCCCGCTCCTCGGCGGCGGTCGAGGCCTCGTGCGCGGCCAGCGCGAGCGCGGCCTGCTGGCGTGCGGCCTCCTCGGCGAGCGTGCGGGCGGCGGCGATCTCCGCCGAGCTCCGCTCGGCGGCCTCGCGGGCCTCGAGCATGTTCCGCGCGAACTCGGCGTGCTCGGCGGCCATCGCGGCGGCCTGCTCGGCCAACGACCGTGCGCGGTCCTCGGCGGCCGTGCGCTCCTCGTGCGCACGGCTCGCAGCGTCCGCGAACTCCTGCGCCTGGCTCTCGGCGAGCTGGCGGGCCTGTGCCGCCTGCGCGGCGAGCTCGGCCTGTTCCAAAGCGTGCCGTTCGGCCTGCTCACGCTTGGTGTGCGCGGCCGCGGCCAGCTCGGCCTGCTCCTGGGCGAAGCGCTCGGCCTGCTCGCGGCGTGCGGCCTCGGCACCGGCGAGCTCGGCCCGCTCGTGCGCGGCCTTCTCGGCGGCGGCGCGTGCCTCGGCGGCGGCGTGGGCGAGTGTCTCGGCCTCGATCCGGGCCTGGTGGGCCTCGGCAGCTGTCTCTGCCTGCTGGCGGGCGAGCCGGTCGGCCTCCTCGCGCGCCTGGCTGGCCATGCTCGCGGCCTGCTCGGCGGCGAGGCGCTCGGCCGCCTGGACGGCAGCGGCCATCTCGGCGTCGCGGCGCAGTCGCGCCGCCTGCTCGGCCACGGCGTGGGCGCGGGCGGCGT
>NZ_BAAHAB010000025.1:0-662 GCF_054777895.1 Nocardioides ultimimeridianus | reverse complement strand
TATATTTATTATTAAATGCTATTGTGAGAATATAGTCAAGTCCATAATCCTGTGTAAAATACTATACAATGTTTTACCGGTCTCTCATTGATCAAACTTAATATATTTTCTTGTAGAACTGAGCCATTCGTCATGAAGGTCCATAAGGACAGCTCCAATTAATCGATTGGCAGACGTTCGGTTGGGAAAAATCCGAATAATCTTTTCTCTTCTGCGGACTTCCTGGTTCAGTCGTTCAAGAAGGTTGGTGCTTTTTAGCCGATTGTGACCATTTCCGATAACCGTGTATTGAAAGGCATCTTCGAAGCCATTATCCAATGTTTCGCAAGCTTTTGTATATTTAGACTGGTCGATATATTCACCGACTAAAGCATTCTTAGCTGTTCGAGCGAGTTCAATATCCGTAAACTTAAAGATCGCTTTTACTGCTTCTCTAAACGGTTTTGAATTCTTTTTTGGAATGGAACTGAAGATGTTTCTTAAAAAATGGACCTGGCATCTCTGCCAACTTGCGTTGGTAAATGACTTACGAATTGCAGACACTAGGCCTTTATGGGCATCAGAAATGATGAGTTCTGTCCCCTGTAGACCGCGTTCTTTTAAGTATTCAAAGAAGATGGACCATGTGTCATCACTTTCTTCATTTTGGATCATGAAGCCAA
>NZ_BAAHAB010000024.1:0-23839 GCF_054777895.1 Nocardioides ultimimeridianus | reverse complement strand
GCGGCCCGGCGGCGCGGCCGCGGGCGGCGCCCGGGGGCGGGCGCCGGGTGCTCGGGCGGGTCATAGGGCTGTACGTCGGTCTCAGGCCGGCGCCGGCCCGGCGGTCGATAGCGCTCCCACGCCGAGCCGCGACCGTCGTACGCCACGGTCCGACCCTAGTGCGCCGATACTGTGACCGGGGCCACTGGCAACGGAAGGAGACGGGGTGTTCGGCAGGCGCGGGCAGCTCGGCAGCCAGGCCGATCGCGCCACGTTCCGCACCCTGCACACCGCGTCCCTGATGACGGGAGCGCTGCGCGGCGGCCTGACCGAGGCCAGCGCCGAGCAGTCAGCCCGGCACATGCGCGCCCTGCTGTCCGCGCCCGCGGTCGCGGTCACCGACCTCAGCCGGATGCTGGCCTGGGACGGCGAGCGCCCCACGCACGCCAGGTACGCCGCCGGGCTGGCCGACGAGGCGGCGGCGTACGGCGGCACGACCGTGGTGCCGCACGGCCGCTTCGACTGCGGCGACCCGCAGTGCCCGCTGCGGGAGGCGATCCTGGCGCCGCTGGTCGTCGAGGAGCGCGTGGTCGGGACGCTGCAGGTCTTCTGCGCGAGTGCCTCGGCGAGCCGGGTCCGCGCCGCCACTGAGGTCGCGCGCTGGGTGTCGGGGCAGCTCGAGCTCGGCGAGCTGGAGAGCTCGCGGCAGCGGCTGATGGCCGCCGAGGTGCGGGCCCTGCGCGCCCAGATCTCGCCGCACTTCATCTACAACTCGCTCACCGCGATCGCGTCCTTCGTCCGCACCGACCCGGACCGGGCGCGCGACCTGCTGGTCGACTTCGCCGACTTCACCCGCTACTCCTTCCGCCAGCTCGGCGACTACACGACGCTGGAGGAGGAGCTGCAGTCGATCCAGCGCTACCTGGTGCTCGAGCAGGCGCGGTTCGGCTCCCGGCTCGAGGTCACCCTGCAGATCGCTCCCGAGGTGCTGCCCGTGGTCATCCCCGTGCTGTCGCTGCAGCCGCTGGTCGAGAACGCCGTGCGGCACGGCATCGCCGGCAAGCCCGAGGGCGGGTCGGTCACGATCCAGGCCCGCGACCTGGACCGCGAGGCCGTCATCACCATCGAGGACGACGGGGTCGGCGAGGACCCCGAGCGGATCCGCCGGGTGCTCGCGGGCGACGTGTCCCTGGACTCCGTCGGGCTCGCCAACGTCGACGAGCGGCTGCGCTCCAGCTTCGGCGACGACTACGGCCTCGTGGTCGAGACCGCGCCCGGCGCCGGCACGAAGGTGATCGTCCGGGTCCCCAAGTACGCCGCGGGGGTGCGTCCGTGAGGGTCCTGGTGGTCGACGACGAGAGGCCGGCGCTGGACGAGCTGGTCTACCTGCTCTCCGGCGACGAGCGGGTCGACTCCGTGACCGGCTGCAACGTGGCGACCGACGCCGTGGCCGAGCTGCGGTCGGCGGCGTACGACGCGGTGTTCCTGGACGTCGCCATGCCGGGGCTGTCCGGGCTGGACCTCGCCGCTGTCATCGGGCGGGCACCGACGCCGCCCGCGATCGTGTTCGTGACGGCCCACGCCGAGCACGCCGTGGACGCCTTCGACCTGCACGCGGTCGACTACCTGCTCAAGCCGGTGCGGACCGAGCGGCTGCGGGAGGCGGTACGCCGGATCCTCGAGCGCCCGGCCGGTCCCGATCCCGTCCCTTCCCGCCCGGCGGACGACGCGATCGCGGTCGAGCTCGGCGGCGTGACCCGCTTCGTGCAGCGCGCCGACGTGCTCTTCGTGGAGGTGCAGGGCGACTACAGCCGGCTGCACACCGCGACCGGGTCGCACCTGGTGCGGCTGCCGATCAGCGCCCTCGAGGAGAGGTGGCGCGACCACGGCTTCGTGCGGATCCACCGCTCGTTCCTCGTGGCCCTGCCGCACGTCGACGCCATCCACGAGACCGCCGGCCGGCTCACCGTGCGGGTCGGCGACCGCGAGCTCCCCGTCTCCCGCCGGCTCACCCCCGCGCTGCGCGAGCAGCTGCGCCGCACCCGCCGGGGCGAGGGGTGAACCAGTGAACCAGGCCCGGGTCCGGGTGACCGGGCCGCGGCGGGGCCGTCCGCGGCGGAGCACCGTGGTGGCCGAGATCGACGCGCAGACCGTGGTCGGCGACATCTACATCCGCTCCCTGATGCGCAGCCAGCTGCGGCTCGCGCTCGGCGTGCTCGCGCTGCTGCTGCTCACCATCGGCTCGCTGCCGCTGGTCGTGGCGGCGTGGCCCGGCCTCGCGGCGCACCGGGTGCTCGGCGTACCGCTGCAGTGGGTGGTGCTGGGTGCCGGCTGCTACCCGGTGCTGGTGGCGCTCGCCGTCCTCTATGTGCGGCGGGCCGAGCTCAACGAGCGCTCGTTCGGGGAGCTGGTCGCGCAGGAGCCGCCCTGGAGCGACCGGTGAGCGGCACGCTCAGCGTCGCCGCGATCACCGCGGTCGCGGTGCTCACCCTCACCGTCGGCGCGTTCGGGCTGCGGATCTCGCGCACCACCAGCGACTTCTACGTCGCCTCGCGCACCGTCGGCCCGACAGTGAACGCCGCCGCGATCAGCGGCGAGTATCTCTCCGCCGCCTCCTTCCTCGGCGTGGCCGGGCTGATCGCGGCGCGCGGCCCGGACATGCTCTGGTACCCCGTCGGGTGGACGGCCGGCTACCTGGTCCTGCTGCTCTTCGTCGCCGCGCCGCTGCGCCGGTCGCGGGCCTACACGGTGCCGGACTTCGCGGAGTTCCGGCTGGAGTCGTCCCGCGCGCGGGCGGTGTCGAGCGTGCTGGTCGTGCTGATCGGCGTGCTCTACCTGGTGCCGCAGTTGCGCGGCGCCGGCCTGACCGTGCGGATCCTGACCGGCGCCCCCACCTGGGTCGGGGCCGCGGCGGTCGGCGTCGTCGTACTGCTCTCGGTGGCGGCGGGCGGCATGCGCTCGATCACCCTGGTCCAGGCCGTCCAGTACTGGGTGAAGCTCACCGCCCTGCTGGTCCCTCTCGCGGTGTTCCTGGTGCTGAGGGGCGGCGGCACGGCAGGGGCGGTACGCCGGATCCACGGCGCCGACTGGGCGACCGACTGGACCGCCGGCCACCACACCCTCTACCTGACCTACTCGCTGATCGCGGCGACGTTCCTCGGCACCATGGGCCTGCCGCACGTGGTCGTGCGGTTCTACACGAACAACGACGGCCGCACCGCACGCCGTACGACGATCGCGGTGATCGGCCTGCTCAGCTGCTTCTACGTCCTCCCGCCGGTGTACGCCGCCCTCGCGCGCGGGTACCTGGGCAGCGGGATCGGCAACACCGACTCGCTCATCCTCGGCCTGCCCCGCACGATCGTCGGCGGCGAGCTCGGCGACGTACTGACCGCGGTGCTGGCGGCGGGCGCCTTCGCGGCGTTCCTGTCGACGTCCTCGGGCCTGATCGTGTCGATCGCTGGCGTGGTCGGGCAGGACCTGATCGGGCGCCGGATCGGTGCCGTGCCGGCGTTCCGCGTGGGAGCGGTGCTCGCGACGGTCGGCGCGCTGGTCCTGACCGCGGCCAGCTCCGGCCTCGCCGTCGCGCATGCCGTGGAGCTGGCGTTCGCGGTGTCGGCCTCGACCTTCTGCCCGCTGCTGCTGCTCGGCATCTGGTGGCGCGGCCTGACCGCCCGCGGCGCGATCGCCGGCCTCGCCGTCGGCGGCGGCCTGTCGACCGCGGCCGTGGTGGCCGCGACCGTCGGGGTCCACGCCCACGGCTTCCTCGCCGACGTCCTCGCCCAGCCCGCCCTCTGCACGGTCCCGCTGGCCTTCGCGGTGATGGTCGGTGTCTCCCTCGCCACCCGCCACACGCGGCCCGCCCACGTCGCCCGCACCCTGGTCCGCCTGCACACCCCCGAGGCGATCGCGGTGGACCGGGGCGGCTTCCGGGCCCGCGGCGCCGACTGACCCCCCTCTCTCTCCCGCGAGTTCTGGCTTGTGGTCAGCCGAAGCCAGGGTTTCGGCTGACCACAAGCCAGAACTCGCGTGCCGTTCGTCGTGCGGGATCGACCGCTCGGCGCAGCGCGCTCGCGCGGTCGGCGCAGGATCGGCGCCGCCCGCCGAGCCACGGCCCCGACCCTCTGTGAGCGCGGTCACATCATCCCTAGCGTCGGATCACCGGCCAGCGACACCGCACCCCCGCCGGCACCGATCAAAGGAGTCGAGATGTCTGAGATGCCCGCGACCACGCCGGTCGCCCGGGGCGCCCACCTCGCCGACCCGGCCCCCCTCGGGCTGGCGGCGTTCGCGCTCACCACGTTCGTCCTGAGCTTCATGAACACCGGCCTGTTCAAGGCCGAGCCGGTCGTCTTCGGCCTCGCGCTGGCCTACGGCGGCATCGCGCAGATCCTGGCCGGCATGTGGGAGTTCGCCAAGGGCAACACCTTCGGCGCGACGGCGTTCACGTCGTACGGCGCCTTCTGGATCTCGTTCTGGTACCTCACCGGCCACACCGACCTGTCCGGCGTCGCCGAGGGCGATGTCGGCAAGGGGGTCGGGCTGTTCCTCCTGGCCTGGGGCATCTTCACCGCCTACATGCTGGTGGCCTCGCTCGGCACCGGGAACCACGCCGTCGCCCTGGTGTTCATCCTGCTGACGATCACCTTCTTCCTGCTCGCCTTCGGCGACCTCGAGGCCGCCAAGGGCCTGGTCAAGGTCGGCGGCTGGTTCGGCCTCGGCACCGCCGTGGCCGCCTGGTACGCGTCCTTCGCCGGCGTCACCGCATCGACCTTCAACCGCCCGATCCTGCCCACGACCTTCGGCTGATCGACCGCCTGAGCACCCCCACCACCGAGGTGTCCCGGCAGGGGAACGCAACCGTGTTGCAACCCCTTGCCGGGACACTGGCCCGAGTGCCTACTGTGAGCAGAGGCACACCGCGATCCACCGCGAACCAGGAGAGATGACCGTGAGCGACAGCGAGACCCTCGCGAACCTGCTGAAGGAAGACCGACGCTTCGAGCCGCCGGCCGAGCTGGCGGCGAACGCCAACGTGAAGCCCGACGCGTACGACGCCGCGGCCGCCGACCGGGAGGGCTACTGGGCCGCCGCGGCCGAGCGGCTGACCTGGGACACGAAGTGGGACCGGGTCCTCGACGACGACAACCCGCCGTTCTACAAGTGGTTCACGGGCGGGAGGCTGAACGCGGCGTACAACTGCGTGGACCGGCACGTCGAGGCCGGTCGCGGCGACAAGGTCGCGATCCACTGGGTCGGCGAGCCCGAGGGCGACACCCGGGACCTGACCTACGCCGACCTGCAGCGGGAGGTGTCCAAGGCCGCCAACGCGCTCACCGCGCTCGGTGTGGCGACCGGTGACCGGGTCGCGATCTACATGCCGATGATCCCCGAGGCCGTGATCACGATGCTGGCCTGCGCCCGCATCGGCGCTCCCCACACGGTGGTCTTCGGCGGGTTCTCCGCCGACGCCCTGGCCTCCCGGCTCGACGACTGCCAGGCGAAGGTGGTCGTGACCTCCGACGGCGGCTACCGCCGCGGGTCGGCGGCCGCGCTGAAGCCGGCCGTGGACGAGGCCCGCACCAAGACCGATGTGGTCGAGAAGGTGCTCGTGGTCCGGCGTACCGGACAGGAGGTCGCGTGGGACGACTCCGTCGACGTGTGGTGGCACGACGCCGTCGACGGCGCCTCGGACCAGCACACCCCGGAGGCCTTCGACGCCGAGCACCCGCTCTACGTCATGTACACCTCCGGCACCACCGGCAAGCCCAAGGGCATCCTGCACACCACCGGCGGCTACCTGACCCAGGCCGCGTTCACCCACCACGCCGTCTTCGACCTCAAGGACGACGACGTCTACTGGTGTACGGCGGACATCGGCTGGGTCACCGGCCACTCCTACATCGTCTACGGGCCGCTGGCCAACGGCGTGACGCAGGTCCTCTACGAGGGCACGCCGGACTCCCCCGAGCCGGGTCGCTGGTGGAAGATCATCCAGGACAACAAGGTCTCGATCTTCTACACCGCCCCGACCGCGATCCGGTCCTTCATGAAGCAGGGCCACGACGTCCCCGACGGGTTCGACATGTCCTCGCTGCGGATCCTGGGCTCGGTCGGTGAGCCGATCAACCCCGAGGCCTACGTCTGGTACCGCCACGTCATCGGCGGCGACCGTACCCCCGTGGTCGACACCTGGTGGCAGACCGAGACCGGCGCGATCATGATCAGCCCGCTGCCCGGCGTCACCCACGGCAAGCCCGGCTCGGCGATGATCGGCATCCCCGGCATCACCGCCGACGTGGTTGACGACGACGGCAAGTCCGTGCCGAACGGCTCGGGCGGCTACCTCGTCGTCACCTCGCCGTGGCCCTCGATGCTGCGCACCATCTGGGGCGACGACCAGCGGTACGTCGACACCTACTGGTCGCGCTTCAAGGACCTCGGCTACTACTTCGCCGGCGACGGCGCCAAGAAGGACACCGACGGCGACATCTGGGTGCTCGGCCGGGTCGACGACGTGATGAACGTGTCCGGCCACCGGCTCTCCACCACCGAGATCGAGTCCGCGCTGGTCTCCCACCCCAAGGTCGCCGAGGCCGCGGTCGTGGGCGCCACCGACGCCGACACCGGCCAGGCCGTGGTCGCCTACGTGATCCTGCGCAACGAGGCGGGCGACGGCGGACCCGGCATCATCAAGGAGCTCTCCGACCACGTCCGCAAGGAGATCGGCCCGATCGCCAAGCCCCGCGAGATCATGATCGTCCCCGAGCTGCCCAAGACCCGCTCGGGCAAGATCATGCGCCGCCTGCTCCGCGACGTCGCCGAGAAGCGCGAGGTCGGGGATACCACCACCCTGGCCGACGCCAACATCATGAGCCTGATCTCGGCGGGCCAGGCCACCTCCACCGAGGACTGACCACCCAGCCAGACACGGCCGCCGGTCCCGACCCGGGGCCGGCGGTCGGTTTCTTCGACATCGGATCAGGACTCACCTGTCCTGGCCCCGATGACGGGGTTGGGGAGGAGGTCGACGCATAGCGCTCCCCTGCCTCACCGGTAGTTGCGAAGAGCCCCGACCACCCGAGCGCCAGTGGCAGACTCAGACACGATGACGATCCGAGACCTTCTCGTTGCGCCCGTGGTCATCGTCTTCGCGTTCGCCGCGGTCGTCACGTTGCTCGCTTCCGCACAGCAATGGCGCGCCGGGAGATCGCCGTTGGCTGCATCTCTGTTGGGGGCATCCGGGCTGTACCTGACCGTGTCGGTGGCTGTTGGCTTCCTCGCTACGGACTGGGACAGCGAGTCGGCCTGGCTCGTCACCAGCGTCTGCATGGTCCTGGTGGTCGTGAACAGAGCGGCGAGTCGGAGACGCGAACGACGGTGCGGGGCGAGCGCTTCGGACCCTCCATAGATCTTGGACGGCTCGGGTCGCCCGACATCGGTGCCGTCAGCGAGGGAGCCACGGCGGGCGCGGCTCGTCGCGATGTCGCGAGGCGGTCTCGCCGTTCCGATTCCTGGTGGCGAGGAACCAGGCGAACGGCGCGAAGAACCACGCCACGGCCAGAAGCACCATCAGCGCCGTTCTGAGGACGGTGTGCCCATCTCCGCTCGCCAGGCCCGTGACCAGGAGCGCGCCTCCGCTCACGGCGATGGTCACGAACGCGACGGCGAGCCGCGGGTCGGCGGACCGGAGCCGCCAGATGAGGTACCTCATCGCGCCAGTCGCAGGCTGCGGCTCAGCGCCGCGCGGCCGACCGGGAGGCGAGCAGATCCGACGTCGCCATGATCCGCTCCTTCGGTCCGGTCGTCATCGATGCCCCCTTCGTCCACGTGTCCTCCTGCGACGCCGGATCAGGACGAAGCTTCATCGGAATCGGTAGCGAAGTAGACGACTGCCTTCCACCAGGGGCCATGCTCCGTCACCTCGTTACCGCTGATCACCACGTCCAAGATCGTCGAAGGAGGCAGCCGATCGATCATGTCCGCGATGTTGCGGAGCAATGCGGTCACATCGTCCTGGCCCGGGCCCGGACGGTTGGCCAATCCCAGGGTCCTGCACGAGGGCAGGGGGTCCGGGAAGTAGGGCACAGGTTGCGAATGCGCGGGCACTCGGGCCTCCAGTCATGTCGATCATGTCCGACCCAGATGTCTGGTCCGCTGGTCTGCGGCCACGGCCATCTGACGCGTGAGCCATCGTGCCTTCGATCGGGTTCCGAGCTGGCCCACGCGACGGGGCGACGCTCTCATTCTCACCAACACCATCGCAGGCTGAGCACGCTGCTCGCCGACGCCTCCGAGACGCGCCGAGAGCGGCGGCCCCGGAGGTGACAATTCCGGGCCTCCGGAGGCATCCCCGCCGACACCCCCTCATCACCCCGATGACAATTCCGGGACCGGATCGTGTCGCGGATCACTCCGGCGGCCCGGAAGCCCTGTTGCGGCCTCCGGACGCGGTGATAGCCCTACCCCGAACAGGAACGAAGCCACGTTCCCGGCCCAGGGTTGAGGGGGCGTCCCATGCGTGGACAGAGCGAGTCGCAGGACCAGATCGTCGTGGTGTCGCCGGCCGGTCGGCCGGACGGCCGGATCGTCGTCGGAGCAGGCCGGGCCGGGGCACTCGGTGTCCTGGACCTCGGGGACGGCAGCGGCGCTGCCCGCGCGGAGCTGCGCCTGGTCGAGAAGCGCTACAGCGGCGGGTTCGGCGTACGCATCGCGACGCGCTCGGCCTGCGCCGTCTCGCTCTCCGCGGCCGTCACCACGATCGTGGTCGGCGACGTCGGCCTGCTGGACGACGTCGCCCTGACCGGCGACCGCCGGCGGCTGGTCGAGGTCGTCTCGCTCGAGGAGGCGCGCGCCGCCGTCGCGGCCGGCGCCGACGGGCTGATCGCCAAGGGCAGCGAGACCGGCGGCCGGGTGGGCGAGGAGTCCGCCTTCGTGCTGCTGCAGCGGCTGCTCGCCGAGGTCGAGGTGCCGGTGTGGGCGCACGGCGGGATCGGACCGCACACCGCATCGGCCGCCATCGCCGGCGGTGCCCGCGGCGTGGTCCTCGACGTCCAGGTCGCCCTCACCACCGAGAGCACGCTCCCCACCCCGCTGCGTCGCGCCATCACCCCGTCCGACGGCGGCGACACGACGGTCGTCGACGGCCGGCGGGTGCTGCGCCGCCCCGGCTGCCCCGACGACGTCGAGGTCGGCCAGGACGCCGCCTTCGCGGTCCCGTTCGCCGCGGCCCACGTCAGCGTGGGCGGCATCGTCCAGTCCGTGCGTACGGCGATCCAGGAGCACCTCGCCCTCGCGGCCGAGCACCAGCCGCTGGCACCCGGCAACGGCGTGGCGGCGAGCTTCGGTACGACGTACCCGATCGCGCAGGGCCCGATGACCCGGGTGAGCGACCGTGCCGCGTTCGCGGCGGCCGTGTCGTCCGCCGGCGCGATGCCGTTCCTGGCGCTCTCGCTGCTGCCCGGCGCGGAGGTGCGCGCCCTGATGGAGGACACCCGCACGGCCGTCGGCGACGGACCGTGGGGAGTGGGGGTGCTCGGCTTCGTGCCGCCCGAGCTGCGGGCCGAGCAGCTGGCCGTGATCCGCGAGCTGCGCCCGCCGATGGCGCTGGTCGCCGGTGGCCGGCCCTCGCAGGCCGCGCCCCTGGAGGAGGCCGGGATCCCGACCTTCCTGCACGTGCCCTCCCCCGGCCTGCTGGACCAGTTCCTGCACGCGGGCGCGCGCCGCTTCGTCTTCGAGGGCCGCGAGTGCGGCGGCCATGTCGGGCCGCGCTCCAGCTTCGTGCTGTGGGAGCAGCAGATCACCCGGCTGCTCCAGGAGCCCGACCTCAGCGGGGTCGAGGTGCTCTTCGCCGGCGGCATCCACGACGACCGGTCGGCCGCCATGGTGGCGGCGATGGCCGCCCCGCTGACCGCGCGGGGTGCGCGGATCGGCGTGCTGATGGGGACGGCGTACCTCTTCACCGAGGAGGCCGTCGTCAGCGGTGCGATCAGCGACGTCTTCCAGCAGGCGGCGCTGGACTGCGAGGACACCGTCCTCGTCGAGACCGCGCCCGGGCACGCCACCCGCTGCGCGGCGAGCGACTTCGTGGCGGCGTTCGAGGCCCGGCGTACCGAGCTCGAGCAGGAGGGCGCCGAACCTCGCGCCATGTGGGACGAGCTCGAGGCGCTCAACCTCGGCCGGCTGCGGATCGCCGCCAAGGGCCTGGTCCGCGAGGGCGGCGAGCTCGTCGAGGTCGACGAGGACGCGATCCGGCGCGAGGGCATGTTCATGCTCGGCCAGGTCGCGGCGCTGCACCGGTCCACGAGCACCGTCGCCCAGCTGCACGAGCGGGTCAGCGCCGGATCGGTACCCCTGCTGGAGGAGCTCGCCCCGGCCGCCCGCACCCCGCGCCCGGCGCGGCCGCTGCGGATCGCCATCATCGGCATGGCCTGCGTGTTCCCCGGCGCCCAGGGCGTCGACGAGTTCTGGTCCAACGTCCTCGAGCGCACCGACCAGGTCTCCGAGGTGCCCGCCGAGCGGTGGGACGCCGCGCGCTTCTACCGGCCAGACGGCGTCTCCGCCGACGGACGGCCCACCACCACCTCGAAGTGGGGCGGGTTCCTGCCCGGGGTCCCGTTCGAGCCGACCGACTACGGGATCCCGCCGCGGTCGCTGTCCTCGATCGGCACCGACCAGCTGATCAGCCTGCAGGTCGCCTCGCAGGCCCTCGCCGACGCCGGGTACGCCGTGCGCGAGTTCGACCGCGAGCGGACCAGCGTCGTCTTCGGCGCCGAGGCCGGCACCGACCTCGCCCAGGCCTACGGGCTGCGCACGGCGCTGGCCCAGTTCACCGAGACCCTGCCGCCGGAGCTGCACGACGTGCTGCCGGAGCTCACCGAGGACTCCTTCCCCGGCGTGCTGTCCAACGTCATCGCCGGCCGGATCGCCAACCGGCTGGACCTCGGCGGCGCCAACTACACCGTCGACGCCGCCTGTGGCTCCTCCCTCGCGGCCCTCGCCGCCGCGTGTCGCGAGCTCACCACCGGCGCGGCCGACATGGCGCTGTGCGGTGCCGTCGACCTGCACAACGGCATCCACGACTACGCCCTGTTCAGCGCCACCCAGGCGCTGTCGCCGACGGGCCGCTGCCGGCCGTTCGATGCCGCCGCCGACGGCATCGCCCTCGGCGAGGGCGTGGCCTGCGTGGTGCTCAAGCGGCTCGACGACGCCGAGCGCGACGGCGACCGGATCCTCGCCGTCATCGATGCGGTCGCCGCCGCCAGCGACGGCCGCAGCCTCGGCCTCACCGCGCCCCGCGCCGCCGGCCAGCGCCGCGCCCTCGAGCGCGCCTACGAGGACGCCGGAGTCGAGCCGCCGATGGTCGGCCTGGTCGAGGCCCACGGCACCGGCACCGTCGTCGGCGACCGCACCGAGCTCGCCACCCTCACCGATGTGTACGCCGAGCGCGGCGCCGGGTCGGGAACGGTGACCCTCGGCTCGGTCAAGTCCCAGATCGGCCACACCAAGTGCGCGGCCGGTCTGGCCGGTCTGATCAAGGTGGTCGCCTCGGTCAACCGCGCGGTGCTGCCGCCGACCCGGCTCGACCAGCCCGCTCCGGCGTACGACGCGGCGCAGAGCCCGTTCGTCTTCAACGACCGTCCCCGCCCCTGGCTGACCGACGACCGCACCGCGGCCGTCAGCGCCTTCGGGTTCGGCGGCGCGAACTTCCACGCCGTCGTGTCCGGATACAAGGGCGGCGACGACCCGCAGCACGGCCTGGACGCCTGGCCGGCGGAGCTCTTCCTGCTGCACGGCGACCCCGCCACCATCGGTCGCGACGTCGACCGGATCGAGGCGCTGCTGCGGGCCAACGACGCGGGCGGGCGGCCGTGGCGGCTGCGCGACCTCGCCCGGACCGCCTACGAGACGGCACCGGCGACCCCGGTGGCGGCTGCGCTGGTCGCCGAGAGCCTCGACCAGCTCGCGGCGCAGCTCGACGCCGTACGCAACGGGCGCGAGCACGAGGGTGTCGTGCGCGGCACCGCCGACGCGGAGCACGGCGACGTCGCGTTCCTCTTCCCCGGCCAGGGCAGCCAGCGCGTCCACATGCTCGGCGACCTGCTCGTCGCGTTCCCCGGCATCCGCAGCCACCTCGCCGCCGCCGACACCGGCCTGGCCGGGCGGATCTTCCCGCCGGCCGCCTTCGGCGAGGACCGCGCTGCGCAGGCCGCCGCGCTCACCGACACCCGGGTCGCGCAGCCCGCGCTGGGCGTCGTCGAGCTCGCCCTGACCGACCTGCTGGCCCGCTGCGGCGTCCGGCCGGACACCGTCGCCGGGCACAGCTTCGGGGAGCTGACCGCGCTCGCCGTCGCCGACGCGTTCCCGAGCCACGAGCTCGCGGCGCTCGCCCGCGCCCGCGGTCAGGCCATCCTGGACGCCTCCCCCGCCGACGATCCCGGCACCATGGCGGCCGTCAGCGCGAGCGCGCCCGACGTGGTCGAGGCCCTCGGCGAGGACCCCGGCGTGGTGGTCGCCAACGACAACTCCCCGCGCCAGTGCGTGATCTCCGGCCCGACACCGGCCGTCGAGGCGGCGGTCGCGCGGCTCGCCGAGCGTGGTCTCGCCGCGCGCCGGATCCCGGTCGCGTGCGCGTTCCACACACCCGTCCTCGCGGCCGCGTCGGCGACGCTCGCCGAGCGGCTGGGCGCCATGCGGGTCGCCCCGCCGCGCATCCCCGTGTGGTCCAACACCACCGCGGCGCCGTACCCCGCGGAGGCCGACGGCGTGCGCGCCCTGCTCGCGCGCCAGGTCACGGCACCGGTCTCGTTCCGCACCCAGATCAAGGCCATGTACGACGCCGGGGTCGGCGTCTTCGTCGAGGCCGGTCCGGGCCGCGTCCTGTCCCAGCTCGTCGACACGATCCTCGGCGACCTGCCGCACACCACCATCGCCTGCGACGTGCCGGGCGAGCCCGGCATCCGCCGCTTCCTGCTGGCCCTGGCCGAGCTCGCGGCGCTCGGGCGGCCGGTGGACCTGGCGCCGCTGTTCGAGGGCCGCGATGCGGTGGTCGTCGACGCGAGCCGGACCCCGCGCCGGGCGGCGTACGTCATCGACGGTGCGCAGGTGCGGACCGCGGACGGCGAGCCGGTGCCCGGGTCGCTGCTGCCCGCGACGGTCAGCTCGGCGATCGACCTCTCGGCCGCCACGGCCTCCGTGGCCGCGGCCCCCGCCGGTGGCGAGCGCGAGCGACTGGTCACCGAGTACCTGCGCGGCATGCGCGACCTCGTGGACTCCCAGCGCGACATCATGCTGGCGCTGCTCGGCGCCGACGGCGCGACGTACCCGCGCCCCTCGATCGTGGCCGGCGAGGCGACGGAGAGGACGCTGGACCTACCCCTGCCGGCTGCCGCCACCGTCGTCCCGCCGGTCGCACCCACCCCGGAGCCGGCGCGACCCGGCCGCCTCGAGCGCGGGGACCTCGTCGCCGCGATCGTCGCGGTGGTGGCCGACCGCACCGGCTATCCCACGGAGATGCTCGAGCCCGACCTGGACCTCGAGGCCGAGCTCAGCGTCGACTCGATCAAGCGCGTCGAGATCGTGGGCGAGCTCGCCCGCACCGTCGGCATCCCGGGGGCCGGCGGCGCGGACGGGACTGCCGTGGAGGAGCTGTCCCTGGTCAAGACCATCGCCGCGATGGCGGACTGGATCCTGGAGCACGCGGAGGGCGCGGAGGGCGCCGACGCCGCGGAGGGCGCCGACGCCGCGGCCCCCGCTCCCGTCCCCGCGGTGATGGGCCGCGACGACCTGGTCCGGACCATCGCGGCCGTCGTTGCGGAGCGGACCGGCTACCCGGTGGAGATGCTCGAGCCCGGCCTCGACCTCGAGGCCGAGCTCAGCGTCGACTCGATCAAGCGCATCGAGATCGTGGGCGAGCTCGCCCGCACCATCGGGATCCTGGGAGGGGACGGAGCCGACCGCGACGCCGCCGTCGAGGAGCTGTCCCTCGTCAAGACCATCGCCGCGATGGCGGACTGGATCCGCGACCACAGCGAGTCCCCGGCCGGCCACCGGGAGGAGCGGCCGGCCGGGACTCCTTGCGAGGAGAGGGAGGCCGGAGCGGACGAGCCGGCGGTGGCGGGGGCCGCCGCGCTCGGCCGCTTCGTCCCTCGCCTGGCCGATGCCCCCGCGATCACGGTGGAGCGGTCGCTGGCCGGTCTCGCCATCACGATCGTGGGCGGCGAGCCGCAGCTCAACCACTTCCTGCACGAGCTGATCGTGGACGAGGGAGCGCGGGTCGAGCTCGCCTCCGGCAGCGACCCGGTGAGCGCCGGTACGACGACACTGCTGGACCTCTCCGGACTGGCGCCCGCCTCCGACCCGGGTGCGGCCGTCGTCGCCCTGTTCGAGCGGCTGCGGGCCGCCACCGCCGCCGGGGTGACCGAGCTGGTCGTGGTGACCGCGATGGGCGGGGCGTTCGCGATGGAGGGTGCCGTCGGCAGCGAGGAGCAGGTCACGACCGGCTCCGCGGCGGCGGGCATGGTGAAGACCTTCGCCCGCGAGCTGGGCGTGCGCGCCCGGGTGGTGGACGTCGACCCCGCCGCCGGCGTACGACGCCTGGCCGAGCGGCTGGTCGGCGTCCTGCGCGACGCGCAGCCACCCCTCGAGCTCGGCCTGTACGGCGACCGCACGGTCACCCTCGCCACCGAGCCCGCCGAGGCGCACGTCGCCGGCCGGCCGTTCTCCCTGGTCACCGACTCGGTGGTCGTGGTGACCGGCGGTGCTCGCGGGATCGGCGCCGCCACCGCCGTCGCGCTCGCCCGTCGCTACCACTGCGCGGTCGAGCTGCTCGGCCGCTCGCCGCTGCCGACCGGGCCGGAGGCGGCGTACCTCTCCGGTGCCGAGGACGCTCCCGCGCTGCGTCGCGCGATCCTCGACCACGGCGAGTTGAAGCGACCCGGCGAGATCGAGGCGGAGGTCGCCCAGGTGCTGGCCGCGCGCGAGATCACGGCCAACCTGGCGCTGCTGCGCGAGCACGCCTCGTCGGTGGGCTACCACGCCGCTGACGTCGCCGACCCGGTCGCGCTGACCGCTGTCCTGGACGGGATCCGCGAGCGGCACGGCCGGATCGCGGGGATCGTGCACGCCGCCGGCGTACGCGAGGACAAGCTGATCCGCGACAAGACCCCGGAGTCCTTCGCGCGGGTCTTCGGCACCAAGGTGCCGCCGACCGCGGCGCTCGCCCGGTCCCTGGATCGCGAGTCGTTCCTGGTGCTCTTCGCCAGCGTCGCCGGCTGCTTCGGCAACACCGGCCAGGTCGACTACGCGGCCGCCAACGCGGCGCTGGCCGGGCTCGCCCGCCGGGCCGCCGCGACCGGCATCGGTCCGCGGGTGCTGGCGGTGGACTGGGGCCCTTGGGCCGGCGGCGGCATGGTCACCCCGGACCTCGCCCGGGAGTACGCCCGGCGCGGCATCGGCCTGATCGAGCCCGCCGACGGCGTCGCCCTGCTGCTCGACGAGATCGCGCGCGGCCTGCCCGAGGCCGAGGTCGTGGCGATGTGCGCCGCGGTCGAGGCGATGGCGCTGCAGCCCGCCGCACAGCTGCAGAAGGCCTGAGCCGTGCGCCCGGAGGAGGGGATCGCGGTCGTCGGGATGGCGGCCGTCTTCCCCGGAGCACCCGACGTGGACACGTTCTGGAGCAACATCCTCGGCGGCGTCGACGCGATCTCGGCCGTGCCGCCCACGCGCATCGACCCGGTGTTCTTCACCGACGACCCCGCCGACCGCGCGGTCGACCGGTTCTACTGCCGGCGCGGCGGGTTCATCCCGGAGGTGGAGTTCGAGGCGGCGTCGTACGGCGTGATGCCGGCGACCGCCCGCGACGCCGAGCCCGACCAGCTGCTGGCCCTCGCCACCGCCGCCCGGGCGCTCGCCGATGCCGGCATCGGCCCGGCACCGGAGAACCCGGAGCGCTACGGCGTGGTGATCGGGCGCGGCGGCTACATCACGCCCGCGACCGCGCGGCTCTCGCACCGCGTGCACACCGCGCAGCAGCTCGTGGAGGTGGTGCGGGCGGTCCTGCCCGAGATGGGCGAGGACGGCCTGCGCGACCTCAAGGCGCGCTTCCAGGCCGAGCTCGGCATCGCGGCGCCGGAGTCGGCGATCGACATCGTGCCGAACCTGGTCGCGTCCCGCACCGCGAACCGGCTCGACCTGCACGGCCCGGCGTACACCGTCGACGCGGCCTGCGCGAGCTCGCTCGTGGCGCTCTCCCACGCGACCGACGCGCTCCTGTCCGGCCGCGCCGACGTGATGCTGGCCGGCGGGGTGCACCACTGTCACGACGTGTCGCTGTGGAGCGTCTTCTCCCAGCTCGGCGCGCTCAGCCGCGCCGAGCGGATCCGGCCCTACGACCGCAAGGCCGACGGCATCGTCATCGGCGAGGGCACCGGCATGGTCGTCCTCAAGCGGCTCGCCGACGCCGAACGCTCAGGAGACCGCATCTATGCGGTCATCCGCGGCGTCGGCCTCGCCAGCGACGGCCGCTCCGGCTCGCTGATGAGCCCCTCCAGCCAGGGCCAGGTCCGGGCCGTCGAGGCGGCCTGGCGAGCCGCCGGCCTCGACCCGCACACGGTCGGGCTGGTCGAGGGGCACGGTACGGCGACCGCGGCCGGCGACGCCGCCGAGCTCGCCACGCTGCGCCAGGTCGTCAACGGCGACCCCCGCACCGATCCGCCGGTCGGCCTGGGCTCGGTGAAGTCGATGATCGGCCACGCGATGCCGGCCGCCGGGATCGCGGGCTTCATCAAGACCACGCTCGCCCTGCACCACGGCGTGCTGCCACCGACCCTGCACTGCGACGAGCCGCACCCCGACCTCGCAGGCACGCGCCTCGCACCGGTCCGCGAGGCCACGCCCTGGGAGGCCGGCGCCACGCCGCGACGCGCCGGGGTCAACGCCTTCGGCTTCGGCGGCATCAACGGGCACGTCGTGCTGGAGGAGTACGCCGATCCGCGACCCGTCCGCCGCGCGACCGCCCCCGCGGCAGCGCACACGGCCCCCGCCCCCACCCGGCTCTTCGTCGCCGCGGGTGGGTCGGCCGCCGACGTACTGGCCCTGCTGGAGGACGACGACGCCGTCCTCGCCGGCTCCGCACTCGACCGCGTCGGCACCGGCCCGGTCCGCGTGGCGATCGCCGACCCGGACCCGCGCCGGCTGAAGCTGGCGCGGCAGGTGGTCGCGAAGGGAGCGGCCTGGCGCGGGCGCAACGACATCTGGTTCTCGCCGTCGGGCCTGCTGGCAGCCGGCGGCAAGGTCGCGCTCCTCTGCCCCGGCCTCGAGGGCGCGGGCGTGACCGAGGTCGGGGACGTGCTGGAGCAGTTCGGGCTCGACATCCCCCGACACCCCTCGGTCAGCGACATCGGCCGCGAGGCCACCGGCCTGGTCCAGTCCGGGCGGGCCCTCACCGCGGCGCTGGGCGAGCTCGGCGTCGCGCCGGACGCGGTCGTCGGCCACAGCCTCGGCGAGTGGACCGCGATGATGGTGACCGGCGTGATCGCCGAGTCCCGCGTCGACGACTTCGTGCACGGCGTCACCGGCTACGACATGCACTTCCCCGACCCGGCCTACCTGATGGTCGGCTGCGACGTCGCCACGGCACGGGAGGCCATCGCCGCCACCGGTCACGGGGGCGAGGTGGTGGTCTCCCACGACAACTGCCCGCACCAGGCGATCCTGTGCGGCCCGGACGAGGCCATCGCCGCGGTCCGCGCCCGGCTGGTCGAGCAGCGGGTGATCTGCCACCAGCTGCCGTTCCGCACCGGCTTCCACACCCCGATGTTCGCCGACCACGTCGAGGGCTTCCTCGGCCGCGTCGCGGACCTCCCGCTGGAGCCGCCGCGGGTGCCACTCTGGTCCGGCGTGACGGCCCGCCCGTTCCCCGGCGACGAGGCCGGCATCCGCGCGCTCGCCAACCGGCTGTTCGTGGAGCCGGTGCGCTTCCGCGAGACCGTCGAGGACCTGCACGCCCACGGCGTGCGCGCCTTCGTCCAGGTCGGCGTCGGGGCCCTCACCGGCTTCGTGGGCGACACGCTCGGCGGCCGGGAGCACCTCGCCGTGGCCGCCGCGGACCGCGGCCGGCCCGCGCTCGCCCAGCTGACCCGCGCCGCCGCGGCGCTGTGGGTCGAGGGTGCTCCGGTCGACCTCGCCGGGCTCGCCCCGCGCGAGGTCGTCGTGCCCAAGCCCGCCCCCGCCCGGCGTACGCCGACGGTGCGGCTGCGCTTCGACGCGGACCTGGTGCGCCCGGCCCTCGCGCCGTACCGTCCGGCGACCGCCACCCTCGGCGACCTCGGCGACCTCGGCGACCTCGGCGACGACCCGGTCCTCGCCGAGCTGTCCGCCACGCTCCGCGCGGCGACCGAGGCGGGCCGTGCCGTGGCGTCGGCCCTGGCCGCGCCCGCCCGGCCCTCCACGCCCCTCCAGCGCACCCACCCCCCGGCCGACAGCCGGACCGAGCTCGACGTCTCGGTGGCGACGATGCCGTGGCTGGTCGACCACTGCCTGATCCGGCAGCCCGCCCACAGCCCGCTGGGCGACCGGTTCCCCGTGGTGCCGATGACGGCCATGGTGGAGCTGGCGATCCGGGCGGCCGAGCGGGTCGGCGGCGGCCGGGTCGCGGTGGCCGTCGAGGACGCCGTGGCCGTGCGCTGGCTGCTGGCCGAGCCCGCCGTCACGGTCGTGCTGCGCACCCAGGAGACGACGCCGGGCACGGTCGAGGTGACCATCGAGAGCCACTTCCGGGCGAGGATCCGGCTCGCCGAGGCCTACCCCGAGGCGCCGGCCGCGAGCCCGGTGCTCATCGCGGGCGAGCGCCGGCCGCCGCACACCGGCCGCGAGATCTACGAGCAGCGCTGGATGTTCCACGGGCCGCAGTTCCAGGGCATCAAGGAGACGCGGGCCTTCGGCGACGACGGCCTCGCGGCCACGGTGGTCGCACTCCCGGCGCCCGGGGCGCTGCTGGACGCGGTCGGCCAGCTGTTCGGCTACTGGATCTCGCTGATGAGCACCGAGGACCGGATGGCCTTCCCGTTCCGGATCGACCGGATCGACCTGTACGGCCCGCATCCCGAGCCGGGGGCGGAGCTGTCGGCGTACGTCCACATCGCGGAGATGGAGCGCACCGTCGCCAAGGGCACCTTCGAGGTCGCCGCCGCCGACGGCCGGCTGTGGGCGAGGGTCACCCACTTCACCGACCGCCGCTTCGAGGGCGACCAGCGCTCGCTGGACCAGATCAACCACCCCGAGGTCTCGACCACCTCCGAGCGCCGCGGGGACTGCTGGCTGGTCCACGACTCCTCCTCGCCCGCGAACCGCGAGCTGATGATGCGCCGCCACCTCGACGCCACCGAGCGCGCCCGGTACGACGCCCGCCCGCCGCGCGGGAAGAAGGGCTGGCTGCTCGGCCGGGTCGCCGCGAAGGACGCCGTACGGGCCTGGCTGTGGGACCACGGGCACCCGCCGATCTACCCCGTCGAGGTCACCGTCGACAACGACGAGGCCGGCCGGCCCCGTCCCCGGCACCCCGGCGACGCCGACCTGCGGCTCTCGATCGCGCACTCCGGGTCGGTCGCCGTGGCGATCGTCGCGGAGGGCCGCGACGTCGGCATCGACCTGGAGCCGGTGGCACCGCGCTCGGAGCGGTTCGCCGAGCTGGTGCTCACCGAGGGCGAGCAGGCGCTGGGCCGGGCGCACGACCACGACCGGTGGGTGACCCGGCTGTGGACGGCCAAGGAGGCCGTCGCCAAGGCCCGCGGGACCGGCCTGCGCGGCCGCCCCAAGGACTTCGAGGTCGTCGAGATCGACGGCGCGTGGCTGCGGATCGGCGACCAGTGGGTCCGCAGCACGACGGAGACCACACCGGAAGGAGAGTTCGTTGTCAGCTACACAGCAGAGCACCCATGAGGTGACCGAGGTGACCGAGGTGACGCCGTCGCCGGAGCAGATCCTCGCGACGGTCACGGTCCTGCTCGACGAGGTGATCGGCGAGGAGTACGAGCTCGACGTCGAGGTGACCATGCAGACCTCGTTCGCCGACGACATCGAGCTGGAGAGCATCGAGTTCGTCCGGCTCAGCGAGCTGCTCCAGCAGCGGTACGGCGACAACGTCGACTTCGTCGGCTGGTTCTCCGGCCTCGACGTCGACCAGATCATCTCGCTCACCGTCGGGCAGCTGGTCGGCTTCATCCACGACGAGGTGAGCGGCGGGGCGGGCCGTGCCTGACATCGACGTCGGCGGCCTGCGCGTGCACTACCAGCGGGCCGGACAGGGCGATCGGACCGTGGTGATGATCCACGGCCTGGTCATCGACAACCTGTCCAGCCTCTACTACGCCCTCGCCCCCGGGGTCGCCGACCACCTGCAGGTGCTGCTCTACGACCTGCGCGGCCACGGCCGCACCGAGCGGCCGCCGACCGGCTACGGCATCGACCAGGCGGTCGAGGACCTGGGGGGACTCCTCGACCGGCTCGACATCACCGAGCCCGTCTACCTGCTCGGCAACAGCTTCGGCGGCACCATCGCCCTCGAGGCGGCCCGGCGCTGCCCCGAGCGGGTCCGCGGCCTGGTCCTGGTCGAGGCCCACGTCGCCGTCCCGGGCTGGGGGCGGCACATCGCCGAGCAGCTCGAGCTGGCCGGCTTCGGGATCCGCGACATCGACCTCGGCGCGTGGCTCGCCGACCGGCCGCCGCGCAAGCTGGCCTCGCTGGTCAGGACCGTCGACTCGCTGGTCAACACCACCACCATCGTCGACGACTTCGCCGCCGGGCGGGCCATGTCGCCCGCGGACCTGGCGGGGATCGGGTGCCCGGCGTACGCCGTGTATGGCGAGTATTCCGACGTCATCGACCGCGCGGAGCAGCTCGCGACGTACCTCCCCCGCTGCGAGCTGGACGTCATCTCGGACTGCTCGCACTCGGCGATGATGGAGGCGACCCGCACGATGCGCGGCCTGGTCGCCGACTGGTTCGAGCGGGTCGAGGCCGGCACCGACGTGCCGGGTCGCCGGCGGCGGATCCTGCCGGGCGCGGGCGAGGGCGACGGCGCGCAGAACAAGCGCCACGTCGAGAGCTTCCTCGAGTCGCTCAACGCGCGTCGCGAGGCCGCGCAGGTGGAGGTCTGAGATGGCGCGGGTCCTCATCGTGGTGCCGCCCCTGACCGGGCACCTGAACCCCACGCTCGCCCTGGGCGCCGAGCTCGCCCGGCACGGCCACACCGTCACCTGGACCGGGCACCGCGACTTCGTGCAGAAGCGGCTGCCCGTGGGCGCCCGCTTCGCCGCGGCCGCGGAGCGGATGCCGCAGCCGCTGCTCGACGCGATCGGCGAGCAGACCGTGCCGCTGCGCGGCATGGCGGCGCTGCGGTTCCTGTGGAACGACTTCATCCTGCCGCTGGCCGACGACATGCTGCCGAGCCTCGAGCGGGTCGTCGACGAGGTCGCGCCGGACGTGATCGTCGCCGACCAGCAGGCGATCGCCGGGGCCGCGGTCGCCGAGGCGCGCGGGATCCCGTGGGTCACCTCCGCCACCACCACCGGGGAGCTGTCCAACCCCGCGAGCGACATGCCGCAGGTCGAGGAGTGGCGCCACGGCATGGTCCAGGACTTCCTGGTCCGCGCGGGCGTGCCGGCCGACCGGGCGGCCGACGTGGACCCCCGGTTCTCCCCGCACCTGGTGGTGCTCTTCTCCACCGAGGCCCTGGTCGGACCGGACCGGACCTTCCCCGGTCACTACGCCTTCGTCGGCCCCGCCCTGGCCGAGCGCCGGGTCGACGAGACCTTCGACTGGGACCTCCTCGACCCCGAGCGGCCCTTGGTGCTGGTCTCGCTCGGCTCGGTCAACGCCGTCACCGGACGCCGCTTCTTCGAGGTCACCGCGGAGGCGCTGGCCGGCCTCGACGTGCAGGCCGTGATGGTGGCGCCCCGCTCGTTCGTGCCGGACCCGCCGGCCAACGTCCTGGTGCGCGAATGGGTGCCGCAGCTGCCGCTGCTCCGCCTCGCCTCGGCCGTCGTGTCCCACGGCGGCCAGAACACCGTCAGCGAGAGCCTGGCGCTGGGGGTGCCGATGGTGCTCGCGCCGATCCGCGACGACCAGCCGACCATCGCCGACCAGGTGGTCGCCGCCGGCGCCGGCCTGCGCGTGCGGTTCGGCAGGGTCGGCGTACCCCAGATGCGGGAGGCGATCTCCGCGGTGCTGGGCGAGCCTTCGTTCAGCGAGGGCGCGCGCCGGGTCCAGGAGTCGTACGCCGCCGCCGGTGGCGTCGCCGCGGCCGCGGACCGGATCGGGCAGCTGGTCGGGGCGGCGGTCCCGGCATGACCGCGACCACCGCGACCACCGCGCCCACGACCGAGGCCGAGTCCGCGTGGCTGGACTGGGCCGCCCGCAGCGCCGTGCCCACGGCGACCGAGGGCCTGGTCCCCTGCTACGAGGTGATGGACGCCGACCCGGCCGCCATCCCGGGCCTCACCGTCGCGCTCGGCCAGCTCCAGGCCTGGGTGCACGCGCGGCCGGCCACGGACGCACCCGGGCCGACCGTCACCTGGTCCGCGGCCCTCGACCGGATCGAGGACTCCCTCGCCGACCCCGAGCCCGAGGTCGACACCGGCCTGGTGCGCGCGATGCTCGCCCGGCTGCGCGCCATCGACCCGGGGCCGCTGGAGCCGGTGCCCTGCCACGGCGACTTCACCCCGGTCACGGTGCGCTTCGACCCGGCCGACCACCGCGCGGTGGCGGTCGGCGGATGGGCGGGCGCGGTCCTCTCCGACCGCGAGTACGACGTGGCCTTCACCGAGCTCGGGTTCTGGGCGTCGGCGTACCTCTCCGACGACCCGGGCCGCCGGACCCTGATGAAGGTGGCCCGCAGCTTCCTGCTCAACGGCTACCGGGCCGGCTACGCGGCCGTCGCCGGCCACCCCGACCCGCACCGGCTGGGCTGCTGGGCGGCCTTCCACGCGTGCCGGCTGCTGGCCACGCCGCTGCTGTCCTCCGAGCCCTACTGCACCTGGGACCCCGCGACGGCCGCGGCCACCGTGCGGTCCTTCCGCGACGACCTGGCCGTGCGGTTCGCCGACCTGGTCCCCTCCGCCGATCCCGACCGAACCGAGAGGACCTGACATGCCCCGGACCAGCTGGACCACCGGCGCCACCGCCGCCACCCTCACCCTGACCGCGGTGCGGGCGCGGCGACGGGTCGCGGCCCTCCCCGTCCTCGACGAGCACCCCGTCGCGGGGGAGGTCGCCGGCTACCGGCTCATCGCCGCTGACGGCGTCCACGTCACCCCGGCCACCCTCGCCGCCGCGGTCGCCCATGCGCGACCGCGCGGGCTCCAGGTGCTCGACCTGGTCCCCGCCGACCTCCCCGCCGAGCGGCTGCTGGCCCTGCTCGGGCAGCTCGACCCGGCGACGTACGCCGGCGACGTGCTGGCCACCGGCCGGACCGCGGGCCACGCGATGGTCGTGTCCGAGGACCTCCTCGAGCGCACCGGCGTCGAGCCGCGCACCGACCTCGGCGAGCTCGAGCTCACGTCCCTGGCCGTCGCCCTCAAGGAGCACGCGCCGACCCGGTGCGCCCACGCCCTCGCCCCCGGCCTGCGTGCCCGCGCCGGCCGGGACGGCGCCTGGGAGCGGCTGCGCCGGGCCTACGGCGAGTCGAGCTGGATCGCCCTCCTCGCGCGGGTGGCCGCCCTCGCCCTCCTGCTGCGCGGGGCGAGGCGGGGACGCCTCGGGATGGCCGCGCTCGCCGCCTACCAGGCACACCGGCTGCTCGCCACCGCCGGCCCCGTCGCCCGCCCGCGCGGCCGATGGCGCGACCTGCTCGGCCGCTCCGCCG
>NZ_BAAHAB010000023.1:0-203415 GCF_054777895.1 Nocardioides ultimimeridianus | reverse complement strand
ACGGCGAGCCGGCGGGCCAGCGGGCCGGCCACGACCGGCAGCAGGTCGCGCGCGGGCAGCCGGCTGGGACGCACGGCGGGCGGGCCGAACGCCCACTCGTCCTCGCCGACCAGGCGCAGGTCGCCGCGGTTGCGGTCGGTGATGCCGTCGACCAGCAGGGCGTGGGCCAGGTCGGGGGAGACCCGCCGGCCGGCGGCGGCCGCCGCGATGTTCAGCCGGCGCAGCGCCTCGAGCTGCTGCGCGGCCGGGAAGAACGGCAGCCGGGGCTCGGCCGTGGCCGTCGACTCCCGCCACGGGGCGACCGAGCCGTCCAGCAGCGCGGCCAGCCATCCCCAGGCGCGGCCGGAGGCCTGGGTCGGGGATCGCTGCACGGCACCAAGGGTAGAGGGCCGCCCGGCCGGCTCCGCGCAGCCACCGAGCAGCCACTAAAGTGGCGGCCGTGGCAAGCGATGCGCGACGCAGGGTCGTCCTGCACATCGGGGCCATGAAGACCGGGACGACCTACCTGCAGGGCAAGGCGTACGCGAACCGCGAGACGCTCCAGGCCGCGGGCGTGTCGATGCCCGGCCTGCGCTGGGCCGACGTCGTGTGGGGCGTCCAGGACCTGCTCGGCATGGGCAAGGGCGACGCCGATCTGCAGCGCCGCAACGCCGGCCGCTGGCAGGCCGTCGTGGACGAGGTGCGGGTCGCGCCGACGCCCACCTCGCTGCTCACCATGGAGTTCTTCGCCTTCGCCAACCGCGCCCAGGCGCGCCGGGCGGTCGAGTCGTTCGCCGGCTGCGACGTCGAGGTGGTCCTGACGGTGCGCGACACCGCCGCCGTCGTACCGGCGCTGTGGCAGACCACCGTGACCAGCGGCGGCACCGTGACCTGGCCACGGTTCCGGGTCGCGTTCCGGTGGTCGGCCGGTGGGCGGGGTGCCGGCGGAGCCGTCCTGAGCCGGGTGCGGCTGCCCACCGCGGTCCGCTTCCAGGAGGCGATCAACATCGCCCGGATCCTGCGGGTCTGGACCTCGGTCCTGCCACCGGAGCGGATCCACGTGATCGTCGTGCCCGGCCCGGATGCGCCCCGCGACCGGCTCTGGGAGCTGTTCTGCGAGGTGGTCGGCGTCGACCCCGCGGTCGCGCCCGAGCCGGGGAAGAACGCCAACGAGTCGCTCGGGTACCCGTCGGCCGAGCTGGTCCGCCGGGTCAACGAGATCATCGAGATCGAGCGCGTCCGCCACCACACGGTCGTCAAGGACGACCTGGGCCACCACACCCTGGGGCGGCGGCGCGCGGCCGAGCGGCGGGCGCGCCTGGACCGGCCCACCCTCGAGGCCGCGCTGCGTTGGAACGCCGCGATCCGCAGGACCGTCGCCGCGTCGGGGGTCCGGGTCCACGGCGACCTCGCGGACCTGCCGGTGGTGCCGCTCGACTCGCACGCGGTCGAGGACCGGCACGAGCCGCCCACCGACGCCGAGCTGCTCGAGGCCGCCGAGTTCGGGTTGCGGCGGCTGCGCCGGCTGGTCGACCGCCGCTCGCGCCGCCTGTTCCAGCCCGAGCGGGCCAAGAAGTTCAAGCGCCGTCTCCGCCGCGCCTCGGTGGGTCCGGCGAACTGGGGGAGCACGCCCGACCCCGTCGCCACCGCGGTCTCCGACCTGGTTCTGTACGCCGACGGGCTGATCCGGCTGCGCAAGGCGCGCGACGAGGCCCGCCGGCGCCGTACCGCCCGCGCCTCCTGACGACGCACCCCTCCAGCGCTAATCGCCGGCTGTGGCGCGCCGAAACGCCACTTTCGGCGCGCCACGACTCACGATTCGGCGAATTGGCCGATGAGATTCTCGAGGAATCTCACTTTCGTCGGCGTGTCGAGTGGAAATTACAACGTTGTAGTTACTCACGAACTCTTCCCAACGGGTGTGACTGGTGTGAAAGTTGCTGCTCGTGTGGTTCCTTCCCCCCACACGATGGAGCAGCAGTCATGTCTGAGCAGCCGACGCCGCGGGCGCTACGCACCCGGTTCGTGACCCTGTGCCAGCAGCTGCTGGCCCTCGCCGTGGTGCTCGCCGTGCTCACCCCGGCGGCCCGCACGATCACCATGGACGTGCGGCCGATGCCGCTGGGCGGGGAGTCCTCGGCGGCCGCGCCCGCCACGCTCTCGGCGTACGTCCGCGCCAGCGTCACCCCGTCGGTCGTCCCGGCCGGCCCGGTGCACGCGAAGGTCGCCACCTACGCGCTCGGCGCCACGAGCCGCTCGACGTTCGCCCCGCGCGTCTCGCCGCGCGGCGGCACCTCGATCCTGACCCGCGCGCTGCCCGTCAAGGACTTCGGCGCGGTCGGCGTGACCTGGGCGCCGGGGCAGTCCGTGCGCTGGTCGGACCTCACGATCCAGGCACGCACCCGGACCGGCACCACCTGGACCGGCTGGACCTCCCTCGGCAGGGACGACATCTCCCCGGACGCCGGCACCGCCGAGGCCCGCGACGAGCGGCCCGGCACCGAGGCCCTGTTCGTGGGTCATGTCGACCGGGTGCAGGTGCGGGTCACCAGCCGCCGCGCCACCCCGAGCGGCCTGCGGCTGTCGGTCATCGACCCCGGTACGCCGGCCCGGACCCGCCTCGAGCGCCCGGCCATCGACACCTCCCAGCTCGACGGCACGGCCGGGGACCAGCAGGCCGTGCTGCGTCGTACGACGACCCCGACCTCGACGACCACCACCACGACCACGACCCCGGCCACCTCGACCCTGACGGCCGCCGGCGTGACCCCGAAGCCGCAGATCTACTCGCGGGCCCAGTGGGGCGCCGACGAGAGCATGCGCGACCCGTCCTCGCTGCACTACGGCCAGGTGCACGCCGGGTTCATCCACCACACCGTCCAGGCCAACAACTACACGCGGGACCAGGTGCCGGCCCTGATCCGGGCCGATTACTACTACCACACGCAGGTCCGCGGCTGGAGCGACATCGGCTACAACTACCTGGTCGACCGGTTCGGGCGGATCTGGGAGGGCCGGTACGGCGGCGTCGACCGCGACCCCGTCGGCGCGCACACGCTCGGCTACAACGACGACTCCTTCGCCGCCTCCGCGATCGGCAACTACCAGGAGGTGCAGCCGACCACCGCGATGGTGCAGGCGTACGCCGCGCTCTTCGCCTGGAAGCTCTCGCTCGCCGGCGTGAAGGCGGGCTCCACCCACCAGTGGGTCACCAAGCGCTACTTCAACGCGATCAACGGTCACCGCGACGCCGGCCAGACGCTGTGCCCGGGCAAGTACCTCTACGCCAAGATCCCGACCATCCGCACCCTGGCCACCCAGATCCAGGCCAGCTGGGCGGAGCGGGGGCTGCACTCCGACCTGGCCGGCAGCTCGGGCCCGGACCTGATCGCGCGGCGCACCAACGACGGTGAGGGCATGATCCTGCCGATCACGGTCAACTCCGACGGCGTCCCGAAGCTGGGCACGCCGATCGACACCGGCATCGACCTGACCGGCGCCACCACGGTGCTCAAGGTCGGCGACTGGGACGGCGACGGCCACGGCGACGTCGTCGTACGCCGCAAGGCCGACCCGCAGGACCTCTACCTCTACCGCGGCACCGGTCGCGGCACCTTCGCGGCGCCCACGCTGCTGACCTCGGCCATGAGGGGCGTGCAGATGCTCGCCGCGGTCGGCGACTTCACCGGCGACGGCCACCCGGACCTGATGGGCGAGACGAGCACGGGCCCGATGTGGCTCTTCCCGGGCTACGGCACCGCGGGCGTCGGTCGCGGGTACGCCGTCTACGGACACCTCGCCGTGCGCAAGCAGATGGGCGTGGGCCGCTGGGACGCCGACGGCGCGCCCGACGTTCTGGTCCGTACGTCGAGCTCGACGCTGACGATGTACTACGGCAACGGACCCGGCCTGATCCGGGGAACGCAGACGCTCGCGTTCGACGCCTCGCCGTACGACCAGGTGGTGGCGGTGTCCTCAGCCAACGACGACGGGCACACCGACCTCGTGGTCCGCGACCTCGCCGGCCGGATGTGGGTGGTGCCGGGCACGACCAGCCGGACCCCGCGCACGCCGATCCCGGTGGGCTACGCGAAGGGGTACAACCTGTTCGGTTGACAGCCCCGCAAGACGGGTCCTGGTCGCTCAGGCAGGGAAGCGGCCGGTCGTGCGCTCGGCGTGTTCTATCGCCTGGAGCCTCGGCTGGTCGGCCTGAGCGACCAGGACCAGCGAGCCGCCGCGAACGAGCGGCTCGAGGAAGGCCGCGAGCCCCGGTGGGGAAGCCGGGTTCGCGGTCGCCAGGAGGCGGCCGCCGTCGGTGAGGAGACTCCCGGCGGCGGCCGCTCCGAGCATCTCGGCCTGGGTGAGCGCGGGCTCGACCGCGAGATCGGTGCCGGTGGGGGCGTCGTACGGGATGAAGGCGTCGGGCTGGGACCAGACCTCGATCCCGACGTCGTGGACGCCGGCCGGAACCGGCTCGCGGAACCGGACGCCCAGCGGCAGCAGCGAGCAGGCCAGCACCTCGGTCGTCGCGGTGCGCCCGGCCCACGCAGCGAGGGTCTCCGGGCCGCAGACCGCCGCCTGCGGGGCGTCGTCCTCGGTCAGCACCAGCCCCGCCGTCCAGGCGGCGCCGAGGAACACCGTGCCGAGCCAGTGGGCGGGCAGGTCGATGCGGATCGTGTCGCCGCGCTCCAGGCCCAGCTCGTCGACCAGCAGCGAGGCCGCCTTCGCCACCCAGTTGGCGTACGTCGTCACCGACAGCTCGACGCGCTCGCCGGTGCTGTCGTCGTAGAAGGTGACCAGCGGCTGGCCGGGGTCGTGGCGCAGGCGCTCGGCGAGGACGGCGGCGAAGGTGTCGGGTGTGGCCACGGTCCGAGCCTAGGAGGCGCCCCGTTAGGGTCGGCCGCATGTCCGAGAGCATCGAGGGTTTCTGGGCGGTCATCCCCTGCGGGGGAGCCGGCACCCGGCTGTGGCCGCTGTCGCGGTCCGGGTCGCCGAAGTTCCTCCACGACCTGACCGGGCAGGGGCGCACCCTGCTGGAGCAGACCCACGACCGGCTCGCCCCGCTGGCCGGCGACCGCTTCCTGGTCGTCACCGGCGAGCGCCACCGCGACGCCGTGCGCTCCCAGCTGGGCTCCCTCGGGACCGACGCGGTGTGGGCCGAGCCCTCCGCACGCGACTCGATGGCCGCCATCGGGCTGGCCGCGGCGGTGCTCGAGGCGCAGGGCGCGGAGGTGATGGGCTCGTTCGCGGCCGACCACGTGATCGCGCAGTCGGACCTCTTCGGGGAGACCGTGCGCCGCGCCGTCGCCGCCGCCCGCGAGGGCTGGCTGGTCACCATCGGCATCGAGCCGACGTTCCCCTCCTCGGCCTTCGGCTACATCCACCAGGGCGACCCGCTGCCCGGGCTGGACGGGGCCTACCGGGTCGTCGAGTTCGTCGAGAAGCCGTCCGTGCCGGTGGCGCAGGAGTACGTCGCGACCGGGCACTTCCGCTGGAACGCCGGCATGTTCGTCGTACGACCCACGGTGCTGCTGGACCTGCTCGGCGAGCGCGACCCGGACTTCGCGAAGAGCCTGCGCGCGATCGCGGCCGACCCCTCGCGGCTGGGCGAGCTGTGGGACACGCTGCCGCGCATCGCCATCGACCACGCCGTCGCCGAGCCGGCCGCCGCGGCGGGCCGGGTGGCCGTCGTACCGGGCGCGTTCGACTGGGACGACGTCGGCGACTTCGACTCCCTCGCCGGCCTGCTCGGGGACCGCCACGAGCTCACCGTCCTCGGCGACGAGAGCCTGCTGCACGCCGAGGAGGCGACCGGCCTGGTCGTCCCCGGCGGCGGGCGGTTCGTGGCCGTCATCGGCCTCGACGACGTCGTCGTCATCGACACCCCCGACGCCCTCCTGGTCACGACGCGGGAGCGGGCCCAGGCCGTGAAGTCGGTCGTCGCCGCGCTCAAGGAGAACGGCCGCACCGACCTGACGTGACGGTGGTTTCGATACGTCGCTCGCTGGCGCTCGCTCCTACTCAACCAGCGACCGGGGGCGGAGCGCCGAAGTCTTGCCGCCAGGCCAAGGCAGGACCTACGCGAGACAACCGCGTGCGAGCAAGGCGCCGATAGCGGCGACGGGCTCGCGCCAATCAGCAGGCAAGGCGCCGATAGCGGCGACGCGCTCGCGCCGACTCACTGCATCTGGTAGCCGCCGATGGGCTCGGGCGCGTCGGTGTAGGGGTACTTCTTCATGAAGTCCTGGAGCGCGGCACCGCTGGGGGCCGAGCAGTACTGCCACACCCCGAGCGGCTTGCCGCTGGCACCGGCGGTCCAGTGCGTGAAGGCGATGTGCTCGCCGTCGGGGAAGGTCGTCGGCTGACCCTTCTTGACCTGCTTCTGGTCCGCGGCGGTCCACGGGACGGCCTTGAACGAGAGCCGGTTGTTGGTGTCGTTCACGTCGAGGACCCGGGCGATGCCCTTGATCTGGTCCATGAAGTCGGAGTTCTTGGCGGCGGTCTCGTCGTACCAGAGGATCGTGTAGCCGTGCTCGAGGTTGTGCACGAGCTGCTCGAGCCGGATGGGGTCGTTCTCGCTGTAGAAGCGCTGCTCCATGGGAGCGGGGGCGACGCCCGCGACGTTCCAGTGCTTGCCGTACGCCGGCGGGGCGTAGTCGTAGGTGACCGTGGTGCCCTCGGCCACGTGCTGCTGCGCCTTGCCGGCGTCGCGGGTGATGACCGGCTGGCAGACCGATGCGGCCGCGCCGATCTCGCTCAGCGACTTGCCCTTGTACTTCTGGTTCTCGGCCCAGTTCTTGATCGGCTTGTACGCCGCCGCGCCGATGATGCCCAGCGCCACGATGACGCAGATCGCGACGATCATCGTGCCCTGACGGTTCGCGGCGCGCTTCTGCTTGCGCCGGATGTCGTCGATGACCTTCTGGCGCTCCGAGCGTTCGGACTTGCTGGGCTTGGCCACGGTCGCGGTACCTCGAGGTCTTGGTGGGCGGGTCGGTCGGGCGCGAGTCTACGGAAGCCGTGGGCGGAGGCGGAGACCGACACCGTCTGGTGAGCAGGTCCAGCCGTGCGCGAACCCCACGGCGCGTACGACGTCGGCCCGGTCGCCGGGGCACTCCACCGAGTCGCCGGTGGCCACGGCGCCCACGCCGACCCGGCTCAGTGCCGCGAGGAGCTCCTCCGCAGCCGCGGGTGAGCCGAAGGGCGCGGCGTCCTCGGGAGCGGCGGTGAGGGCCCGCAGGACGGCCTCGCGGGCGCCGTACCCGAACAGGTCGCCGCCGTCCGCGCGGATCAGCGCCACGGCACCGGGACCGTCCTCGCCGGCCGGCAGCACCAGGTCGGCCCGGCCGCGGACGACCGCGCAGGGGCGGGCGCCGAGCTTGCCCTGGGCGAGCTCGGCGGCGGAGGCGATCTCGTCGGCGACCGCGGGCGCGGTCACGACGAGCGGGTTGCCGTGGGCGTCCTCACGACCCTCGAAGCTCTCCGCCACCACGACCCCCGCGGCCCCGACGGCGATGTCGGTCTGGCCCTCGCGCCAGGCGCGCCCGGCGGTGTCGGTGACGATGACCCCGACGTTCACGCCGAGCCGCGAGGCGACCGCGGCCCGCAGCGACCGGGCGGACCGGTCGGGGTTCTCGGGCAGCAGCACGATCGAGCCGACCGCGACGTTGGACGCGTCGACGCCGGCCGCGGCCATGGTCAGCCCGAGCCGGTTGCGCACGATCCGGGTGGCGCCGCGCGTCGCGACGACCCGCTCGGTCTCCCGGGTGATCCACTCCTCGCGGTCCCCGGTGACGACGCGGCCCTCGGCCTTGCTGACGACCTTGCTGGTGACGACGAGGATGTCGCCGTCGCGCAGGTCGAGCAGCGGCAGCAGCACCGCGGCCAGGTCGGTGCCCGCCGCGATCTCCGGCACCCCGTCGGGTGCGCTCACCTGCAGCGTCATGGCATCAGACCAGCGCGATCGCGGCGGCGGCCATCGCCGCGGTGGCGTCGTGGTCGGTCATCATCAGCGGTACGGCGGCGCAGGCGATCCCCGCCGCCGTCACCCGCTCCACCTGCGCGGCGTCGCGCGAGTCGACCAGCCAGCCGTCCAGCACGCCACCGGAGCCACGGGCGCCGTAGTCCAGCGCGACCCCGGCCGCGCTGACCTCGACGCCGATCGAGGTCAGCATCTGCTCGGCCATCCCGCGCACGTGCGACTCCCCGACGATGGGGGAGAGCCCGACGACCGGGGCGGCCGTCGCGCGGACCGCGTCGCGGATGCCGGGCACCCCGAGGATCGTGCCGACCGACACCACCGGGTTCGAGGGCGGCAGGATCACCAGGTCGGTGTCCGTGATCGCCGCGAGGACGCCGGGTGCCGGCGTGCTGCTCTCGATGCCGACCGCGACGACGGTCTCGGCGGGCACCTCGGCGCGCAGCCGCACCCAGTACTCCTGGAAGTGCACCACCCGCTTGCCGCTCGGCGTCGACGGGTCGGCGACGGCCACGTGGGTCTCCACGCGGTCGTCGGTCATCGGCAGCAGGCGCAGCGCCTCGCCGTACGCCGGCGTCAGCCACCGCCGGCACAGCGCCTCGGTGACCTGGGAGAGCGGGTAGCCGGCCTCCAGCATCTGGGTGCGCACCAGGTGGGTGGCGATGTCGCGGTCGCCGAGTCCGAACCAGGTCGGCTCGACGCCGTACGCCGCCAGCTCCTCCTTCGCGCTCCACGTCTCGGCCCGCCGGCCCCAGCCCCGGTCGAGGTCGATGCCGTCGCCCAGGGTGTACATCACGGTGTCCAGGTCCGGGCAGACCTTGAGGCCGTGGACCCACCAGTCGTCGCCGGTGTTGGCGATGACGGTGACCACGGCGTCGGCCGCGACGCCGGGCAGCGTGCCGCTGCGGATGCCGTGCAGGAGACCCTGCAGGAACTTCGCCCCGCCCATGCCTCCGGAGAGGACCGTCAGGCGTCGGATCGGCTCGCTGCGCACGGGGTCAACCATGGGGAGAACTCTGCCCGACCGGTCCGATCGACCGGGACGGAGGCCTGATCCGGTACGGGACTGCCGGGTTATAGCAGGGTTCGGGGTTGACTCACGGGTATGACATGCGTGTAATTTCATCTATGTCGTTCTCCGGCGTGGCCGGTTGACAGGGGAAGTTCGACAGGCGCTTCCGACGGGGACGACTACGCAGGCGGATCATCCGCCTGGGGTCGAAAGGGGCGGAACCGTGAGGGAACTATTTCTCGTAGAGGCGGAGTCCGAGGAGACCGGTTGGCAGGAGCGCGCGCTGTGCGCCCAGACCGATCCCGAGGCATTCTTCCCGGAGAAGGGCGGCTCGACGCGCGAGGCCAAGAAGGTCTGCCAGACCTGCGAGGTCCGTGGCGAGTGCCTGGAGGCCGCGCTCGGCAACGACGAGCGGTTCGGCATCTGGGGCGGGCTCTCCGAGCGTGAGCGCCGCAAGCTCAAGAAAAGGGCCGTTTGACGCGGACGCTGGTTCGACCGCTTCACCCCACGCCACGTAGGGTGAGCGGTCGTGTCAGCGTCGGTGTCGGTGGTCCTGGTCAGCCATGACGGCGCCTCCTGGTTGGGGCCGGTTCTGGCGGGCATCGCGGCGCAGACCGCGCCCATCTCCTCGGTCGTCGCGGTCGACACCGGGAGCAAGGACGACAGCGCCGAGCTGATCGAGTCCGGGCTCGGTGCGGGTGCGATCCCGGCGGCGGTCCTCCGCGCCGACAGCGCCACCTCCTACCCGCGCGCGGTGGCCCTCGCCACCGGCGCGCTGGCCGACAACGGCCACGAGCCGGAGTGGCTGTGGCTGCTCCACGACGACTCCAACCCCGACCCGGGTGCGCTCGCCGCGCTGCTCGCGGCCGCCGAGGCCCGCCCCGACGCCGACATCCTCGGCCCCAAGCTGCGCGAGTGGCCCTCTCTCAAGCGCCTGCTCGAGCTGGGTGTCACGATCAGCGGCACCGGACGTCGTGAGACCGGCCTGGAGCGCGGCGAGTACGACCAGGGCCAGCACGACGAGGTCCGCGAGGTGCTCGCGGTCAACAGCGCCGGCATGCTGATCCGCCGCACGGTCCTCGAGGAGCTCGGCGGCTTCGACGAGCAGCTGCCGATGTTCGGCAACGACATCGATCTGGGGTGGCGGGCCGCCGCCGCGGGCCGCACCGCGCTGATCGTCCCGCAGGCGGTGGTCTTCCACGCCGAGTCCGCGCACCGCGGCGTACGACGCACGCCGCTGACCGGCCGGCACACGCACTACCAGGAGCGGCGCGCCGCGATCTACACGCTGCTGGCCAACTGCCACCCCGCGTGGCTGCCGTTCCAGGGCCTGCGGCTTCTGCTCGGCTCGCTGGTGCGGATGATCGGGTTCCTGGTGGTGCGCAGCGCCGGCGAGGCGCTCGACGAGCTCGCCGCGGCGCTGGCCGTCCTCGCGCACCCCTTCCAGATCCTCTCCGCCCGCCGGGTGCGGCGCTCCCGCTCGGGCTCCCGCTACGACCGCGAGCGGGTACGCCGCCTCCTGCCCGCCTGGTGGGTGCCCTACCGGCACGGGCTGGACTTCCTCGTCGACCTGTTCGCCGCGGCCAGCAACCAGGCCGCCGACGTGGCCGAGCGGCGCCGGATCGCCGCCGCCGAGAAGGACCCCGCCCAGCAGGCCGCCGCGCGGCACCGCACCGACGAGGACGACTTCGAGGACACCGGCTGGATCGTCCGCTTCTTCACCAGCCCCCTCGCCATCGCCTTCGCCGTGGTCGGGTTCGCGCTGGTCGTGGGCGCGCGCAGCGCCTTCGGCGACGTGGCCGGCGGCGCGCTCTCCCCGGCGCCCACGGGCCGCGGCACCTGGTGGGCGCTGCACCTGGAGAGCTGGCACGCGATCGGCTTCGGCACCGGCGTCCCCGCTCCGGCGTACGTCGCCCCGCTCGCGCTGCTCGGCACCGTCTTCGGGCCCGGACTCACGATGTCGCTGCTGCTCATCTGTGCCGCGCCCGTCGCGCTGTGGGGCGCGTGGCGCTTCCTGCGGGTGGTCGGGCGCCTGGTGTCGCCGCGCGGCGCGAACCGGTGGCTGCTGCTGTGGGCCTCGACCGGCTACGCGCTGATCCCGCTCGTCGCGGGCGCCTGGGGGAGCGGTCGCTGGGGTGTCGTGGTCGCGGCCGCCGTGCTGCCGTGGATGGGCCACGCCGCGCTCGGCTTCGCCGAGCCCGCCCCCGAGCGCCGCTGGCGGGCCGCCTGGCGCGCCGGGCTGCTGCTCGCGCTGCTCACCGCCTTCGCGCCGCTGATGTGGTGGCTGTTCCTGCTGCTCGCCGGCGCCGTCCTCGGCCTGGCCACGGTGGTCGTCCGCGCCGCCGTCGCCGACCGGTCGGTCTGGGGCCCGCCGGTCGCCGCGCTCGCGCTGCCCCTGGTGCTCCTGGCCCCGTGGTGGCTGCCGTCGCTGTGGGAGGGCGCCGGCGCCGGCCTGCTGCTCGACATCGGCCGCTGGCCGACCGCGCCGACCAGCGGCGTCGACCTGCTCCTGGGCCGCCTGGGTGGCGTCGGTGCGCCGGCCTGGCTCGGGGTGCTCGTCCCCGTGCTCGCCCTGCTCGCCCTCATCCCGCGCGCCACCCGCGCCGGGGTCGTCGTCTGCTGGCTGGTCGCCGCGGTCGCCGCCGTGGTCGCGCTGCCGATGGGCCGGATCACCCTCACGCTGCCGGGCCTGCAGCACCAGCAGCCGGGCCTCGGCGCGATCGTGCTGGTGCTCGGCGGCGCCTGGCTCACGGCGATCCTGCTGGGCTCGCTCGCGCTGCGCGACGTGGTGCTCCCGAAGGTGGCGCAGGGTGCCGTCGCCGTGTGCGGCGTCGCCGCCATCGCCGTACCCGTCGCCGGGCTGGGCTGGTTCGCGATCGGCGGCGGCAACGAGCTGCCCGCCGAGGCCGACACCGGCGTCCCCGTGTTCATGCAGCAGCAGGCCGAGCGGGGCGACCGCTTCGGCATCCTCGTCCTGCGCGGCAGCGTCGCCGACGGTCTGCGCTACCAGGTGGTCCGCGGCGACGGCCCGACCGTCGGCGAGGACGAGATCGAGGCGCTCACGCCCGCCTCGGCGGCCGTCCACAGCGTGCTCCAGGACCTCGTCACGGTGCCGTCGCCGACGGCGGTCGCCGATCTGCGCGAGCGCGGCATCGAGTACATCGTCGAGCCCGCGCCCGGTGACGGTGCCGTGGCCCAGCGCCTCGACGCCACCGCCGGCCTGGTCCGCGCGAGCACGGCCGACCGTGAGACGCGGGCGTGGGAGGTCGTCGGCCAGCCGCCGGCCGACGCGACCGCAGGGCCCCGCGACTGGCCGCGCATCCTGCTGCTCGTCGTCCAGCTCGTCGCGACCGTGGTCGTCGTCGTCCTCGCCCTGCCCGAGATCCGAAGGAGCCGGTCATGACCGAGCCGCGTTCGACCCGCCGGGCGGACACGCACGCCACGGCTCCGGGCCGCCGCTCCGGCGGCGGCCGCAAGATCGACCTGCTGGTGGCCCTCGCCGTCGCGCTGCCCGCGGTGGCGACGATCGCCCTGGCCGCAGTGGGTGGCGGCAGCGACCCGTCGGCGGGCAGCCTCCCGCCGGTCTCGACCGCGCTCACCTCGGCGACGCTGGTGTGTCCGGCCGCGCTCCACCCGCACGCGGAGCCGGTCCTCGTGGCGCGCGCGCCCCGCGTCGCCGGTGGCCCGGTCCGGGTCAGCCGGCCCGGCGCCGGTGGCCTCCTGGGAGCGGGGAGCTCCGTCACCGCGACCCTGGACCGCCCCGGCCGGGTCGGCGGAGCCGGTACGTCGGTCATCACCGCCTCCGGCGCGGCCGCCCCCGGCCTGGTGGCCGGGCGCCGGGAGCCCGACGCGGCCGCCGCCTGCCTGACCCCCGCCTACGACGAGTGGTACGTCGGCATCGGGGCCTCGGCCGTCAACGACTCGGTCATGACCCTGGTCAACCCCGACGGCGGCCAGGCCGTCGTCGACATCGACCTGCTCGGCCCGAACGGCCCCACCGAGGCCTCCGCGCTGCGCGGGATGGTCGTGCCCGGCCACCGCGCGGTGACCGTCGACCTCGGCCGCAAGGCGCCGAACCGGCTCACCCTCGCCGCCCACGTGCTGGTCTCCCGGGGCCGGGTGGGCGTGAGCGTGGAGCACCGCTACGACCGGCTCGGTGGCGCCCCGGTCGTCAGCGACCACCTGCCCGAGCTCGACGAGCCCTCGACCGACGGAGTGCTGCTGGGCGCCACGGTGACCGGCCAGGCGCTGATGCTGGCCAACCCGGGCGACGAGGACGCCCAGGCGACGATCCGGGTGGTCAACGGCGAGTCGGTGTTCACCCCGACCGGCACCAAGCCCGTCGTCGTACCCGCGCAGAGCCTGGTGCGCGTCCCCCTGCGGACCGTCGTGCCCAAGACCGCGCTGAGCGGGATGCTGGGCCTGGTGGTGCAGTCCGACCAGCCGCTGTTCGCCACCTCGCGCGGCATGGTGGGCGGCGACCTCAGCGTGGTCGGCATGTCGCCCACGGTGACCGGGCCGACGGCCGCCATCGTCCCCGACGGCGCGTCCCGGCTGGTGCTCGCCGGCGCGCTGCGCACCGGCGTGGTCAACGTGACGGTCCGCAACGCGGCCGGTCGCGTGCTGATCCAGAAGGCGGTGCCGCTCACGGCCCAGGCCGGCGTCTCCGTCGTGCTGCCGCGGAGCGCCGCGATCGTGACCCTCGACCCGCGCAACACCTCGGTGGCGGCGAGCCTGGTCACCTCGACCCGCAGCGGCGGCTCGGTGGTCCCGATCCGCGACACGGTGGCCACCGCCTCCGTGCCGGCGGTCGTCCCGGAGTGAGGTACGACGGCGGACGTCAGTCCTCGTCGACGTAGCGGGGGTCGACCTGCGAGGGCTCGATGCCCAGGATGTCGGCGACCTGCTCGACGATCACGGTGAGGACGAGGGCCTCGACGTCGGCGCGGTCGCGGCAGCGGTGCTCGACCGGCCGGCGGAACACCACCAGGCGCGTCGGCGCGCCCTTGCGGCGTACGACCGACGACAGCGGCACTTGGCCGTCCTTCCAGTCGTCGGGGAGCACGGGGATGTCCTCGACGGCGTACTCGATCGGGCCGAGGTGCTCGGCCCACCGGGTGTCGATCTCGGTGACGATGTCGAGCACCGTGCGGTCGAACGCCTCGCGCCGGAGGCGGGTCAGCGGCGGCTGCGGCGAGAGGGCCGAGGGCAGGACCGCGGGCCCGCGCTGTCCACGGCCGCGACGATCGCGTCGCCGGGCCCCCTGATCCATGACCGCGAGCCTATCCGCCGCGCGAGGGACGGAGCGGTAGCGTTCGCGACGTGAGTCTGGCCCGGCGTTGCTCCCGTACGGCGTGTCAGCGTCCCGCCGTGGCGACGCTGACCTACGTGTACGGCGACCAGACGGCCGTCCTCGGTCCGCTGGCGACCTACGCCGAGCCGCACGCCTACGACCTGTGCGACGTGCACAGCGAGCGGCTCTCCGCGCCTCGCGGCTGGGAGGTCGTCCGGCTCGCCCTCGGCTCCCGCGAGCCGCAGCCCTCCGAGGACGACCTGCTCGCCCTCGCCGACGCCGTCCGCGAGGCCGGCCGACCGCTGATCCAGCGGGCCCCCATCGAGGTGGAGCGCCCGCAGGAGCCCGGTCGCGAGGTCGCCCGCCGCGGTCACCTGCGGGTCCTCAGCTCCGACTGAGCCACCACTGACCCAGCACTGAGCCACCACTGACCCAGCACTGACGTACGACGGCTCAGGCGGCATCCACTAGGGTCCGTCGTATGCCCAGTGGCACCACCTCCACGGACAACCTGACCAAGGTCTTCAAGGCCTACGACGTGCGCGGCACGGTGCCGGACCAGCTCGACGAGGACCTCGCCCGGGCGACCGGCGCGGCGTACGTCGAGGTCCTCGGGGTCGACGCCCTCGTCGTCGGCTACGACATGCGCCCCAGCTCGCCGGGCCTCGCGGGCGCGTTCGCCGACGGCGCGACCTCCGCGGGAGCCGACGTGACGATGATCGGCCTGGCCTCGACCGACCAGCTCTACTTCGCCTCGGGGCACCTCAACCTGCCTGGCGCGATGTTCACCGCCAGCCACAACCCGGCGCAGTACAACGGCATCAAGATGTGCCGCGCGCTCGCGCAGCCGGTCGGTGTCGACACCGGCCTGGCCGAGATCCGCGACCGGGTCGCCTCCGGCGCCGCGCCCGCACCGGGCGGCCGCGAGGGCAGCATCGACAACACCGACGTGCTGCAGGCGTACGCCGCCCACCTACTCGCCCTCGCGCCGGTCTCCGGCCGGCGGCTGAAGGTGGTCGTCGACGCCGGCAACGGCATGGCGGGGCACACCGCGCCCGCGGTCTTCGCGCGGCTCGGGGACCAGGTCGAGGTCGTGCCGATGTACTTCGAGCTCGACGGCACCTTCCCGAACCATGAGGCCAACCCGATCGAGGCCGCCAACCTGGTGGACCTGCAGAAGCGGGTGCTGGCCGAGAAGGCCGACATCGGCCTGGCCTTCGACGGCGACGCGGACCGCTGCTTCCTGGTCGACGAGCGGGGGGTCGCGGTCTCGCCGTCCACCCTCACCGCGCTGATCGCGGCCCGCGAGCTCGCCAAGGAGCCCGGCGCGACGATCATCCACAACCTGATCACCTCGCGTGCCGTGCCGGAGATCGTCGAGGAGCACGGCGGCAAGCCGGTCCGCACCCGTGTGGGCCACTCCTACATCAAGGCCACGATGGCCGAGACCGACGCCATCTTCGGCGGCGAGCACAGCGGTCACTTCTACTTCCGCGACTTCTGGCGCGCCGACTCCGGGATGTTGGCCGCGCTGCACGCGCTGGCGGCGCTCGCCGAGTCCGACCAGCCGCTGTCCGGGCTGTTGAAGGCCTACGAGCGCTACCCGATGAGCGGCGAGATCAACTCCACCGTCGAGGACCAGCAGGCCGTGCTGGCGCGGCTCGAGGCGACCTACGGCGGCCGCGAGGACGTCGACCTGGACCACCTGGACGGGCTCAGCGTGACCCACCCCGACTGGGCGTTCAACGTGCGCGCCTCCAACACCGAGCCGCTGCTGCGGCTCAATGCGGAAGGAAGGGACGAAGCGACCATGGCGACCATCCGCGACGAGGTCCTCGCGATCATCCGGGGCACGGCATGAGCGCCGCCGGGCTGCCCGCCGAGCTGCTCGACATCGTGGTCTGCCCCGACTGCCGGGGCACGGTCGCGCCGGCCGGCGACGAGCTGGTCTGCGGCACGTGCGGGCTGGCCTACCCGGTCGTGGACGGGATCCCGGTCCTGCTCGTCGACGAGGCCCGGCGCCCGTAATGGTCTGGTTCGACGAGTCCCGCCTGGACGACGAGATCGCGCTGGGGGCGGCGGACGTCCGCTTCCGCACCCTCGCCGAGTCCGGTGCGCGCGTACGCCGGGAGGTCGGCGACTCCGCGGAGGCGATCGCCGAGGCGGTGGCCCGGGCGGCCGACGCCCGCCCGCGGGCCGTGATCGCCGCCGGGCCCGACTCGCGGCTGCTGCGTGCGGTGCTCGAGCCGGTGTGCCCGGTCCCGTTCGTCGCGTGGCCGAACCCCTCGCTGCCCGGCTGGGCCGGTGCGCTGGACCTCGTCGTGGTCCTCGCCCCCGAGGGCAACGACCCCGGCGCGGCCTCCGCCGTGGCCGAGGCGTCGCGCCGCGGCTGCCAGCTCGTGGTGGCGTGCCCGCCGGGCTCGATGGTCGCCGAGCACACGGGGTCCAAGTGGGCCACGATCCTGCCGACCAGCACCGGCGACCAGCTCGCCATCGCGGTCGCGATGCTCTCCTTCCTGCACCAGGTCGCGCTCGGCCCGGTCGCCAGCCCGGACGCCGTCGCTGAGGCCCTCGACGCGGTCGCCATCGACTGCGCCCCGCGCCGCGACCTGTCGATCAACCCCGCCAAGATGCTCGCGATCGCCCTGGCCGACGCCAACCCGCTGGTGTGGGGCGGCTCGGTGCTCGCCGCGCGGGCGGCCCGCCGCGTGGCGGAGTCGATCCGGCGTACCTCTGGCCGCACGGCGCTGGCCGGCGACGCCGAGCACCTGCTCCCGGTCATCGAGGCCGCCCGGCCGCGCACCGTGTTCGACGACCCGTTCGCCGACGAGGAGGGCGACCTCCGGCCGGTGCTGCTGATCCTCGACGACGGCGCCGACGAGCCGGTCGTGCTCGAGCAGCGGGCGCGGCTCGAGGCGGCGGCCGGCACCCATGGGGTCCGGGTCGAGACCGTCTCCGCCGAGGCCGACGGCGACGTCGCGCGCTACGCCTCCCTGCTGCTCAGCGGCACCTACGCCGCCGAGTACCTCCGCCTCGGCCTGGTCAACGACTGACGCCGTGTCTGCCGGACTCTTCGGGCTCCTCGACGATGTCGCGACCCTGGCCAAGCTGGCGGCCGCCTCGATGGACGACATCGGGGCTGCGGCCGGCAAGGCGACGACCAAGGCGGCCGGCGTCGTCATCGACGACACCGCGGTCACGCCGCAGTACGTCCACGGCATCGCCGCGCACCGTGAGCTGCCGATCATCAGGAAGATCGCGGTCGGCTCGCTGCGCAACAAGCTGCTGATCATCCTGCCGGTGGCGCTGCTGCTCAGCGAGTTCCTGCCGGACCTGCTCGCGCCGATCCTCATGCTGGGCGGCACCTACCTCGCCTTCGAGGGCGCCGAGAAGGTCTGGGAGCGGATCAGCCACCACGACGACCACGTCGGCGACCTCGCCACCCCCGATCCGGCCGTCACCGCGCCGGACGAGGCCACGGTGATCAAGCAGGCGGTCCGCACCGACCTGATCCTCTCGGCCGAGATCATGGTGATCGCCCTGGACTCGGTGGCCGACCAGGGCTTCTGGGCGCGCCTCGCCGTCCTCGTGGTGGTCGCGCTGGTCATCACGGTCGGCGTGTACGGCGTCGTCGGGCTGCTGGTCAAGATGGACGACGTGGGCCTGGCCCTCGCCGAGCGCGGCCGCGGGGCGGTCGCCCGGTTCGGGGCGGGGCTGGTCGCGGCCATGCCGCACGTCCTGGCCGCGATCGCCGTCATCGGCACCGTCGCGATGCTCTGGGTGGGCGGCCACATCCTCATCGCCCAGTCCAGCGAGGTCGGCTGGCACGGTCCGTACGACGCGCTGCACCACCTCGAGCACACCGTGCACCACCATGTCGACGTCCCGGTGCTCGGCCCGACGCTGGCCTGGCTCAGCGCGACCGCCGTCTCGGCGGTCGTGGGCCTGGTGATCGGCGCGATCGTCGTACTGGCCCTGCACCTGCTGCCGCGCAACCGCCGCCACGCCGACCGGGCCGGCGACTCCGACCACTAGGCTCCGTCGAATGCGAACCGTCCTGACCTACGGCACCTTCGACCTGTTCCACGTCGGCCACCTGCGGCTGATCGAGCGGTTGGCCGCGATGGGGGACCGGCTCGTCGTCGGCGTCTCGACCGACGAGTTCAACGCCGGCAAGGGCAAGACCTCGGTGGTGTCCTACCAGGACCGCGCCGACATCGTGTCCTCCATCAAGGGCGTCGACCTGGTCATCCCGGAGAACTCCTGGGAGCAGAAGCGCACCGACATCGTCGAGCACGGCGTGGACGTGTTCGTGATGGGCGACGACTGGACGGGCAAGTTCGACGACCTGACCGAGCTGTGCGAGGTCGTCTACCTGCCGCGCACCAAGGGCGTCTCGAGCACCTCGATCAAGCAGATGCTCGGCGGCCTGGACGCCGGCCATCTCGACGAGCTGCAGCGCGCGGTGAGCACCCTGACCGGCCTCCTCGACCACTACAGGGACCTTTCCTAGAACTTCGGTCGGCTGAGTGCCCCGGAGATGGGACCCGGGGCCCACCCACCGTTTAAGGTGGGTCTCGTCCTGCGCGGGAGATCCCGTAGGAGCGCAGATGCGCCGCAGACGACACTTTCGACCACGAAGGACCCATCACGTGGACTACAAGGTTGCTGACCTTTCCCTGGCCGAGTACGGCCGCAAGGAGCTGACCCTCGCCGAGCACGAGATGCCCGGCCTGATGGAGATGCGCCGCCGCTACGCGGACTCCCAGCCCCTCAAGGGCGCCCGCATCGCCGGCTCGCTCCACATGACGATCCAGACCGGTGTCCTCATCGAGACGCTCACCGCGCTCGGTGCCGACGTCCGCTGGGCGACCTGCAACATCTTCTCCACCCAGGACCACGCCGCCGCGGCGATCGTCGTCGGCAAGGGCACCCCGGAGGACCCGCAGGGCACCCCCGTCTTCGCCTGGAAGGGCGAGACCCTGGCCGAGTACTGGGACGAGGCCGAGAAGGTCTTCGCCTTCACCGACGCCGAGGGCAACCCGGTGGGCCCGAACATGCTCCTCGACGACGGCGGCGACATCACGCTGCTGGTCCACAAGGGCGTCGAGTTCGAGAAGGCCGGCGCCGTGCCGGGCCAGGACTCCACCGACAACGAGGAGTACAAGGAGGTCCTCCGGGTCCTCGCGCGCTCCCTCGACAACGACCCGCAGCGCTGGACCAACATCGCCAACGGCATCAAGGGCGTCACGGAGGAGACCACCACCGGTGTGCTCCGCCTCTACGACCGCTTCAAGGAGGGCTCGCTGCTCTTCCCGGCGATCAACGTCAACGACTCGGTCACCAAGTCGAAGTTCGACAACAAGTACGGCTGCCGCCACTCGCTCATCGACGGCATCAACCGTGGCACCGACGTCATGATCGCGGGCAAGACGGCGGTCGTGTGCGGCTACGGCGACGTCGGCAAGGGCTCGGCCGAGTCCCTGCGCGGCCAGGGCGCCCGCGTCATCATCACCGAGATCGACCCGATCTGCGCGCTGCAGGCCGCCATGGACGGCTACGAGGTCAAGCGCCTCGAGTCCGTCGTCGACTTCGCCGACATCTTCATCACCACCACCGGCAACTTCGACATCATCCGCGTCGAGCACTTCGAGCGCATGAAGAACCAGGCCATCGTCGGCAACATCGGCCACTTCGACAACGAGATCGACATGGCCGGCCTGGCCAAGATCCCGGGCATCGTCAAGGACGAGATCAAGCCGCAGGTCCACCAGTGGATCTTCGAGGACGGCAAGAAGATCATCGTGCTGTCCGAGGGCCGCCTGCTGAACCTCGGCAACGCGACCGGCCACCCGTCGTTCGTCATGTCGAACTCCTTCACCAACCAGGTGCTCGCGCAGATCGAGCTCTACACCAAGCTCGAGGAGTACCCGATCGGCGTCTACGTGCTGCCCAAGCACCTCGACGAGGAGGTCGCCCGGCTGCACCTCGACGCCATCGGTGTCGAGCTCACCGAGCTCAACCAGGCGCAGGCCGACTACCTCGGCGTCCCGATCGAGGGCCCGTACAAGAGCGACCACTACCGCTACTGATCAATGGCGCGAGCGCGTCGCCGCTGATCGGCGCCTCGCCTCACCTTCGCGGAGCGACCCTCCGGTCGCTCGTTCCTCGCTTCCTCCGGGATCGCTCCGCGAAGGCTCGGCAACCGGCGCCGGCGGCGCCGCGCTGCCGCGCACGCGGTTGTCTGCCGTAGGTCAAGCCTTGGCCTGGCGGCAAGCCTTGGCAGTCCCCGTACTCCCACGAGTGCGGGGACTGGCCGTATCTCCGCTCAGTGGGCGGCGGCTGCGGGCTCGGCGCGGTAGCGGGACGAGCGGCCGTCGGTGCCGGCGAGCTTCCACACCCAGCGGTTGGAGCGGGTGAGCAGCCCGTTGCGCTCGAAGCAGGCGCGGACGTCGGCGGAGAGGTCGCGGCGGAACTTCGCGGCCTCGGGGCCGCGCTCGAAGGAGTCGCGGACGACGTAGCGCGGCATGCCCATCATCTTCCGGTCGCGGCGGGAGGGCTTGAGGATCGCGTCCGCGCCGATGCGCATGAAGACCCCGGTGATGGCACCGACGACCCAGCGCTGGAAGCGGTTGAGGCTCGGCGAGTGATGGTCGAGCCAGGCGTGCGCGAAGCCGATGTGGCGGGCCTCCTCGGCGATGTGGATCGTCATGATCCGGTCCAGCAGCGGGTGCACGCCGCCGCCGCGCAGCTGGTTCTTCTGGACGTGGTCGATCGGCTCCTCGCCGGCCAGGATGATCGCGAAGAAGAGCGCCGGGGTCAGGCCACCGAGGTGGCCGACGAACGGGAACAGGTGCAGCAGCCAGCGCGGGACGCCGCTCACCTCCGGGCAGGCCCGGTTGGTGAACTCCTGGAACATCTGGATGTGATGGCACTCCTCGGTGAGCTCGTGCATGAAGTAGCGGAACTCGGGGTTGTCGTTCTTCAGGCCCATCAGGAACTGGGTGCCGCCCAGGAGCAGCAGCTGCTCGAACTGGGAGCCGGTCTTGGTCAGCGCCGTCATCCGGTGGCGGGCCACGGCGAGCTGCCGATCGCGGGGGAGCGAGGTGTACCAGGGGTGGTGCGCGATCGGGTCGCTCTCGGGCAGCGTCCAGCGCTCGTCGTCGGGAGGGAACTGCATCTCCGGGGCGTCCCAGTCGATGTCGCGAAACGCCTCGAAGTGCTGCACCGCCGATGCCTCGGAGAGGATGCGCAGCGTGGCGTCGTATTCCATGCCGGTCTCGATGAGGGTCATGCGACCGACGTTACCGCTACACCGTGTAGCGATGGAAGGATTCCGCGACATCGGGTCGCGTGCACGCCTGCGCGGGAATCGACGGATCCAGCCCCGGTCTGCCTACGATGTGAGGCGTGAGTCAGCAGTCGGCGTACCCCACCCGGGGGCGGGTGTTGGTCGTCGACGACGACGCCTCCCTGGCGGAGATGCTCGGCATCGTCCTGGCCCAGGAGGGGTTCGAGTCGCGGGTGTGCGCCCGCGGTGACGAGGCGCTGTCCGCGTTCCGCGAGTACCGGCCCGACCTGGTGCTGCTGGACCTGATGCTGCCCGGCAAGGATGGCATCGACGTGTGCAAGGAGATCCGGGCGGAGTCCGGCGTACCGATCGTGATGCTGACCGCCAAGGGCGACACCGTCGACGTCGTCCTCGGCCTCGAGTCCGGGGCCGATGACTACATCGTCAAGCCGTTCAAGCCCAAGGAGCTCGTGGCCCGCATCCGCGCGCGGGTACGCCGCCGCGACGGCGCCTCCGCGGAGACCCTCGGGATCGGCGACCTGTCCATCGACGTCGCGGGTCACCAGGTGACGCGTGCCGGCGCCCCGCTCGCGCTGACACCGCTGGAGTTCGACCTGCTGGTCTGCCTGGCGCGCAAGCCGTGGCAGGTCTTCACCCGCCAGGTGCTGCTCGAGGAGGTCTGGGGCTACCACCACGCGGCCGACACCCGGCTGGTCAACGTGCACGTGCAGCGGCTGCGGTCCAAGATCGAGCACGACCCGGAGCATCCTGAGATCGTGCTGACCGTCCGCGGCGTCGGCTACAAGGCCGGCGCCGCCACGTGAGGGTCCTGACCCGGGGGGTACGACGGGCGCTGACGTTCTGGCGGCGCTCGATCCAGGCCCGGGTCGTTGCCGGCACCGTCGTCATGTCCGCGCTGGTCATCACCGCGATCGGCTGGCTGCTGCTGGACCACACCCGCGATGGCCTGCTGCAGCACCGTGTCGACGTGGCCGTGGGCGAGGTCAACAGCGTGATCGCCGACTCCACGGTGCGTCTCGACGCCGCCTCGGGCACCGAGGTCAACTCCGGGCGGCAGCAGCGCGACCTGCTCGACCCGATCATCGAGCGCGGCAACAGCCGGGGCTTCCTGGTGGTCCTCGGGCCGCCCGTGGACGCCGGCCTGTCGCTGCAGAGCGGCGGCGGGCAGTACACCAGCGGGCTCGATCTGAGCAGCGTCCCGGCCGGGCTGCAGCAGCACTTCGACCGCGTGGACCTCGGCACCGCCTGGACCTACACGATGATCACCCGGACCCTGCCCGACGGATCGCGGGTCTCCGAGCCGGGGGTCGCGGTCGGCGCCGAGGTCCAGCTGCCCTCCGACGGCCGCACCTACCCGCTGTACTTCCTGTTCCCGCTCAACGAGGAGCAGGACACCCTCGACCTGGTCGCCGGCGGACTGCTGGTCGCCGGCGGGGTCCTGCTGGCGCTGCTCGGCGCGATCACCTGGCTGGTCATCCGCCAGGTCGTCACCCCGATCCGGCTCGCCCGCCAGATCGCCGAGCGGCTCGCGGCCGGGCGGCTGCAGGAGCGGCTGCGGGTGTCGGGCGAGGACGACCTGGCGCGCCTGGCCCTCTCGTTCAACCAGATGGCGACCAACCTGCAGCGCCAGATCCGCCAGCTCGAGGAGCTCAGCTGGCTGCAGCGCCGGTTCGTCTCCGACGTCTCCCACGAGCTGCGGACCCCGCTGACCACCGTGCGGATGGCGAGCGACCTGCTGCACGAGTCCCGTGCCGACTTCGACCCCGCCACGGCCCGCGCGGCCGAGCTGCTGCAGCGCGAGCTGGGGCGCTTCGAGGACCTGCTCGCCGACCTGCTGGAGATCAGCAGGTTCGACGCGGGCGCGGCCGTGCTCGAGACCGACAACGTCGACCTGGTCGGCGTGGCCTGCCGGGTGGTGGAGGCGTGTGCGCCGCTGGCCGACAAGCGCGGCGTCCAGGTCGAGGTGGAGGCACCCGAGGCCCCGGTCCTCGCCGACGTCGACGTACGCCGGGTGGAGCGCGTGCTGCGCAACCTGGTGAGCAATGCGATCGACCACGCCGACCCCGCGCGGGTCGACCGTCCGGTGGCGGTGCGCCTGGCCGCCGACGACCACGCCGTGGCGGTCACGGTGCGCGACCACGGCGTCGGCCTCGCGGCGGGGGAGGCGGCGCTGGTGTTCAACCGGTTCTGGCGCTCGGACCCGGCCCGCGCCCGCACCACCGGCGGCACCGGGCTCGGCCTGGCGATCGCGCTGGAGGACGCCCACCTGCACGGGGGCTGGCTGCAGGCGTGGGGACGGCCCGGCGGCGGTGCGCAGTTCCGGCTCACCATCCCGCGGCATGCGGGGGAGACCGTGCACTCCAGCCCACTGCCCCTGGCCCCCGAGGACGACGTGGTCACGCCGGCCGCCGAGGTGACCGAGGTCGCCGAGGTCGCCGCCCACCTCGACGGGGGTGGCCGCCCATGAGGCCGTCGACGCCCCGCCGGGGCGCCCTCGCGGCGGTGGTGCTGCTGCCGCTCCTGGCCGCCGCGTGCGTGCAGCTGCCTGCGTCCGGGCCGGTCACCGGCGTCGGCTCGCAGGGAGGCACCGACGTACGACCGCCCTCCGACATCGACCCGGAGCCGCCCCAGCCGGGGGAGTCGCGGCTCGACGTCGTCGACGGGTTCCTCGACGCGATGACGGCCTGGCCGATCACCACGACCGTGGCCAAGGAGTACCTCACCGCCGATGCCGCCAAGGAGTGGAACCCGGTCGCGGCGACGGTGGTCTACGCGAACTTCGCCCCGCCGACCGACGACGGCGCCCAGGTGACGGTCCGGCTCAGCGGTGCTGCTCGCCTCGACCCCTCGGGCGCCTGGGAGGGCCAGGTCCCGGCGTCGCGGAGCACGGTGTCGTTCGACGTCGAGGTCCAGGACGGCGAGTACCGGATCGCGAACCCGCCGGACCAGATGATCGTGCCGGCGACGTGGTTCCAGCAGCGCTTCGGCGAGGTCGAGCTGTACTACTTCGACCCGGGCGCGACGTACCTCGTCCCCGAGCCGGTGTTCGCGCCGATCGGCGACCAGCTCCCGACCGCGCTGGTCTCCGCGCTGCTCGCGGGACCGCCGCGCGACCTCGCCGGCGTCGTCCGCACCTTCCTGCCCGCCGGCCTCAGCCTGAGCCTGTCGGTGCCCGTCACCGACGGGGTCGCGCAGGTGGACCTGGTGGGCGGGCACCTCCAGCCCTCGGCCCAGGAGGGGGACCTCCTGCTCGCCCAGGTGGCGGCCACGCTGCGCCAGGACGCCACGCTGACCGGGTTCCGGCTGCGGATCAACGGACAGCCGGTCGGCGGCGTCGACCGGGTCCACCCGGTCGACCTCGGCGCCGTGCGGATGGCCACCGCGCAGAGCTCGCACACGCTGTACGGCGTCCTCCACGACCGCTTGGTCAGCGGCGACCCGAGCCGGTTCCTGCCCGTCCCCGGCCCGTTCGGTGCCGGCGAGGAGGTCCTCGACAGCGTCGCGGTGGCACCCGACGGGCGCGACGCCGTGGCCGTGACCGCGGGTGGCACCGCTGCCGTCGAGGCGCCCACGACCGCGGTGACGCACCCCAGTGTGCGCGTCCTGCTCACCGGGGCCACGGCGCTCGCGCGGCCCACGGTGGACCTGGCCGGCCGGGTGTGGCTGCTCGACCGCGGCCCGCGCGGCGCGCGTGTGCACTGCTGGCAGGACGGGCGCACCACCGAGGTGAGCATGCCGGGGGTGAGCGGTCGGGACGCCCGCCGCCTTCTCGTGTCGCGCGACGGCACCCGGCTGATCGCGGTGGTCCACCGCCCGGGCGGCGACCGGATCGTCGGGGCCCGGGTCGCGACCACCCCGACCGGTCAGGTACGCCGCCTGGTCGACCCGTTCCACATCCCCGTCGGCCCCGGTCGTGCGATCTCCGACGTCGCCTGGGCGGCGCCGACGCTGCTCGCGGTGCTGTCGCCGACCCGCCCGGGCAGCCTGTACCAGGTCGACGTCGTCCCCGCAGACGGGTCGACGATCGGCGCGGACAGCGTCTCGACCGTGATCAGCGGGCACGTGACCGGCCTCGCCGGCACCCCCGACCCCGACCAGCCGACGTACGCGGTCCTCAACGGGGTCCTCGTCGACGTCCGCACCCGGGTGAGCACGCCGCTCCCGGCGCGCCCCACCGACCTCGGCTACCCGGGCTGATCCCCGGCCCCCTCCACAGCCCGGGCCGCGACGGTTGCGGGCACCGGTCCGGGCTGGTGCCATGGCCCGGTGACCGCCGGCCTGTACGACGCCTTCGCCGACCTCGTGCTCGGCGGCGCCTGTGTGGCCTGCGCGCGGCCCGGTCGCCCGCTGTGCCGCCCGTGCGAGGACGGGCTGCCGGTCACGGCCCGGCTCGCCTGGCCGACCCCGGCGCCCGCCGGCCTGGCACCGCCGTACGCCGTCGGTGAGTACGCCGACGCGCTCCGCGCCCTGATCGTGCGGCACAAGGAGGACCGGTTGCTGGCCCTGGCGCGGCCGCTCGGCGGGCTGCTCGCGCTCGCCGTCGCGGCGGCCGTCCCCCAGACCGAGGAGAGGCTGCTGCTGGTCCCGGTCCCGTCGCGGCGGGCGGCGCTCCGCGAGCGCGGCTACGACCCGACCGGCGCCCTCGTCCGGCACGCCGCCCGGGTCTTGCGCCGCGGCGGCCGGCAGGCCGACGTCGCCGCCCTCCTGCGGCTGCGTGCACCCGTCCGGGACCAGGCCGGGCTGGACGCCGGTGAGCGCGCGCGCAACCTCGCCGGCACCCTGTGGTGCCCCAGCGGCGTGGTCGCGCGCCACGCCGGCGTACGGGCCCGGGTGGTGGTGTGCGACGACGTCCTCACCACCGGCTCGACGGCACGCGAGGCGCAGCGTGCCCTCGAGGCGGCCGGAATCGGCGTCCACGCGATCGCGTGTGTCGCCGCGACCCGGCGCCGCGCAGTGAGATCAGGTCCGAAGTCCCTTTCCTGACCGACGATCACGCACTAACGTCTTTGCATGGAGTCCACCTGGATGCCTCTTCCGCGTCATCTCGATGCGAGGCGGTCCGGGGACGTGGCTGTCGCATGTTCGTCGGCGGGTCCGCGCGCGACTCCATCCCATCAATCCACACCTGGAGGTACACGATGGACGTTGTGGTCACTGGCCGGCACTGCGAGATCTCGGACGGGTTCCGGGCACACGCGAGCGAGAAGCTGAGCAAGCTCGAGAAGCACGATCACCGGATCATCCGGGTCCAGGTCGAGGTCGAGTCCGAACCGAATCCGCGCCAGCACGACCACGCCGTCCACGTCGAGCTCACCGCCTACTCCAAGGGCCCGGTGATCCGCGCCGAGGCCGCCGCCGAGGACAAGATGGGCGCGCTCGACCTCGCCCTCGACAAGATGGCCGCGCAGATGAGACGCGCCGCCGACCGCCGCCGGGTGCACCGCGGCCGTCGTACGCCGGTGTCCGTCGGCCAGGCGCTGGCGGGCGGTGCCACGATCGCCGAGGTCGCGACCGAGGTGGAGGTCGAGGAGCGCAAGGTCGGCCCGATCACGGTCACCGGCGACGGGCCGCTGGTGGTCCGCGAGAAGACCCACCCGGCCACGGCCATGACGCTCGACCAGGCCCTCTACGAGATGGAGCTCGTCGGCCACGACTTCTACCTGTTCGTGGACAAGGAGAGCGAGCGGCCGTCGGTCGTCTACCGCCGCAAGGGCTACGACTACGGCGTGATCTCCCTTGACCTGGGTGGCGAATGACCGTCCGGAACCGGGTCTAGACCGGGGTTCGGTCGGAGGCGCATGCCATGATCTCGGGCGTGAGCAGTGTGATGACGCCGGCAGGTTCCGAGCCGGTGCGGGTTCTCGTGGTCGACGACCAGGAGCTGTTCCGGCGCGGCCTCACGATGCTGCTCGGTGTCGAGGAGGGCATCGAGGTCGTCGGCGAGGCCGGCGACGGCCTGCGCGGAGCCGACCTGGCGATCAGCACCGCGCCCGACGTGGTGCTCCTCGACGTCCGGATGCCGAAGCAGTCGGGCATCGAGACCTGCGTGAAGATCAAGGAGGCCCTGCCCTCCACCAAGATCATCATGCTGACGATGTCCGACGAGGAGGCCGACCTCTACGAGGCCGTCAAGAGCGGCGCCTCGGGCTACCTGCTCAAGGACTCCTCCATCGAGGAGGTCGCGCAGGGCATCCGGGTCGTCGCCGACGGCCAGTCGCTGATCTCGCCGTCGATGGCGGCCAAGCTGATCGACGAGTTCAAGTCGATGTCGAAGCCCGAGCGCAACGGCCCGGCCCTCAAGCTCACCGAGCGTGAGCTCGAGGTGCTGCGCCTGGTCGCCAAGGGCTTGTCGAACCGCGAGGTCGCCGGGCGGCTGCGGATCAGCGAGAACACGGTCAAGAACCACGTGCGCAACATGCTGGAGAAGCTCCAGCTGCATTCGCGCATGGAGGCGGTCATGTTCGCGGTGAGAGAGAAGATCGTCGAGCTCGATTGATGGCGCGAGCGCGTCGCCGCTGATCGGCGCCTCGCCTCACCTGGGTGCCTCGGCTCCTGCGGTCGCTCGTTCCTCGCTCCCTTCGTCGCCTCGTCGCCCAGGCTCGGCAACCGGCGCCGGCGGCGCCGCGCTGCCGCGCGCGCGGTTGTCTTGCGTAGGTCCTGCCTTGGTCTGGCGGCAAGACGTTCGTAGGCGCGAGCGCGTCGCCGCTGGCGGCGCCTTGCCTCACCTGGGTGTCTCGGCTCCTTCGGTCGCTCGTTCCTCGCTCCCTTCGTCGCCTCGTCGCCCAGGCTCGGCAACCGGCGCCGGCGGCGCCGCGCTGCCGCGCGCGCGGTTGTCTTGCGTAGGTCCTGCCTCGGTCTGGCGGCAAGACGTGCGGAGGACGTCGACCGCGCATCATCCGGGCCCGATGGTGCTCAGCCAGGCCCGGGCCTCGGCGTGGCTGCGGATCCTCACGATCGGGAGGTCCGGTCGCTCTGCTGCGAGGCGCGCGATCCGCTCGGCCGTCTGGTGGTGCGTCCGCCAGGCCCAGCGGACGATGTGGTCACGGTCGGTGAGGAACGTGGCGAGCGGCGGCTCGACGTTGCCGTTCCACAGCACCTCGCGGCGCAGCCGCCGGCGGACGGTGCGGCGGACCACCTGCCGCAGGACCGTCGGCCGGGGCAGGGCGAGCCACACCACGAGGTCGGCCCGCGCGGCGAGGATCGGGCGGGCGTCGGCGTACTGCCACTCCGTGACCCAGGTCGGCCGGTCCGCGAGCTCCTCGACCTCCTGCAGGAAGCTGGGCCGCGGCACCCAGCCGGGGCCGTGGAAGAGACCGTCGATCTCGACGTGCTCGATGCCGAGCGCAGCCGCGATGTCGCGGGCCAGGGTCGTCTTCCCGGAGCCCGAGGTCCCGGCCACGAGGATGCGCTGCGGTGCCACGGGTCGAGTGTCACAGACGGCGCGCACCCGGAGGTACGTCGGAGGCGGCCGCTAGGTTTCCTGCCATGCAGTCGGTGTCGTTGGCGCAGGCGCGGCGGGTCGCGCTGGCCGCACAGGGGTTCCTCGACCCGGCCCATGCGGTGCCGACGATGCGGACGCTGGCGCGCACGATCGGGCGGACCGGGGTCCTGCAGGTCGACAGCGTCAACGTGCTGCAGCGCGCGCACTTCATGCCGCTCTACTCCCGGATGGGCCCCTACGACGTCGACCTGCTGCGCCGGGCCAGCGAGGGGCGCCCGCGCCGGCTCGTGGAGTACTGGGCGCACGTGCAGGCGCTGATGCCCGTCGAGCTGTGGCCGGTGATGCAGCACCGGATGGACCACTACCGGGCCCGGCAGTTCAAGTGGTGGAAGGACGTGCCGCACGACCTGCACGACGGGCTGATCGCGGCGATCCGCGACGCCGGCCCGTCGACCGCCCGCGAGCTCGACACCGGCGCCCCGCGGGCCAAGGAGCACTGGGGCTGGAACTGGTCGCAGACCCGGATCGCGCTCGACTACCTCTACATGACCGGCGAGCTCGCGATCGCGGGACGCAACAGCCAGTTCGAGATCCGCTACGACCTGCCCGAGCGGGTGATCCCGGCCTCGGTGCTGGCGATGCCGACGCCGACCCCGACCGAGGCCCATGTGGAGCTGGTGCGCCGCGCGGCCCGCAGCCACGGGATCGCGACCGCCAAGGACCTCGCCGACTACTACCGGATGTCGGTCGCCGACACGACCGCTGCGCTGGTGACCCTGCTGGAGTCGGGGGAGGTCGAGGAGGTGCGCGTGGCGGACTGGCGGCGCCCGGCGTACCTGCACAGCGAGGCGCGCCTCCCACGGCGGATCGCGGCGCGGGCCCTGCTCAGCCCGTTCGACCCGGTGGTCTGGGAGCGGGCGCGCACCGAGGTGCTGTTCGACTTCCACTACCGGATCGAGATCTACACCCCCGCGGACCAGCGCGTGCACGGCTACTACGTGCTGCCGTTCCTGCTCGGCGACCGGATCGTCGCGCGGGTCGACCTCAAGGCCGACCGGGTCGGGCGCCGGCTGCTCGTCCAGGGGGCGTACGCCGAGCCTGCCGCGCCACCCGACACCGCCGAGCAGCTGCGGGCCGAGCTGCAGCGGCTCGCCGGCTGGCTGGGCCTCGACGACGTGGTCGTCGCACCTCGCGGCGACCTCGCACCCGCGTTGGCGGCGCTGTGACGCCCCGCTGGCTGACCGCCTTCCTCGACACGGCTCCGGACGGTGCCGACGCGGCAGCGGCCTTCTGGGCGTCGGCGACCGGCCACCGCGTCTCCCCGGCCCGCGGCGACGCCGGCGAGTTCGCGACGCTGCTGCCGGGCGACGGGGACGCGCACCTGCGCCTGCAGCGGATCGCTGCCGGTCCCGACGGCGTCCACCTCGACCTCCACGTCGACGACCCGCGGGCCGCCGCCGACGCGGCGGTGGCGCTGGGCGCCACCGAGCAGACCGACCAGGGCTACGTCGTCCTGCGCAGCCCGGGCGGCCTGGCGTTCTGCTGCGTGCCGTGGCACGACGAGTCCCGCCGCGCGCCCGCCGCCACCTGGCCGGGCGGCCACTCCTCCGTGGTCGACCAGGTGTGCCTCGACATCCCCGCGGCGTCGTACGACGAGGAGGTGAGGTTCTGGGCGATGCTGACCGGCTGGCCCGACCGCGCCACCGACCTGGCCGAGTTCCGGTCCCTGGTGCGCCCGCCGGAGCAGCCGCTGCGGCTGCTGCTGCAGCGCCTCGGACCGGACCACCCCGGCGACACCGTGGCGGCCCACCTCGACCTCGCCACCACCGACCGTCCCGCGGAGGTGGCGCGCCTGGCCGGCCTCGGCGCGCGCCGGGTCCGGGAGGGGCCGAGCTGGACCGTCCTGGCCGATCCGGCCGGGCGCCTCTTCTGCGTGACCGACCGGAGCCCGTGAGTCAGCGGACCCGCAGCCGGCGCAGCGCCCTGAGCTGGGTGTTGCCCAGATCGACGAACTTCTCCAGGGTCATCCCACTCGGCGGGCCGAGGGGCACCAGCAGGCTCTGGGCCGCGACGGTCTGCGACTCGGTGAACTTCCGCATGCCCTCGGCGCCGTGCCGGCGGCCGAGGCCGCTGTCGCCCATCCCGCCCATGCCGGCCTCGATCGACCCCGCGGCAGCGGCCGCCCCGTCGTTGATGTTGACCGAGCCCGCCCGGATCCGGCCGGCCATCGTCCGGGCAGCGTGCACGTCGCGCGACCAGATGCTGGCCGACAGGCCGTAGCGGCCCTCGTTCGCCCGGGCGATCGCCTCCTGGTCGGTGCGGACGCGGTAGAGCGAGAGGACCGGGCCGAAGGTCTCCTCCAGGCACACCGGCATCTCCGTGGTGACGCCCTCGAGCACGGTGGGCTCGTGGACCAGCGGGCCGAGGTCCGGACGGGCCCGGCCGCCGGTCAGCACCGTCGCGCCGGCAGCGACCGCCGAGGACACGTGCGCCACGACGGTCTCCAGCTGCGCCGGCGACGCCAGCGAGCCGACGTCGACGCTGTAGTCGAAGGTCTGTCCCAGGCGCAGCGCCTCGGTGGCGGCGATCAGAGCGGTCCGGAAGGCGTCGTACACGTCGGTGTGGACCAGCACCCGCTCGATGTGGATGCACATCTGGCCGGTGTTGCCGAACGCGGCGGCGACGCACCCGGCCGCCGCCTTCTCCACGTCCGCGTCGGCGCGGACGATCAGCGGGTTCTTGCCGCCCAGCTCGAGCGACGCGGCGATGAGCCGCTCACCGGCGCGCCGGCCGACGTGGCGCCCGGTCGCGGTCGAGCCGGTGAAGCAGATGTGGTCGACGCCTTCGGAGTCGTTCGAGCCGATCAGGGCGTCGCCGATCACCGAGCCCGGCCCGACCACGATGTGCCACAGCTCGGTCGGGAGCCCGGCCTCCGCCATCAGGGCGCGGGCCCACAGCAGGGTCAGCGGCGTCTGCGAGTCGGCCTTGCTGACCACGCCGTTGCCGGCCAGGAGCGCCGGCAGGACGTCGCCGACGGCCAGGTAGAGCGGGTAGTTCCACGGCGAGATCATCCCGATGACGCCCTTGGCCACCCGCTGCTCGCGCACCCTGGTCAGCCCCGGCATCGCGCCGCGGACCTTGTGGTCGACCAGGTAGCGCTCGCCGCGCCGCGCGTAGTGGCGCGCGATGTTGGCGACCTGCAGGATCTCCTGCCACGCGCTGAACCGTGCCTTGCCCATCTCCCACTGGATCAGGTCCAGCACCTCGGCCTGCCGCTCGACGAGCAGGTCGTGGAAGCGCAGCACGACGGCCGCCTTCGCGGAGTACGGCGTGGTCGCCCACGCCCGCTGGGCGAGCCGGGCGTCGGCGATCGCGGCGGCGACGTCCTCGGCGGTGGAGGTCGGTACGTCGGCGACCGGCCGGCCGTCGTACGGCGCGACGGCGGTGGACACGCCGGACCCGGCCGGGTCGCGGAAGACCCAGCCGCGCCACTCGTCGAGGCGCTCGTCGCTCACCCAGGCGGGACGGACGGTGGTCGGGGCGATGGTGCTGGTCACGGGGACTCCTCGGTTCAGGGATAGCGGACGGGTTCGGGGGCGATGCCGGTGCGGCGGGTGCGCCGGGCCGCCACCAGGGCGGGCACGGCGAGCCGCAGCTGCTCCGGCAGCCGGTTGGCGAGGCGTGAGACGCGCTGGAGACGGGACACCCGGCGCAGCGCGCGTCGCAACGGTGCGGACAGGCCGACCCGGGCGCGCAGCCGCGGGTCGAGGGTCGCAGCGACGAGGTCCCGCTGGACGGCGAGCAGCGGGCTCGCGGCGGCCTGCAGCGCGCCGTCGGCCAGCCGGCGGGGGAGCGGGAGCCAGCGCGGCGCCCGCGGGGCGGCGTACAGGATGTCCTGGACCACGGGGTTGTTCTCGAGCAGTGGCAGCTGTGCCTCCCAGCCCTCCCAGAACTCCGCGCGGGTGGCCGGCAGCTGGTCGGGGCGTACGCCGATGACCAGCCCGAGGCGGCGCCACTCCTCGAACAGCTGCTGGTCCTGGGCGTCGGTCAGCCCGGGGCCGAAGTCGCGCAGGAAAAGCCGGGTCCCCTCGTACGCCGTCCAGTGGACCCACGCGTAGGCCCGCGGGTCGAGCGCGTGGTAGCCGCGCCCGGCCGCGTCCACGCCCCGGATCCCGGCATGCATCCGCAGCAGCCGCTGTCCCTCGTCGACGGCCGCCTGGCCGCCGTACACGCTCTTCACCACCGAGCGGGTGGTGCGCCACAGCCGGCCGTAGGGGTCGTCCTTGTAGACCGACTGCTGCTCGACGGCGGCTCCGACCATGGGGTGCGCGACCTGGTGCAGCAGCAGGCGCACGGCCAGCAGCACGGCGCGCTGGTCGCCGGCGGCGTACCAGATGACGCCGCCGGGGCCGATCGGCTCGACGTCCCGCGCGGTCGCGACGGTCATGAGTAGAGCCGATCCAGGACGTCGGAGTACTTGGCGTGCACGACGCGCCGCTTGAGCTTCAGGGTCGGCGTGAGCTCCTCGGACTCCGCGGTCCACTCCACCGGCAGCAGCTCCCAGGCCTTGACCTGCTCGGGGCGCGACAGTCGCTCGTTGGCGGCGTCGACGGCGGCCTGCGCCATCGCCTGCATCGCCGGGTGGCCTGCCAGCTGGGCCAGGTCGCGCGCGACCTCGGGCGGCACCCCCGCCCGGGCGGCGACCAGCGGCGCGATCTCGGCGTCGAGGGTGAGGATCGCGACGACGTACGGACGACCCTCGCCGAAGACCAGCGCGTGGCCGACGATCGGGCTCTCCTTGAGGTGGTTCTCGATGTTGGAGGGCGCGATGTTCTTGCCGGAGCTGGTGATGATCATCTCCTTCTTGCGGTCGACGACCGCCAGGAAGCCGTCCTCGTCGATCACGCCGATGTCGCCGGTGTGCACCCAGCCGTCGGCATCGATGAGGTCGCGCGTCGCCGACTCCAGCCGGTAGTAGCCCTGCGAGGCCACCGGCCCGCGGGCGAGGATCTCGCCGTCCTCGGCGAGCGAGATCTCGATGCCCGGAAGCGGGCGGCCGACGGTGCCGAGGCGGAACTGCTCCGGGCCGCATGCCGTCACCGCGGCGCAGGTCTCGGTCATGCCGTAGACGTCGTAGATGCGCAGGCCGAGGCCCGCGAAGAAGCGCGCCACCTCCAGCGGCATCGGCGCGGCGGCCGAGGCGGCCCACTCGCAGCGGTCCAGCCCGAGCAGGGCCCGCAGGAAGCCCAGGAGCGCGGCGTCGACGGCCTCGAAGCGTGCGGTCAGCTCGGCCGAGGGGGTGCGGCCGAGCTGCTGGGCCTCGACGTACGCGAGCCCGGTCGCGAGCGCGGACTCGACCTGCGCGCGCCTCTCCGGGTCCTGCTCGGCCGCGAGCCGTGCCGAGATGCCGGTCTTGATCTTCTCCCAGACCCGCGGGACCCCGAAGAACCGCGTCGGGCGCACCTCGGCGAGCGCGCCCAGCAGGTGCGCGGGGTCGGCGATCAGGTGGATCTCACCACCGATGACCTGCGGGATGTACATGCCCAGCATCCGCTCGGCGATGTGCGCGAACGGCAGGTAGGAGATGAACACGACCTCGCCGGTCGCACCGGAGGTCTCCAGCGAGCATGCGGCCTCGTAGAGCACCGCGTGGTGGGTGAGGACGACGCCCTTCGGGTCACCGGTCGTGCCCGAGGTGTAGAGGATCGTCAGCGCATCCTCGGCCCGTACGCCGGCGACGCGCGCCGCCACGGCATCAGGCTCGGCCGCGAACCCCTCCCGTCCGGCTGCCACGAAGTCCGCCCACGACACGAACCGGTCGTCGCCGTCGGGCACGGGTGCGTCGATCAGTACGACGGTGCGCACCGTGGCCGACGAGGCCAGCGCGCGCTCCCACCGCGCCAGGTGCTCGGCCGTCTCCAGGACCACCACGGTCGGCTCGCTGTGGCCCGCGACGAACGCGACCTGGTCCACCGACAGGGTGTTGTAGACCGACATCGTGATCGCTCCGGCGTGCATCGCGCCCAGGTCGGCGACCACGTGCTCGATCCGGTTGCCGCACATGAGGGCGACCCGGTCGCCGGCCTGGACCCCGGCGGCGACGAGGGCGGCGGCGACGGCATGTGCCTGGTCGGCCAGCTCGGTCCAGGTCACCGAGCGCCAGCCCGGGGCGTAGCCCGCGGTCAGGTCGATGCCGACCTTGTCGGCGTACGCGACCGTGTCGCCGCGCGCCGCGACCGTGCGCGCGAACGCGGCGGGGACGGTGTCGCCGGCGATGGACGCCTCGATCCTCGCCCGGGTCGCGAGGGTGCTGTCGAGGGTGTCGGTCATGGGGGATTTCCTCTCGGTCACTGACGGGGGACGTTCGCGGAGCCGCGGGCCTGGGTGCCGGCGGGCGGGTTCGTGCAGCGCTCGTCGAGCAGCGGCGCGCGGCTGCTGAGGTCGTAGAGGTCGCGCTGCCGCATCGGGGAGTAGACGCAGTTCTTCAGGATCCGGGGCACGAGCAGGACCCGTCCGCTGCCGTCGCGGGTGCTGCCGGCCATCGCGACCGCCTGCAACGGCGCCCAGTCCAGCCACGTGTCGAGCCCGCGCAGGTGGCGTGCCGACATCACCGACAGGGGGAGCGCGCGGTCCAGCAGTGAGATCAGCGTGACCCGGTTGCCGCGCCACCACCGGCTGAGCCGGGGGAGCAGGTCCGTGGCGTTGACGACGGTACGCCGGATGGCCGGTGTCGCTGACCGCAGTGCCGCGGTGACCCGGTCCAGGTCGCGGGAGATCCGCCGGAGGGCGGGGCTCAGCACGACGCCGGTGGTGAGGGGGATCCGGGCCGTCCGGATGACGTGGGTCAGCGTCGGCTCGAGCCGACGCAGCATCGCGAAGGCCGACTCGAGGTCGATGGAGAGCGCGCGCAGGTCGACGTCGGAGCCGCCGAAGATCCGCTGGGTCTCCCGGGCGATCGTGCGCACGTCGCCGACGTCGAGGTGGCGCATCAGGCCCTGGGCGTCGACCAGCACCTGCGGCACGCTGACCGGCGTCGTGGTGCTGGCGAGCGGGACGGTGTCGCCGTCGGCGTACAGGGGGCCGGAGGCGGACGCGGGCTGCACATCGAGGTACTGCTCGCCGACCGCGGACAGGTCGAGCACCTTCAGCGTGCTGTTGCGCGGCACCTGGACGCCCTTGTCGATGGAGACCTCGGCGATCACCCGGGCGCCGTTCGTGCGTCCCGAGAGCCGGACGTCGGTGACCTCGCCGATCCGCTGGCCGCGGTAGGTCACCACCGAGCCCTGGTGCAGTCCTGCGGCCTGGTCGAGCTCGACGGTGAGGTGGTAGGGGTGGTGGAACAGCGAGCCGCCCACGACGGTGTCGGCGACGTACACGGTGCCGGCGATGAGGACGGCGAGGATGAGGACCTGCGCGAGGTGGGCGCGGCGCCTGACCTGGCGTGCGCCCGCGGCGGCGATGTCGGCGGGGTTGTTCACGGCACGCGCCCCGTCCCGTTCTCGTACGCCGACAGCGTGCTCGGGTCGAGCAGCAGGGTCAGGTCGAAGTTGGCGAAGTCGCCGGGCGCGGCCCGGTCGCTGCCCTTCGCGAACGCGACCAGCCCGGCCATCACGCCGTCGATGTCCTTGCTGCTGCCCAGCAGCGAGCGGAAGACGGTGCGCAGCGAGCCCAGCTGCCCGACCAGGTCGGCGCGGGTGGCCCGGGTGAACGGCGTGGCCTGCAGCTCGAAGCGGCGCAGCGCCGCGAGGGTGCCCATCATCCGCACCCGCTGCCGCGCCAGCGTGGACACCAGCCCGCTCAGGTCGGTCAGCGAGGCGGTGATGGCCGGCAGGTCCTTGCGGAGCCGCCGGGTGAGCCGGTCCAGGGAGCCGGTGAGCCGGTCCAGCGTGGGGAGCTGGCGGTTGAGCCCGGTCACCGCGGTGTCCAGCCGCGACAGCAGTGAGCGGACCGTGCCGGTGTGCCCGGTGAGTGCGATGTTGAGCTGCTTGATGATGGTCGAGATGTCGCCGAAGCTGCCGCCGGTCACGACCGTCGACAGGGCGCTGAGCAGGTCCGAGACGTCCGGCGCCTCGCTGGTGCTGGCGAGAGCGATCGTGCCGCCGTCCGCCAGGTAGCCCCCGGTGCGGCCCTGGCTGAGCTCCACGAACGACGTACCCATCGGTGCGGTCAGCCGGATCTCGGCGGTGCTGGTGCGCCGCAGCCGCACCGAGGTGGACACGGCCACCTCGACGTCGGCGCGGTAGCCGTCCGCGGCCACCGAGGTCACCTGCCCGACGGTCGCGCCCTCCAGCTTCACCGGTGCGTCGACCGGGAGGTTGAGCGCGTCGCCGAACTCCAGCCTCAGCGTGTACGTCGGCCCGTTGACCAGCCTCGGCATCGGCACGTCGGTGAGGGTCAGCCCGCAGCCCGAGCAGACGAGGGCCAGCACGAGGATCAGGAGGCGCTTCACGGCGTACCTCCCGGCAGCGAGTTGTAGAGGCCGTCGAGGATCCCGTCCAGCAGGCCCGTGCCGCCGGTGTTGTCGAGCGCGTCGCACATGGTCGCCGCGCTCAGCGCTGCCGCGAACAGCTGGCAGGTGTGGGACCGGAACAGCGTCGAGAAGGGTCCGGCCGCGAAGGAGAACTGCACCCGCAGGCGCTGGGTCTTCCAGTCGTAGGCCTGGGCGAAGTTCTGAGCGAGCGTGGGCATATCGTCGAACGCCTCGGCCAGCGACGCCTGGTGCCGGCGGACGATGCCGACGATGTCGTCCATCCCGGCGAGGTCGGTGCCGAGGACGCCGGCGTTGCGGCGCAGGAAGCGGGTGCCGAGGACGGTGAGCCGGTCCAGCGCCTGCATCGTGGCGACGATCTGGCCGCTCTGGTCCGCGAGCACTCCGAGGGTCGCGTCGGACTGATGGGTGAAGGTGCGGATCCGCCGGTCGCGGCGGGCGAGGACGTCGACGAGCCGGCGCAGGTCGCTGCTCACCTGGGTCAGCGCGGCGTCCTTGGAGGTCAGCACCTGCAGCGCGCCCTGGCCCTGGGAGAGGGCGGCGCGCAGCGCCGTGCCGTTGCCGCGCAGGGTCCGTGCGGTCGTGGCGAGCAGCGTCCCGAGCCCGGCGCCCAGGGTGCCCCTGCCGGTCCGCAGGTCGCCGTTGAGCGCCTTGACCAGGTTGTCGATGGCCGTGGCGATCTCGTCGACACCTGCGGGGGAGCGGGTGTGCGCGGCCGCGATGTGGGCGCCCGAGGCCAGGGTCGGTCCGCCGGTGTACGCCGGCCCGAGCTCGACGTACCTGTCGGTGACCAGGGAGGACTGCAGGATCTCCGCGCCCGCGTCGGCCGGCACCTGGGTGTCCGGCTGCAGGTGCATGAGGACCTGCATGGTCGCGCCGTGCGGCTCGACGCCCACCACGGTGCCGATCGGTACGCCGAGGTAGGTGACCTGGTTGCCGACGTACAGGCCGGTGGTGTCGACGAAGTCCGCGGTGACGATGAGGTCGTCGCCGGCCGCCCCGCCGAGCCAGCCGGCCACGCGCGCGCCCTGCAGCACGCCGCCGAGGACGAGCAGGGCGACGATGCCGAGGATGATCCGCCGTCTCACGAGCACTTCTCCGGGGTGATCGCGCAGACCATGTCGTCGGGGAAGATCGCGTACGGCGCGTTGACGCCGAGCCACGGCCCGTCTCCGGCCGCGTTGGTGAAGACGCGGATCGTCGGCCCGGCCAGGCGCAGCGTCTGGTCGATCTGCCGGCGGTGCCGGTCCAGGGTGGCGAGGACCGAGCGCAGGTCGCGCAGTCCCGGCTCGAGCTGCGGCGCACTGGCGCGTACGACGGCGGTCAGCCCGGTCACGAAGCGGTGCGCCTGCCGCAGCATCTCCGAGAGCAGGGCGCGTCGCTGGTAGACCGTGGTCAGGACCTGGCCGCCCTTGTTCAGGATGGTGTCGAGGTGCCGGGTCTGGCCGAGCACGAGCCGGGTCACCTGGTGCGTGGCGGCGAGCAGCCGGTCGAGCTGGCCCTCATGGGTCCGGACCAGCCGGGCGACGCCACTGATGCCGGTCAGGGCGCTGTGCAGCTGGCCGGGGTCGACCGACATCGACCGGCTCAGGACGGCCACGGCCCGCTGCAGCACGGGCAGGTCGAGCTTCTCCACCTCCGGCACGCTGTCGAGCCAGAAGCGCTCCATCGGGTAGGTGTCCAGCGCGTGCTCGACCGCGATCGTGCCGCCGTCGGCGAGGGCCGGGCCGGTGCCCGGGGACAGCGACAGGTAGCGCTGGCCGAGGATCGAGAGCAGCTTCACCTCCGAGCGGCTGTCGCCGGTGATGCCGTCGGCGGCGGGGGAGTCGTCGAGGCGGAAGGTCACGTCGACCTGGTCGCGGACCGCCTCCACGGCCGTCACCCTGCCGACCTTGATGCCGGCCACCCGGACGTCCGCGCCGGGCTTGAGGCCCGCCGCCGAGTGCAGCCGGACGTGGTATGCCGGCGCCCCCTGCAGCAGGTGCACCGAGAGGGCGAGGAGGCCGACCACGACGAGCGCCACGACGAGCCGGAGGGGCCAGCCGAGCCGGCGTACGGCACTCATGAGCACCTCGCGGAGTGGCGGTCGCCGGGCCCGACGTCGAGGGTGGTGCTCGTCCCCTTGAGCCGGATCCCGAGCGAGCAGACGTAGACGTTGAGGTAGCTGCCGTAGTCGAGGGTGCGCAGGTAGGTCCGCAGCTGGGTGGGCAGGGCTCCGCCGGCGGCGACGATCTGCGCGCGGTGCGTGCGCAGGTAGCGCAGCCACGCGGCGCTGAGCCGCGCGTCGTCGACGATGCTGGGCCCGGCCTGCTCGATGACCCGGGCGGTCTCCCGGCTGAGCCGGGCCAGCGAGTCGAGGCCGCCGGCGATCTCGCGGCGGTCGCCGGCCAGGCCGGTGCTGAGCCGGGCCAGCCCGCCGAGGAGCCGGGTGAAGGCGGCGCGGTGCTGGTCGGTGGCCCGCAGCACGGCGATCACGTTGTCGCTGACCCGGCTCAGCACCGCGTCGCGGTCCACCAGGCCGTGGGTGAGGCCTGCGGTCTGCCGCAGCAGCACCCGCAGCGTCGGGCCCTCGCCCTGCAGGGCCCCGATGATGTTGGTCGCGAGCTGGTTGATGTCGGCGGGGTCGAGCAGGTCGAAGATCGGCCGGAACGCGTTGAACATCGCGGTCAGGTCGAGCGCCGGGCGGGTGTGGTCCACGGGGATGGTGGCGCCGTCGGCGAGCCTGCCGACGGCCGCGCCGGCGGGAGGCTGCAGGGCGACGTACCGCTGGCCCATCAGGTTGAGGTAGTCGATCGCGGCGATGGTGTTGCCGGCGATCTGCTGGCGCGCCTCGACGTGCAGGGTGACGATCGCGAGACCGCGCTGCTCCCCGGTGCCGAGGCGGGTCCCCGCCACCCGCCCGACGCGTACGCCGGCCAGGCGGACGTCGTCGCCGACGCGCAGCCCGGTCGCGTCGCGGAACACCGCGGTCACAGTCATCGTGTCGCCGACGGTGCCGCGCGCGAGGGTGCCGGCGACCATCGAGGTCAGCAGGACCGAGACCAGCAGGAACACCACGACCCCCGCCGTCGCACCCTTGTTCCGGCGGAGCTCGCTGAGCTGGCGGCCCATCACCTGCTCCCGGGGCAGTCGGGACCGGCGAGGTCGCGGTAGCGCGGGCAGTCGGCGGGGCCGTAGGGATCCATCATCTGCGGCGCCATCACGCCCTCCATCTGGATCCGGCCGTTCCGCACCGCCGCGGCGCCGTTGCGCAGCAGCTGCGGGACCTTGGCCAGCAGCGACTCGAAGGCGGGGTGCCGCTGGGCGAAGGTCCGCAGCGTCGCGGCCGTGGCGTCGAGCAGCCGCGCGACCGACGGCCCGTGCAGGGCCAGGAAGGTGGTGATGCCGGTCGAGCCGTCGAGCAGGCCGACCGCGTCGGCGAGGATCGTGTCCGTGTCGCCGGCGTGGGCCACGAGGGTGCGCGCCAGCGGCCGTGACGCCCGCAGGGCCCGCACCAGCTGCGGCTCGATGCCGTCGGCGGTGTCGGCGTTCCGCGCGAGCAGGTGCAGGTCCCGGATCAGGGCGGGCTGGAGGTCGGTCCAGCGCCCGAGCATCCGCTCGGAGTCGGCCATGAAGCCCGCGATGTCGTGCCCGCGGCCGGCCAGCGCCCCGGCCAGCTGGGAGAGCGCGGTGTCCCACTGCGACGGGTCGACCGCGGCCAGCAGCCGCTGGGTGGCGGCGAAGGTGTCCATCAGCCGCAGCGTGCGCACCGAGCGGTCCGCGGGCACCTGGTCACCGCTGCGCAGGTGGCTGCCGGTCACCGGCCCCGCGCCGGCGCCGACCAGGTCGACGTACTCGTTGCCGAAGAGGGTGCCGGGCAGCACCCGGGCCCGCACGGTGGCGGGGATCTCGGCGGCCTCCCGGCTCTGCACCAGTACGACGGCGGTGGGGTCGTGGTGGGCGACGCCGGGGTCGACCGACACGACCCGGCCGACCCGCAGGCCGGCGTACTTCACGTCGGAGTTGATGCCGAGGGTGTCGCCGGTGGTGGGCAGGTGCACGGTGACCCGGACGTCGCCGGACACGACGCCGAGGGTCTCCATCCCGAGGGTGGCCGTGAGGGCCCCGACGCCCATCGCCCCGACGACGCCGACGGCGGCGAGCCGCCGGCGCAGCGTGCGCGGCGACAGACGGGAGTGCGCGAAGAGGATGTCGGACATGGTGCGCCGGCTCAGCCCGAGATCTGCACCTGCTGGTCCGCGCCCCACAGGGTCAGCGTCAGCAGGATGTCGACGACGGTCAGGCTGATGATGCTGGCCCGGATGGCACGGCCGGTTGCGCGGCCGACGCCCTCGGGGCCGCCGCTCGCGGTGTAGCCGTGGTAGCAGTGGATGAGGGTCACCACGGTCGTCAGCACGATCACCTTGATGCCCGAGTAGATGATGTCGACGGGCGCGACGAAGGTGCGGAAGTAGTGGTCGTAGGTGCCGTGCGACTGCCCGTAGAAGGTGGTGACCATCAGGTCGGTCGCGAGATAGGTGCCGACCAGGCCGATCAGGTAGAGCGGCAGCACGACGATCCACGACGCCACCAGTCGGGTGCTGATCAGGTAGGGGATCGGGCGGATGGCCATCGACTCCAGCGCGTCGATCTCCTCGCTGATCCGCATCGCGCCCAGCCGCGAGGTGAACCCGCAGCCGATCCGCGCCGCGAAGCCGAGCGAGGCGATCATCGGCGCCAGCTCGCGGGTGTTGGCGTAGCCGGAGATGAAGCCGGTCAGCGGCGCCAGGCCGATCACGTCGAGGCCCTGGTAGCCCTCGAGCCCGACCTCGGTCCCGGTCAGGGTGGAGAGCAGGAGCACGACGCCGACGACTCCGCCGCCGACCAGGAAGATCCCCGACCCCAGCGCCACGTCGGCGAGGATGCGGGAGATCTCGCCGCGGTAGCGGGTCACGGCGATCGGCAGCGCCAGGATCGCCCGCCAGGCGAGCACGAGCTGCGCGCCGATGCCGGCCAGGGGGGAAAGCACGACCTGCTCGAGGTCGTCGACCACGGAGTCGAGGGGTCGGGTCGAGGTCATCCGAGCGGCCCCCCGACCAGGCTGGACTGGATCTGGGAGATCACGAAGTTGGCCGCGAAGAGGAGCACGAAGTTGGTGACGACCGAGCTGGTCACGGCCTCGCCCACGCCGGTCGGCCCGCGCTTCGCGTTCAGGCCCTTGTACGACGCCACCACGGCGCAGATCACCGCGAAGACCGCTGCCTTGACCAGGGAGAGCACCAGGTCGGAGGACTGCGCGAGCGTGGTCACCGACGCCAAGTAGCTGCCGGGCGGCAGGTTCTCCATCGCCACCGAGATCAGCAGCGTGGTGATGATCGTGAAGAACATGACCACGCCGTTGAGCAGGACCGCGACACCGACGATCGCGAACATCCGCGGCACGACCAGCCGCTCGATCACGGGCAGCCCCATCACCTCGAGCGCGTCGATCTCCTCGCGGATCGTGCGGGCGCCGAGGTCGGCGCAGATCGCCGACCCGGCCACGCCGGAGAGCATCAGCGCCGTGATCATCGGCGAGGCCTGGCGGATCACCGCGAGCGTGTTGCCCGCGCCGGTGAACGCGACCGCGCCGACCTCCTGGGCGAGCACGCCGACCTGGAGGGCCAGGATGATGCCGAAGGGGATCGAGACGGCCAGCGCCGGCAGCGTGCACACCCGCACGGCGTACCAGGCCTGGACCACGACCTCGGCGAGCGGGAAGCGCCGCCCGGCGATCGAGCGGCCCGTCGCCACGAGGGTGCGGTGCGCGAAGCGGAGCAGGCCGGCCGTCTCGCCCAACGGGCGGCGCACGGCGGCGGCGAGGCCGGTGCTCGCTGCTGACATCTGGCCCCCTCGCTCGATGCTGACGATGACAGTTGATGTGTCCCGGGCAGTGTGACATACGTCAATGCTGTGACGTCAAGGGCGAGTTTTGAGCGTGAATCCGGTGGTTGTCAGCGCTGGACAACACCTCTACTGTGACAGTCATGAGTGCTCTTGCCGCCGCAGAAGCTGCCGATGAACCCGGCATGACCGTCGACGAGCTCGCCGCGGCCGCCGGGCTGTCGGTGCGCACCACGCGGTACTACGCGAGCCTGGGCCTGCTCCCGCCGCCCGGACGCCGCGGCCGCCTCGCCTGGTACGACGAGGCCCACCTCACCCGCCTGGAGATGATCCGGGCGCTGCAGGAGCACGGATTCACGCTGCAGGCGATCGAGCGCTACCTCGCCTCGCTGCCCGAGGACGCGACCGTCGAGGACCTCGCGCTGGAGCGCGCCATGCTGACCTCCTGGACCATCCCCGGACCCCGTGAGCTCACCCGCCGCCAGCTCGACGCCCACGCCAAGCGGCGCCTGAGCGACGCGGAGCTCGAGATGCTGGTCGACCTCGGCATCGTCCGCGAGGCCGCCACCGACAAGGGCACCCGCTACACCCCGATCCAGGGCTTCGAGGTCGGCGTGCAGGTCCTCGACCTCGACATCCCGATGGAGGGCATGCGCCTGGCCGGGCAGGCGATCGTGCGCAACATGTCGGTCCTGGCCGGGGAGCTCTCCGAGATCATGCGCGAGCAGGTCTTCGGTCCCTACCGCGCGACCGTGCACTCCCGCGAGGACGCCGAGCGCTTCGAGCACACCGTCTCGGTGCTCCGCCAGCTCACCCTGGACGCCATCGTCACCGCCTTCCAGCGGTCCACCAACGACCTGGTCGCCCGCTCGATCCAGCGTCGCTGACCGCACCGCCAGAGAGGAAGCAGATGGACTTCGACCTGCCCGAGTCGGCTCTCGCCGTCCGTGAGGGGGTGGCCGCCGTGGCCGCCAAGTACGACCACGGCTACTGGTCTCGCTGCGAGGAGGAGCACCGCTTCCCGCGCGAGATCTTCGACGACCTCGGCGCCGGTGGCTGGTTCGGCCTGTGCGTCCCCGAGGAGTACGGCGGGGGAGGGCAGGGCCTGCTCGAGCTCGCGGTCGCGAACATGACGCTGTGCGCGTCGGGCGGCGTGGCCGGCACGTTCTTCTACGTCACGACGCCCGGCTTCGGCGCGATGACGCTGACCCGGCACGGCACCGACGAGCAGAAGCAGCGCATCCTCCCCGGCCTGGCCGACGGCTCCGTGCAGTTCTGCCTCGCCCTCACCGAGCCGGACGCCGGCTCCAACGCGATCGAGATCAGGACCTCCGCCCGCCGCGACGGGGACGACTACCTGATCAAGGGCCAGAAGATCTGGATCTCCAACGTCGAGAACGCCGACTGGATGGTCGCGGTCACCCGCACCATCCCGGCCGGCGAGGCCGGCGCGCAGGGCCTGTCCCGCACCGCCGGCTTCACCCTGTTCCTGGTCGACGTCAAGCAGGCGCTCGCCGACGGCACTCTGTCGTTCACCCCCATCCCCAAGATGGGCAGCAACATCCTGGCCTCGAGCCAGGTGTTCCTCGACGACGTCCGCGTCCCTGCCGAGAACGTCATCGGCGAGGTCGACGCCGGCTTCGCCGTGCTGTGGGACGTCCTCAACCCCGAGCGCATCCTGGCCGCCTCGGGCGGCATCGGTACGGCGGACGCCGCGCTCCGGATCGCCTGCGACTACGCCTCCTCGCGGGAGGTGTTCGGCCGCCCGATCGGGGCCAACCAGGGCCTGCAGTTCCCGCTGGCCCAGATCAAGGCCAAGACCGAGCTCGGCCGGCTGATGACCTACCAGGCCGCCTGGCTGTTCGACCAGGGCCGGCCCTGCGGCAACGAGGCGAACATCGCCAAGCTCACCGGCGCCCAGGTCGGCTGGGAGGCCGCCGACCAGGCCTTCCAGACCCTCGGCGGCATGGCCTACTCCAAGGAGTACCCGGTGGAGCGGATCTTCCGCGACGCCCGCATCGCCAAGAACATCCCGGTCGCCGAGGAGCTCGTGCTCGCGCACATCGGCACCTCGATGCTCGGTCTGCCCAAGAGCTACTGATGAGGTCCACCATGAAGTCCGACATGAGTGCACAAGCCACGCCCGCGCCGGTCGAGATGCGCGACTACTGGGACGGCATCACCGCCCTGTACGCCGGCAGCGCCAACGTGGCCCTGCAGATGCTGGGTGCGCCGGGGGTGGCCTACGGCGTCATGGAGTCGAAGGTCGAGAGCGGCCGGATCGACAAGCACCCGTTCAAGCGCGGCCGCACCACGCTCACCTACCTCGCGGTGGCGGTGCTCGGCACCGACGCCGACCGGGCGGCGTACCGCGACGCGGTGAACGGCTCGCACCGCCACGTCCGCTCCACGGCCGAGAGCCCGGTGAAGTACAACGCCTTCGACCCGGAGCTGCAGCTGTGGGTGGCGGCCTGCCTCTACTTCGGCCTGGTCGACACCTGGGAGCGGCTGCACGGGCCGGTCGAGGAGGAGCTCGCCGAGCGGATCTACCAGCAGATGGCAATCCTGGGCACCACCCTGCAGATGCGGCGCGAGCAGTGGCCGGCGACGCGCGCGGACTTCTACGCCTACTTCGACGAGCGCCTCGCCAGCGCCGACATCGACGGCCCGACCCGCGACTACGTCCGGTTCCTCTACCGCTTCGAGATGTTCCCGTTCTGGATGTGGCCGCTCGCCCGCGTCCTGGAGTTCATGAACGTCGGCTTCACCCCGCCCGCCCTGCGCGACAAGCTCGGCCTGCGCTGGGGCCCGCGGCGCGAGCGCGCCTTCGGCCGGGTCTGCCGCACCACCGGCGCCCTCACCCGTCGCCTGCCGCGGCTGGTGCGGAACATGCCGTTCAACCTCTACCTGTGGGACGTACGCCGCCGGATCCGGGCGGGGAGGCCGCTCGTCTGACCACCGTCGTTGGTTGAGTAGGAGCGAGCGCCAGCGAGCGACGTATCGAAACCCACTACTCCTTCGGGGGTGGTCTGGGCGGCCGCACCGTAGCTCGTCGGCCCCCGCCGTCAAGGACGCCTTCGGCGCCGCTGCGCGGCCGCTTCGCGGTCCTTGACTGCGGGTCCCGGACGACGAGCTGGACGGCGCGACAACGGCACGGGCTCCGCCCGCGCCGCCGCTTCGCGGCCGCCAGCGCGGGTGGGTGTCGGGGAGCTAGGGACTATGGGTCACGTGGCCCATCGTCCTTAGCGCGCCGCGACGGGGTCCAAGATCGCCCGCGCGGGCGATCGTGGCGCCCTCTCGGGCTGCCGAGTCCGTGAAGATCACCCGTGCGGGCGATCCTGTACCTCCCGGGCGGTCAGGCCAGGCCGGGGACCGGGCGGCTACGGTGCGGCCGCCCAAGACCAACCCCGCACGACACGGCGGAGGAGAGGTCGCGATGGTCTCCCGGCCGCCCCGACCCCACCTGCCGGTAGTCTCACGGACCGTGACTGAGCGCACCCTGGTCCTGATCAAGCCCGACGCCGTACGCCGCGGCCTGATCGGCGACGTCCTGTCCCGGTTCGAGGCCAAGGGCCTCGCCATCGTCGCGATGGAGCTGCGCACGATCGACGCGGCGCAGGCCGACGCGCACTACCACGAGCACGTGGAGCGCGACTTCTACCCGCCGCTGCGCGACTTCGTGACCAGCGGCCCGCTGGTGGCGCTGGTGCTCGAGGGCGACGAGGCGATCTCGGTGGTCCGCGCGATCAACGGCGCGACCGACGGCCGGAAGGCCGCGCCGGGCACCATCCGTGGCGACCTCTCGCTCTCCAACCGCGAGAACCTGGTCCACGGCTCGGACTCCGCGGAGTCCGCGGCCCGCGAGATCGGGCTGTGGTTCCCGACTCTCTGATCGGCGTGCCTCACCAGTAACACTGGTCAACTTTCCTACCCTCGACAACGTGGGCCCGCTCGGGCTCCGTGACGTGCGTGGAGGGTGGCGTGGGGCTGAACTCGATCATCGGTCGGGACATGGCCGTCGACCTGGGCACTGCCAACACCCTCGTCTACGTGCGCGGGCGGGGCGTCCTGCTCGACGAGCCGAGCGTCGTCGCGCTCAACGACACCACCGGCGAGGTCATCGCCGTGGGCCACGAGGCCAAGCAGATGCTGGGGCGTACGCCGGACAACATCCTCGCGCTCCGCCCGCTCAAGGACGGCGTGATCGCCGACTTCGAGGCGACCGAGCAGATGCTGCGCCACTTCATCGCCCGCGTGCACAAGCGCCGCTACTTCGCCAAGCCCCGCATGGTCATCTGCGTGCCCAGCTCGATCACCCCGGTCGAGCAGCGCGCGGTCAAGGAGGCCGGCTACCAGGCCGGCGCCCGCCGGGTGTACGTCGTCGAGGAGCCCATGGCCGCCGCGATCGGCGCCGGGCTGCCCGTCCACGAGCCCACCGGCAACATGATCGTCGACGTCGGCGGCGGCACCACCGAGATCGCCGTGATCTCCCTGGGCGGCATCGTCACCTCCCTCTCCATCCGCACCGCAGGCGACGACCTCGACGCCGCGATCATCAGCTGGATGAAGAAGGAGCACGCGCTCATGCTCGGCGACCGCACCGCCGAGCAGGTCAAGATCAGCCTGGGCTCGGCGTTCCCGCGGCCGGGCGAGCCCGAGGGCGAGATCCGTGGCCGCGACATGGTCAGCGGCCTGCCCCGCACAGTCACGGTCACCAGCGCCGACGTACGCCACGCGCTCGAGGAGCCGCTCAACGCCATGGTCGACGCCGTGCGGTCGACCCTGGACCAGACCCCGCCCGAGCTGGCCGGCGACATCATGGACCGCGGGATCGTGCTCACCGGGGGCGGCGCCCTGCTGCGCGGGCTCGACGAGCTGATCCGGCACGAGACCGGCATGCCGGTCCACGTCGCCCAGGACCCGCTCGTCTCGGTCGTGCTCGGCGCCGGCCGCTGCGTGGAGCAGTTCGAGGCGCTCCAGCAGGTCCTCGTCACCAACCCGCGGCGGTTCTGAGCAGCCATGACCCTCGAGACGCTGCCCCCACGGCGTACCGGCTCCGGCCCGATCAAGCGGGTCGGCCTCGCCCGCGAGCGCCGCGAGGACCGCGGCCTGCCCTCGCGCTCGCTCGTCCTCGCGCTGGTCCTCGCCTGCGTGACCCTGATGGTCATCGACAAGGCCAGCGGCGACAGCTCCCCGGTCGCGCCCGTCCGGCACGTCGCGGGCGAGCTCGTCGGTCCGGTCGAGGACGCCGTCACCACGCTGCTGCACCCGATCGCCGTGATTCCGGGCGCCCTGCGCACCAACGGCCAGCTCCGCGGCGAGCTGGCGAAGGAGCGGGCCGAGAATGAGGCGCTGCGACAGCAGGCCGAGACCGGTCCGTACGCCGCCAACCGCCTCGCCGAGCTCGACTCGCTGCGCGCCATCGCCGGCGACCTCGGCTACGCCCTCAAGCCGGCCCGCGTCACCGGCCTGCACGCCTCGGGCTCCTTCGAGGACACCGCCACGATCGACGCGGGCAGCAGCGATGGCCTGCGTCCCGACATGACCGTCGTCAACGGCGCCGGCCTCGTCGGGCGGATCACCTCGGTGACCTCGCACAGCGCCACGGTCCTGCTGATCACCGACGCCGGCTCGACCGTGGGCGGCCGGGTCGGCGACAACATGAAGCTCGGCTTCGTCACCGGCAACGGCAGCCTCGGCTCCGACGCCAGCCTCGACCTGAACCTGCTCGACCAGACGGTCGTCCCGCACGTCGGCCAGACGGTCGTCACGTGGGGGAGCCAGGACGGCGCGCCGTACGTCGCCGGGGTGCCCATCGGCACGGTCGTGAAGGTCTACCAGTCGCTGCGCGAGACCAGCTACCGCGCGGTCCTCAAGCCGTTCGTCGACTTCACCTCCCTGGACATGGTGGGCGTGGTGGTGCCCTCCGGGACCCCCGGCCGCGTGATCGAGGCCGACCAGAGCCTGCGGGGCATCCGATGAGGGGCACGACGCGGGTCGTCACGGCCACAGTGCTGGTGCTGGTCGGCCTGCTGCTGCAGGTCTCGGCCCTGCCCGAGCTGGGCTGGCCCGATGCGGGCGCGGGCGCCGTGCCCGGCGTCGTCCTGCTCGTGGTCGTCGCCACCGCGATCGCCACCGACACCCGGTTCGCGACCCTGACCGGCTTCTGCGCCGGCCTGCTGCTCGACCTCGCGCCGCCGGCCGACCACGTGGCCGGACGCTGGGCGCTGGCCCTGATGACGGTCGGGTACGTCGTGGGCCGGCTCAGCCACGACGACCAGCCGCACAGCGGCGCGGCCCACCGCCCGAACCTCTCGCTGATGGCCGCGGCCGTGCTGGGCGGGTCGTTCGTGGCGAACTCGATCTTCGCGCTGACCGGCCTGCTCATCAACGACCTGGACCTCAGCCCGGGCCAGGTGCTGCGGGTGATCCTCGTCGGCCTGGTCTGGGACCTGGTCGGCGCCCTGTTCGTCCTGCCGCTGTCGTTCTGGGCCTACCGCAGGCTCGGCCGGGTCGCCCGGTTCGGCGCGGGCGAGCCCGCGCGGGTCGGGCTGCGATGAGCACGACGGCCGACCCCGGCCGGCGCAGCCGGCTCCGCCTGGTCGTCCTGCAGGTCCTCGCGTTCTCGCTGCTCGCCACGCTCGGCGCGCGCCTGTACTACCTGCAGGTCGTCACCGGCGACACCTACCAGGGCAAGGCCGCCTCGCAGTCGATCCGCGACATCGTCGTCCAGCCGCAGCGCGGCCTGATCGTCGACGACCAGGGCCGCCCGCTGGTCACCAACCGGCTGGTGTGGGTGGTCTCCATCGACACCACGCTGCTGAACAAGATGGGCGACCACGAGCGCAACGCCCTGATCCGCCGCGTCTCCGGCGTCATCGGTCAGCGCCCGATGCTGGTCAAGCGCAAGCTCGTCGCCTGCGGCAGCGACGGCTCGGTCAACGGCCAGTGCTGGAACGGCTCGCCCTACCAGCCGGTCCCGGTCGCCGAGGACGTCAGGCAGGCGGTGGCGCTGCGGATCCAGGAGCAGCCCGAGGACTTCCCGGGCGTGATCGTGGACCAGCAGAGCGTGCGCGAGTACCCCTCGCCGTACGGCGTCAACGCCGCGCAGGTCCTCGGCTACCTCAGCCCGATCACCAAGAGCGAGCTCGACGCGGCCAACAGCAACGACGACACCTCCGTCAACGGTGCCTCCGAGGTCGGCCGCGCCGGCCTGGAGAAGGAGTACGACGCCTGGCTGCGCGGGCAGCCCGGCTACCAGCAGGTCGCGGTCAACTCCCAGGGCCAGGTCCTCGGCAACGTCGACGACCTGCAGGCACAGCCCGGCGACACGCTGGTCACCTCGATCGACGCCAAGGTGCAGGGCGTGGTCGAGAAGCAGCTCGCCGAGGCGATCAGGACCCAGCGCGCCACGGTCGACCCGGTCACCCACCGGCACTTCGCCGCCGACTCCGGCGCGGCCGTGGTGATGGACGCCAAGACCGGCCGGATCATCGCGATGGCCAGCGCGCCGACGTACGACCCGAAGGTGTGGACCGGCGGCATCACCCAGCGCCAGCTGGACCGGCTCTACTCCACCAAGGCCGGCACGCCGCTGCTGAGCCGGGCCTTCCAGGGCGAGTTCGCGCCCGGCTCGACGTGGAAGCCGATGATGACCGTCGGCGCCTTCACCCACGGCTACGGGCCGAGCTCGCAGCTGACCTGCCCGCCCTCGGTGCGGATCGGCAACCGCGACTTCCACAACTACGAGTCGGAGAGCTTCGGGCTGATCTCCTTCGCCAAGGCGATCGAGGTCTCCTGCAACACCTTCTTCTTCCAGGTGGGCATGCACTTCTGGGAGAAGTACGGCTCGGACGCCTTCAACTCCCACGCCCGGGACCCGCTGGTCCACGAGGCCGAGAAGTTCGGCTTCGGCAAGCCGACCGGCCTCGACCTGCCCGGTGAGGCCTCCGGCCGGATCGCGGACCGCAAGTGGCGCCTGGAGTACTGGAAGCAGATGAAGGGCTACTACTGCGGCATCGCGCACAAGCCGCAGGACAAGAAGACCTCCGACTTCCTCTACCTGTTCGCCCACGAGTTCTGCGTGGAGGGCCAGGCCTACCGCGAGTACGACGCCGCCAACTTCGCCATCGGCCAGGGCGACACCGCGGTCACGCCGCTGCAGCTCGCGCGCGCCTACACTGCGCTCGCCAACGGCGGCACCCTCTTCGAGCCGACCATCGGCAAGGCGATCGTCGACCCCCAGGGCCAGGTGCTGCGCACCATCACCCCGAAGGTCGTGCGCCACGTGAACATCCCCCCGCGCGTGCGCAGGTACGTCGACATGGCCACCCTCGGCGTCAGCCAGGTCGGCACCATGGCCTGGAAGATGGGCGGCTTCCCGCTCGACCAGGTCCAGGTGCACGCCAAGACCGGCTCCGCGGAGGTCCTCGGCAAGCAGTCGACGGGCTGGGTGGCGTCCTACACCAAGGACTACGTCGTGGTGATGATGATGAGCCAGGCCGGCACCGGGTCCGGGTCGGTCGGTCCCGCGGTGCGCAAGGTGTGGGAGGCCCTCTACGGCATCCACGACACCACGGTGAACCCGCGCCACTCCGCCATCCCCGGCGTGACCGCCCCGACGTCGCTGCCCGTGTTCGGCAAGGACGGCTCGATCCTCCCGCCGGCCCGCAAGGACGGTGAGTGAGCATGTCGATCCGCCAGACCACGGTGTCCCGGCGCCGCGTGCTGCGCCGCTGGCAGGACCTCGATATCCCGCTGCTGGCCGCGGTGCTGGTGCTCAGCGTGCTCGGCTGCCTGCTGGTCTGGTCGGCCACCTCGCACCGCGACGCGCTCACCGGCGGCAACCCGAAGGTCTTCCTCGACAAGCAGGTCGTCAACCTGGTCATCGGCGTGGTGCTGCTCGGCATCGTGACGGTCACCGACAACCGCTGGGTGCGGATCCTGGCGCCGGTGGCCTACCTGTTCGGCATCCTGGGGCTGCTGCTGGTCCTGGTGATGGGCTCGACGATCAACGGCTCGAAGTCCTGGCTGATGCTGGGCGGGATGTCGCTGCAGCCCTCGGAGCTGGCGAAGCTCGCGGTGGTCGTCGGCATGGCGCTGGTCGTCGCGGAGCGCTCCGAGGGCCGCTGGTCCCGGGGCGTCGGTACGTCGGACGTGCTGCTCATGCTGGGCGTCGCCGGCGTACCCGCCGCGCTGATCCTGCTGCAGCCCGACCTCGGCACCATGCTCGTCCTCACCGCGACCGTCTTCGGCGTCATCGCCGCGTCCGGCGCGGACCGGCGCTGGCTCGGGATGCTCGGCGTCGGCGGCATGGGCGTGGCGGTCTTCGCCGTGCTGAGCGGCTTCCTGAAGAAGTACCAGGTCGACCGCTTCCTGGCCTTCACCAACCCCGACCTCGATCCGAAGGGCGCCGGCTACAACGTCGAGCAGGCCCGCATCGCGGTCGGCAACGGCGGCTGGTTCGGGCAGGGTCTGTTCCACGGCTCGCAGACCCAGGCCGGCTTCGTGCCCGAGCAGCACACCGACTTCGTCTTCACCGTCGCGGGCGAGGAGCTCGGGCTGGTCGGTGCCGCGCTGATCGTGGTGCTCCTGGGCATCGTGCTGTGGCGCGCGCTGCGGATCGCGTCGCGCACCGACGACATGTTCGGCCGGATGGCCGCCGCGGGGATCGCGTGCTGGTTCGGGTTCCAGGCGTTCCAGAACATCGGGATGTGCCTCGGGATCATGCCGGTCACCGGCGTACCCCTCCCGTTCGTGTCGTACGGCGGCTCCTCGATGTTCGCCGGGATGCTGGCCGTGGGCCTGCTGCAGAACATCCACCTGCGCACCCTGACCGACCCCGCGGCCCGGCTGCAGCCCGCCCAGCGGGTGCTGGTCCGCTCCTGACTCAGGCGAAGACCTTCACCGGGGGCGGGGCGAGCTCGCCGTGCTTGCTGGTGCGCAGGTCGAGCCTGACCAGCTTCTCCACCTCCGCCGTGGCCGCCGCCACGCCGTCGACGACGGGGACGCCCAGGTCCTGCGAAAGCCGCCGGCACAGGTCGGCCATGCCGGCGCAGCCCAGGACGATCACCTCCGAGCGGTCGGTGGTGAGGGCGTCGCGGCAGACCCCCAGGATCGTCGCGTACGCCGCCGGGTCGGTCTCGAGCTCGACGACCGGGATCTCGCAGGCATGGATGCCGGCGCACAGTGAGGCGACGCCGTAGCGGTGCGCGATCTCCGCGGTGTGCCCGAGCACCCGCGACAGGGTGGTCACCACCGAGAAGGTGCGGCCGAGGTAGCCGGCCGTGCGCATCGCGGCCTCGGCGATCCCGACGACCGGCGCCTCGCTCAGCTCCCGTGCGGCCATCAGGCCGGGGTCGCCGAAGCAGGCGATCACGTAGCCGTCGTACGCCGGGCGGGTGGTGATCTCGGCGAGCAGGTGCGGCGTCGCCACCGCCTCGTCGAAGTGCGACTCGATCGACGCGGGCCCCTCGGTGGGGTTGACCGCGTCGACGACCACGCCCGGGCCGACAGCGGCCCGGGCGCAGTCACCGATCAGCGCGGTCATCGACGCCGTGGTGTTGGGGTTGACGACCAGGATCCGCATCCGGATCAGGCCGCCTCGGGGGCCATGGTGAGGGACGCCCTGCGGTCGGCACTGCCCGCGACGTTGAACGCCAGGGCCAGGAGGTAGTACGCCGCGAAGCCGGCACCGCACCCGATGAACCAGCTGTACTTGGTGATCCAGTCGATGGGCGAGGTCCCGCTGGAGGCTGCCAGGTCCAGGACCTTCGGCACGATCACCGAGCCGAGGGAGAAGACGCTCGCCACGACGAGGGCGTAGATCGCGGCCGGGTTGTAGCCCTTGGAGTACCAGTACTCCCCGTCCTCCTCCATCGTGAAGAGGTCGTCGACGACGATCTTCTGCCGGCGGATCAGGTAGAAGTCGGCGATCACGATGCCGAACAGCGGGCCGATCAGGCCGCCGAGGATGCCCAGGGTCCAGAAGATCGCGTCGTCGTTGTTGTACCAGTTCCACGGGGTCACGATGATCGAGCCGAAGGCGGCGATCATGCCGCCCATCCGCCAGGTGATCCTCTGCGGATTGACGTTGGAGAAGTCGAACGCCGGGCTGATGAAGTTCGCCACGATGTTGATGCCGATGGTGGCGATCACGAAGGTGGCGCCGCCGAGCAGGATCACGAAGGTGTTGTCGTAGCGCTGGACGGTCTCGATCGGGTCGGTGAGCAGCTTGCCGTAGACCGGCACGGTGGCCGCGGCCGTGGTGACGGTCAGCAGCGAGAACAGGATGAAGTTGATCGGCAGCCCCCAGAAGTTGCCCTTCTTCACCTCGCCGTAGGACTTGGCGTAGCGCGAGAAGTCACCGAAGTTGAGCATCGGGCCCGAGAAGTACGAGACCACCGAGGCGATCGCCGCGAGCAGCGCCCAGATCAGCGCCCAGCCCGACAGATGCACGTCGGAGAGGTTGAAGCTGATGTTGAAGTCGGCCTTGAACAGCATCGAGACGCAGAGCACCAGCATGACGACGTACACGGCAGGCCCGGCGAAGTCGATGAACTTGCGGATCATGTCCATGCCGCGCCAGAAGAGCGCTGCCTGCAGGACCCAGAGGATCGCGTAGCTGACGTAGCCGAGCACCGAGAGTCCGAGGAAGCCGTGGATGTCGACGTCGGCCCAGTCCGCCAGCCCGGGCCAGAGCTTGAGGAAGACGATGTTGAGCGACTCGGCGGCCAGGAAGGTCTGGACGCCGTACCAGGCGACCGCGATCAGGCCGCGGATGATCGCCGGGATGTTGGCACCGAGGACGCCGAACGAGGCGCGGCTCGTGACCGGGTAGGGGACACCCGCCTGCTGCGAGGGCTTGGCGACCAGGTTGACGAAGAACTGGACGATCACGATGCCGATGATCAGGCAGACGAAGACCTGCCAGGCGTTGAGGCCGATCGCGAACAGGGAGCCCATCGTGACGTAGCCGCCGACGCTGTGCACGTCGGACATCCAGAAGGCGAAGATGTTGTAGGACTTCCAGGTCTGCTCCTTGAGCGGAGCCAGGTCCTCGTTGGTCAGGCGGGGGTCGTAGTCGCGCTTGGCGACGCCACGGCCCGGCGGGTAGCCGGCCGCTTCGACGATGTCGGCTTCCTTGGAATGCTCCATCAGGGTCTCCTGCGGGGTGAGGTGGCTCAGCTGTCGAGCCGGCCGGTGAGGTGGCTCGACGCTAAGGAGCGGGCGTTTCGGCCGCGGTCTCCCCGTGTCAGCGCAGGATGACGGGAAAGATATAGGTCTTTCGAGCATGCTCAGGACGGTCCGCGGAACAGCTCCGGATCGTCGCGGAGCGCCTCGATCGCCGAGCGCAGCGCGGCGTAGTGCGCGGCGGACTCCGCGACGAGACTGGCGGCGTCGCGGGCGATGAACGCGGTGAGCATGCGGTCGTGGTCGTCGTGCAGCACCCGGTGCTGGCCCCGGTGCAGGCGGGTCATCGGGCGCGCCGGCTCGGTGATGTTCCAGGCGGCCTCGTACATGTGCACCAGCCGCTCCATGCGCGCCGGCGCGATGAGCGCGCGGTGGAAGTGCCGCGACTCCGCGTGGTAGGCGCGGTCGTCGGACTCGGCCACCGCCCGGCCGAGGCGGGCGTGGGACGTGCGCACCCGTTCGTCGTCGGCGGGGGAGGCGTGCCGCACGGCCTCGCGCAGCGCCGCGGCCTCCAGCGCCTCGCGTACGTCGTACAGCTCGCGGAACTCCGCGAAGGTCAGCTTGGCCACGCTGTAGCCCTTGTGGTGGGTGTGGTCCACGAGGCCCTCCCCGGTGAGGACCTTGAGCGCCTCGCGCACCGGGATCTGCGAGACCCCGAAGAAGTGCGCGACCGCCTCGATCGGGATCAGCGTGCCCGGCGGCTCGTCCCCGGAGAGGATGGCGCGACGGAGGTCCTCGACGACCTGCGGCTGCTCGCCGCCGGACGTCGAGGCCACCAGTCGCGCGGTGAAGACCGAGCGGCGCCGGGAGCCGACGCCCGGTCCGCGACCGCCCTCCGCCGGGGTGTTCATGAGGTCGTGGTGTCCATGCCGAACCGGGTGAGGACCAGCCGCTCGGCGAGCTGCGCGACGACGTACAGCAGGATCGACGCCACGGTGACGACCACGAGCAGGCTCCAGATCAGGTCGGTGTTGTTGGCGGCGATCGCCTGGTTGGCCACCTTCCCGACCGAGTCGTCGCCGGTGTAGGTCTCCGCGATCAGCGCGCCGGTGAGGGCACCGGGCACCGAGATGCGCACGGCGGCGAAGATCGAGGGGAGCGCGGAGGGGTAGCCCACCCGGCGCAGGAGGTCCCAGCGGCTCCCGCCGTACACGGTGACCACGTCCCGCATCTGCTCCGAGATCGAGCGCAGACCGAAGGAGATGTTGATCAGCGCGGGGAAGAGCACCACGATCCCGCTCATCACCGCGACGGTGGCGAACCCGTTGCCGAAGATCAGCGTGATGACCGGCGCCAGCGCGACCAGCGGCACGGTGCGGACCAGCATCGCCGTCGGCATCGTGGCGGCCGCGATGCCGCGCGAGACGTAGGTGCCGGTGGCGAGCAGGGTCGCGGCGAGCAGGCCGGCGACGAAGCCGATGCCCGCGTCGCGGAGCGTGATGAGCAGCGGCGGGAGCAGGATGCTCCAGACGTGGTGCTTGGTGTAGGTGTTGTCGTTGATCTGGCGGTCGTGCAGGAGCAGCGAGAGGACCTGGCTGGGCGTGCGCACGAGGAACTCGGCCACGTCGGCGCGCTGCAGCAGCAGCGACCAGGCCAGGGCCAGCACGGCGAGGACGAAGACCAGGTTGAACAGCGGCCGCACGACCGACCGCACATAGCTGAGCATCACGGCTGGCTCGCCCCCTTCGCCCAGGGAGCGACGAGCCGGCCGACCAGCCCGAGCGCGGCGTACGCGACGCCGCAGACGATCGCGCAGCCCAGCCCCAGCGTCCACGCCTGCTCGGTGGCCCGGTTGTTCTGGGTCAGGTAGAGGGACGGCCCGACACCCACCTGGAGCCCGCGGTCGAACCACTCGCCGAGCAGCGCCCCCAGGAAGGCCGCCGGGGCGGCCACCTGGAGCGTGGTGAACAGGGCGGGCAGCGAGGAGACCAGCCGCACCCGGGTGAGCTGCTGCCAGCGGCCGCCGCCGTACACGCTCACCACGTCGAGGCTGGCGTTGTCGGCGGACCGCAGGCCGAGCACGGCGCCCACGACGGTCGTGAACACGACCGACAGCGCCGCCAGGTCGATCGCGGTCCGCGAGGTCGCGCCGGCGTCCTGGCCGGTGAGCGGGTTGACGATCACCAGCAGCGGGGCGAGCACGATGATCGGCAGGCAGTAGGTGATGACCGCGAACTGCATGATCAGCGGCTCCAGGAACGGCAGCAGCAGCACCAGGACGGCCAGCGCGACGGCGATGGCGACGCCGTACAGGTAGCCCTGGCCGGCCTCCTTCAGGGTGACCGAGAAGACCTCGCGGTAGTAGCCGAGGCCCTGGTGGTGGAACTCGCGCAGCACCGCCCAGGGCGTGGGCAGGTGGTGTCGGGAGAGCACGGTCGCCGCGGCGATCCACCACACGGCGAGGGTGGCGGCGATGCCGGCCGTGCTCACCGCGATCGCGCGGAGCCGCTCCTCACCGAGCCGCATCGCTGCCCTGGCCCTCGGGGTCGGCGGCCGCGCCGCCCGAGCCGAAGAGCAGCTCGGAGGCGCGGTCGTGCAGCGCGTGGAACTCCGGGGTGCGCAGCATCTCCGGCGTGCGCGGGCGGGGCAGGTCCACCTCGATGACCTCCTTGATCCGTCCGGGCCGCGGGCTCATCACCGCGACCTGGTCGGAGAGGAAGATCGCCTCGGAGATGCCGTGCGTGACCATCAGGGTGGTCGCGGGCTTCTCGGTCCAGATGCGGAGCAGCTCGAGGTTGAGCCGCTGCCGCGTCATGTCGTCCAAGGCCCCGAACGGCTCGTCGAGCAGCAGGACCGACGGCTTCACCACCAAGGAGCGGGCGATCGAGACCCGCTGCCGCATGCCGCCCGAGAGCTGCGCCGGCTTGGCCTTCTCGAAGCCGGTGAGTCCCACCAGGACGATGAGCTCCTTGATCAGCGCCTCGTCGGGCTTGGTGCCCGCCACCTGGAACGGGAGCCGGATGTTGGACTCGACCGAGCGCCACGGCAGCAGCGCCGAGTCCTGGAAGGCGATCCCGAGCTCGTGGTCGCGGCGCAGCTCGCTCGGGGTCCTGCCCTCGACCAGCGCCGATCCGCTCGTGGCCTCCTCCAGGCCGGCCAGGATGCGCAGGATCGTCGACTTGCCGCAGCCCGAGGGGCCCAGCAGGGACAGGAAGCTTCCCTTGTCGGTGAACAGCGTCGCGTCCTGCAGGGCGACCACCTGGCGGCGGCCGCTGGCGAAGGTCTTGTTCAGGTCCTTGATCCGGATGCCCGTGCCGGCAGATCCCTCCGCGCCGGGCGCGGAGGGATCTGCCGTGAGCCGGCGTGCTGCGTCAGTCACTCAGCAGGTCCGGGTTGTCGGCGTACACCTTGTCGATGAACGAGGTGTCGAACAGCTGGTCGGCCGTGATGTCGATCTTCGCGGTCGCCAGGGACGCCAGGTTGGCCTGGATCATCTCCGGGCTGATCGTGAAGATCCCGTTCTTCGCGGTCTCGTCGGTGTTGACGAGGTCCTCGCACTGGGCCTTGGACTGCTCGATCTCCTTCTTCAGGACGAGCTTCGGGTCGTTGTCGACGCCGTACTTGTCGACCGCGAGCTGTGCGCCCTTGGTGTAGCCGGCCTGGCCGTCGCAGGCCGCCTTCCAGCCCTGGACCTCGGCCTTGAGGAACGCCTCGACCTCGTCGGGGTGGCTCTTGATCATGTCGTCGGTGGTGATGATGGTCTCCGCGACGAAGGGCAGGTTGTTGTCGGCGAAGGGGAGGTTGACGGTGTCGTAGCCGTCGGCCGCGACCAGGAGGGACTCGTTGGTCACGTAGGCGACGAGCCCGTCGATGTCACCGTCCTCGAGCGGGGAGATGTCGAAGCTGTTCGGCACGATCGTCAGGCAGCTCGGGTCGATGTTGTTGGCCTTGAGGAAGGCGTTGAACAGGCTGAGGTTGGGGTCCTGGACGCCGATCTTCTTGCCGCAGAGGTCCTGGGGTGTGGCGATGTCGCCCTTGTCCTTGAGCGACAGGATCGAGAACGGGTTCTTCTGGTACGTCGCCCCGACGATCTTCAACGGGAAGCCGGAGTTGACGATCGCGGAGGCGGTCGACACCGCATTGCTCATGCCGAACTGGGCCTTGCCGCTGGCGACGATCTGCTCCTGGTTGACGGGGCCGGCGAGCATGGTGACCTTGCTGAAGCCGGCGTCGGCGTAGTAGCCGGAGTCGTCGGCGATGTATTCGCCGGCGAACTCGGAGTTCTTGATCCACGAGAACTGCGCCGAGACGCTGCCGAAGGCAGCCGCAGCAGAGGATCCGCCGGCGGGCGCCGCCGGGGTGGAGCTGGAACCACAGGCGGTGAGGGCGGTGGAGAGGGCGAGCAGCGCGCCGGCTGCGAGCACTCCACGCGAACGAAGCTTCATGGGCTGTCCTGTCGTGAGGGGCCGGGCCGGACCCGGCGTTTTCTCGGTGCCCCGAACGTAGGCAGGCCGGGTTTCGCCTTCCGTGCCGCCGCGTTCCGCTGGTGTTACGGGTGTGCCGGTCCGGTCAATTCGCTGGAACGTTCGTTGCAGCGCCGGGTACGACGGGCTCAGTACTCCGTGCGGGCCGGGTCGCCGAGCCAGGCGGTGAAGGGCGTGAACGCGTCGGGGGTCCGGACCCCCACGACCTCGGTCGGCCACGCGGTCGAGGCGCCTGAGAACAGGTCGTGGAAGGCCCGGTCGTCGAACCCGCCCCGAGCGGCGTCCTCGCGGTCGGCGGCGTACACGACCCGGTCCAGGCGCGCCCAGAGCGAGGTCGCCAGGCACATCGGGCACGGCTCGCAGGACGCGTAGAGGGTGAGCCCGCGCAGCGAGAAGTCGCCGATCGCCCGGGCCGCGGCGCGGATCGCGACGACCTCGGCGTGGGCGGACGGGTCGAGGTCGCGCGTGACCTGGTTGGTCCCGGTGGCCACGAGCTCCTCACCACGCACCACCACAGCTCCGAAGGGACCGCCCCCGGCGGCCACGTTGGCCGTGGCCAGGTCGATGGCGGCGCTCAGCCAGGTCTGGTCACTCATCGGGGTCCTCCTCGGGGGTGGGTGCGGCCCCGTGGGCCAGGCGCCAGACCCGGTCGCGGGTCATCGGCAGCTCGTGCGGTCGTACGCCGAGGGCGTCGCGGATCGCGTTGGCCAGCGCCGGCGCCACGGGGTTGTACGACGCCTCGCTCATCGACTTCGCGCCGCGCACCCCGAGGGCGTCGTGGGTGTCGGCGAACAGGACCTCGGTCGGCGGGATGTCGCCGATCTGCGGGACGCGGTAGGAGCGCAGCGTGCGGGTGGTGACCACGCCGCGCACGACGCGGACCTCCTCGAGCAGTGCGCTGCCGATGCCCTGCGCCACCCCGCCCTCGATCTGGCCGCGCAGCTGCTCGGGGTTGATGGGCACGCCGGCGTCCGCGGCCTGCACCGAGTGCAGGATCCGCACCGCGCCGGACGCGGGGTGGACCGCGACGCGGAAGCCGTGCACGTTGAAGGCCACCGAGCGGCGCAGGGCGTTGAGGTCGGTCTCGGCGCGGTCGAGCGCGGGGTCGGCCGCGAGCCGTGCCGCCACCTGCGCCACCGCGACGCCGGCGACGACGGTCCCGGTCGACCCGTAGGCGCCCGTGTCGTGCTCGGTGGCGTCGGTGTCGGACGTGACCAGGCGGATCCGGTCGGTGGTGGTGCCGAGCTCGGCGGCCGCGATCTGGGCGAGCGCGGTCGCCGTACCGTTGCCGAACTCCGCCGTGCCGACGCGCACGGTGACGGTGCCGTCGGGCTCGCGGTGCGCCGAGGCGGTGGCGCGGTGGCCGCGCGGAGGGATGGTCGCGATCATGGCGACGGCCATGCCCTCCCCGATGCGCCACCCGTCGGCCCACCCCTCGGCCGGGTCGGCGGTGGGCGCCGAGCGCAGCCGCGTCTCGACCAGGTCCAGGCACTGGTCGAGGCCGTAGGAGCCGTAGTCGAGGTCGTCGTCGGCGGGGCCGTTGACCACGAAGGGGTCGCCCGGGCGGACCACGTTGCGCCGCCGGATCTCGAAGCCGCTGATCCCGACCTTGCGGGCCAGCTCGTCGAGGGCGCCCTCGATCGCGAACATCACCTGACCCAGGCCGTAGCCGCGGAAGGCGCCGCTGGGCGGGTTGTTGGTGTAGACGGCGTCGCCGCGCACCCGCTTGTTCGCACACCGGTAGACGGCCACCGACTCGTGGCAGCCGTGGAACAGCACACCGGCCGCGTGGTTGCCGTAGGCGCCGGTGTCGGAGAGGACGTCGACGTCCATCGCCGTGAGCACGCCGTCCGCATCCGCCCCGAGACGTACGCCGACGCGGAACGGGTGCCGCAGGGGGACCGCGGTGATCTGCTCCTCCCGAGTCAGCTCGAGCTGCACCGGCAGCCCGAGCCGCAGGACCGCCACCGCGACCAGGTCCTCGACGAGCATCTCCTGCTTGCCGCCGAAGCCGCCGCCGACGCGCGCCGCGAGCACCCGGACCCGGTCCCGGGGGAGATCGAGGATGCGGGCGAGCTCGTCGCGCACCAGGAACGGCACCTGGGTGCTGGTGCGGATGACGAGGCGACCGTCGTCGTCGAGCCAGCCGCGTGCTCCGTGGGTCTCGAGGCTCACGTGGGTGACCCGTGCGGTCTGCCAGGTGCCGGACACCGTGTGGGCGCTCGCCGCCAGGGCGGCGTCGACGGTCCCCACCTCGCCGCTGGTGTGGGCCACCACGTTGCGCAGCGGGTCGGCGATCCCGCTGCCGGCCGCGTCCTTGTCGCCGTGCAGCAGGGGCGCGCCCGGCCGCCGGGCGTCCTCGGGGTCGAAGACGGCCGGCAGGGCGTCGTACACGACCTCGATCAGGCGGACGGCCCGGTCGGCCGCGGCCACCGTGTCGGCCACGACCGCGGCCACCCGCTGGCCGTGGAAGCGCACGACGTCGTCGAGCAGCACGCTGTCGAAGGGGTCGTCCTCGAGCACCTCGTGCCGCCCGCTCGAGTAGTGCACGGGAGGAGAGTCGCGGTGCGTCAGCACGAGGCGTACGCCGGGGACGGACTCGGCCCGCGAGGTGTCGATGGAGACGATCCGGGCGTGGGCGACCGGGGCGCGCAGCAGCTTCATGTGCAGCACCCCCGCCTCGGGGAGGTCGAGCGTGTAGGGCTCGCGGCCCGTCACGATGCGATCGGCGGCAGGTGCGCGCACCGACTCGCCGAACCCGCCGGCCTCCGTCGTGTTGCACCGCCCGGCGAGCGCGTCGCGGATCGAGCGGTAGCCGGTGCACCGGCACAGGTTGCCCTTGAACGCCTGCTCGGCCGCGCCCTCGAGGGAGGCCTCCGTCCCGGCCAGTGCCGACGCGGTCACCACCCACCCGGGGGTGCAGAAGCCGCACTGGTAGCCCGCCGCGTCGCGGAACACGCGCTGCACCGGGGCCAGCGCGTCGGCACCGCCGGCGCCGTCGCCGGCGCCGTCCCTCCCTGCGGCGGCGAGCCCGGCGGCGGTCGTCACGTCGTGGCCGACCGCGCGGACGGCGGGGGTGATGCACGCGTGCACGGGCGTGCCGTCGAGCAGGACCGTGCACGCGCCGCAGTCCCCGGAGTCGCAGCCCTTCTTCACCGCCAACGCGCCGGCCGCCCGCAGGTGGGTGCGCAGGCACTGCCCGGGCTCCGGCGTCGCGGTCACCGCCCGCCCGTCGACCCTCACAGCGCCGCCCAGATCTCGGCGGCGAGCCGCCGGGCCTGGGACTCGCGCCAGTCGGGGGCACCGTGCGCGTCGTCGAACCACACGAGGTCGTCCAGGTCGGCGGGCGCGCTGACGTGGGACGGGCGCGGCGTCGCGGCCGTGACGGTGAGGCGGCGGTCGCCGCTGCGGCCGATGACCACCACCGACGAGCGACCGTGCTCGGTCAGCGCGATCCGGCGGTGCACGTAGGTGCGCCGCAGCGCCTCGGGCGGTACGTCGATCGCACGGATCACCTCGCCGGCGACGAGCGTGGTGCGGCCGTCGCCCACGACGAGGTCGGCGACCTGCTCGACCCGCTCGCCGTCCGGCGTCCAGATCAGCGCCCGGCCGTCGAGTGCGGAGAGCAGCGAGATCATCGCCCCGGCCGGCAGCCCCAGCGCGAGGTTGCCGCCGACGGTCGCGGCGTGCTGGACCTTGAACGACATCACCAGCCCGTCGCAGCAGCGACGTACGAGCTCGGCCAGGGCGCCCCACGGCGCCTGCTGCACCTGCCGGATGGTCGCCGTGCCCGCGATCCGCAGGCCGCCGTCCGGGGCATGCTCCCACGCCGGCCACCCCAGCGAGGTGAGGTCGACCAGGCCCGTCGTGCCCGGCTGCGGCTCCGAGAACAGCCAGGTCCCGCCGCCGACGACCCGCTCGCCCACGGCCAGGGCGAGGTCGGCACGGTCCGCGGCCGCTCGCCAGCTCCGCACGTCCACGAGGTCCACGGCTACTCGATCTCACCCAGTGCGGCGTACGTCGCGGTGATCGAGGCGATCCGCTCGTTGCCCGCGCTGCCGAGCCGCATCAGGACCCCGTCGGCGAGCACGCTGACCAGGCTCATCGCGGCGGCGTAGGAGTCGTAGGCCAGGCCGGAGGTGAGACCGCACTCGAGCCAGACCCGCGCGTGGGGCAGGTGGGCGACCCCGGTGGGATCGCTGATCAGCACCACGTCGGCGCCCGTGGCCGCCGCTCCGGCGACGAAGGTGGCGAAGCCGTGCGGCCGGCGGCGGAACCCGACGGCGACGACCACGTCGCCCGGGCCCAGGTCGGCCAGCTCCTCGCCGAGGACCTGCCCGGGCGCCGGCGCCAGGGTCACGCCCCCGCGGGCCTGGATCAGCTGCTCGCGCAGGTGCAGGGCCACCGGGTAGGAGTTGCGCCACCCGGCCACGAGGACGCGGCCCGCGCCGGCCAGCAGCGCGGCCGCCTCCTGCACCTGGGCCCCACCCACCGCGCGCCTGATCGCGGCGCTCTCGCGCTCCACGTGCTCGGCGAGGTCCGGTACGCCGTCGGTGGCTCGCGGCTCGCCCGCACGCAGCCCGCGCAGGTGCTCGCGGACCTGGTCGAAGTCGGTGAAGCCCAGCGAGCGGAACAGCCGCGACATCGTCGCCTTGGAGACCCCGGCCATCGCGGCCAGCTCCGCGGCGCGGTAGGTGCCGAGCTCGTCGAGGTGCTCGAGCAGGGTCTCGGCGGCCCGCCGCTCCTGCGGGGAGAGCTCGTCGTGCTGGCGGGCGATCCGCTCGTCTATGCGCATGCCGACCTCACCTGTGCCGCGACGGCGAGCACGGCCGTCTCGAGGGCGTCCAGCCCACGCGCCACGTCGATCGCGCGGACGTCCTCGCCGGGGTGGTGGCTGATCCCGTCGTGGCAGCGCAGGAAGAGCATGCCGATGTCGGCGATCGCAGCGATCGCCATCGCGTCGTGCCCGGCGCGGCTCCACAGGCCCATCGGGTCCGGGTCGCCCGTGGCGACGATGCCTGCGACGACGGCCTCCTGCAGCCACGGCGCGCACGGCGCGGCCGGCGCCCGGTGGGTCTCGGTGGTGCTCAGCCGCAGCCCACGGCGCTCGCACAGCGCCCCCACCTCGTCGAGCATCCGCTCCCACATGGCGTCCCGCTCGGCATCGGTGGCGGCCCGCAGGTCCAGCGAGAAGTCCACGCGCCCGGGGATCACGTTGACGGCGCCGGGCCGGGCCTCGATCCGCCCGACGGTCGCGATGCAGTCCGAGGCGCGGGCCATCTCCTCGATCCGCACGATGGCGGCCGAGGCGCCCACGAGGGCGTCCTTGCGGCGTTCGTACGGCGTACCTCCCGCATGCCGGGCCTCGCCGACCACCGTCAGCCGGAACCTGCGCGCGCCGGCGATGGTGGTGACGAAGCCCAGCGACCGGTCGGCCGCCTCGAGGTAGGGGCCCTGCTCGATGTGCGCCTCCAGGTAGGCGACGACCGAGTCGCGGCTGCGCGCGGCGTCGCCGACCGCGCGCGGGTCGAGCCCGAAGTCGGTGAAGGCCTGGCGCAGGGTCGTCCCGTCCCGGTCTCGCAGGTCCCACCAGTCCTCGTCCCAGGTGCCGGCGACGGCCTGAGAGCCGAGCAATGCCTTGCCGAAGCGGGTGCCCTCCTCGTCGGAGAAGCCGACGACCTCCAGCGCGAAGGGCAGCGGGGTGTCGCGGAGGCGCTCGGCGACCGTGATCGCCATCATCACGCCGAGCATCCCGTCGTAGGAGCCCGCATCGGGGACGGTGTCCAGGTGCGAGCCCAGGACGAGGGCGCGCTCGGACCGGCCGTCGCCCTCGCGCCGTCCCCACTGGTTCCCGGCCGCGTCGACCCAGGTCCGCAGGCCCGCCTGGCCCATCCAGTCGGCCGTGGCGGCGTTGGCCATCGCGTGCTCCCGCGTCAGGTAGGAGCGCTCCAGGTGGTGGGGGCGCGCGGAGAAGCGGTCGAGCTCGCTGCACCGCAGCAGCACGGTCGCGGCATCGGTCGGGTCGGTCATCCGGCGTACACCTCCGTGGCCGCCTGTACGCCGCCGCCGGCCGGCACCGCGACGCCGACCGTGCGCAGCGCCTGCTCGAGCGCGGCGAGCGTGACCAGCACGGCGTCCTTGCGGGCGTTGTAGCCCATCGTGCCGATCCGCCACTGCCGCCCGGCCATCGGCCCGAAGGCGGTGCCGATCTCGATGGCGTAGCAGTCGAGCATCAGGGCGCGGACCGCGTCGCCGTCGACGCCGTCGGGGATGTCGACGGCGACGACGTTGTTCATCTTGTGGGCGACGTCGCCGTACACCGACAGCCCCAGGCCCCGTACGCCGGCGAGCATCGCGCGCCCGTGCAGCTCGTGCCGTGCCACGGCCGCGGGCATCGTCTCCAGGGCGAGGAGCCGGGCGCACTCGCGGACGGCGTACAGCATCGAGGTCGCCTCGGTGTGGTGGTTGAGGCGGCGCGGGCCCCAGTAGTCGATGATCTGCGCGAGGTCGAGGTAGTTCGACGCGATCGCCACGCCGCTGTCGCGGTCGTCGTCGGAGCGGATGCCGGCCTCGACGTGCCGGCGCGCGCCGATCACCTCGGCGGCGCGCGGCGAGATGGTGATCGGCGCGGAGCCCGACGGACCGCCGAGGCACTTCTGCAGCCCGGCCGTGGCGACGTCGACCCCCCAGTCGTCACTGAGGAAGGTGTTGCCGCCCAGCGACGCGGTCACGTCGACGTAGAGCAGCACGTCGTGCTCGCGGCAGACGGCACCGATGTCGTCGAGCGGCTGGAGCATCGTGGTCGAGGTGTCGCCGTGCACCATGGCGAGCACCCGGGGCCGCACCCGGACGACGGCGTCCCGGATCTGCTCGGGGTCGAACACCTGGCCCCAGGGCACCTCGATGGTCTCGACCTGCGCGCCGCAGCGCTGCGCGATCTCGACGAGCAGGTGGCCGAACCGGCCGAAGATCGGGACGAGGACGGTGTCGCCCGGCGTGATGAGGGAGACCAGCGCCGCCTCGATGCCCGCGCGTGCGGTCCCGTCGACGACGAGCGTCCAGCGGTTCGCGGTCGAGAAGACCGTGCGCAGCAGCCCGCTCGTCTCGTCCATCGTCGCGGTCATGAACGGGTCGAACTGCCCCACCAGCGGCGCCCCGAGCGCGGCGAGCACCCGCGGGTCGGCGCTGATCGGACCAGGACCCATCAGCAGCCGCGCGGGCGGGCTGATCGGTCCGGGCACGCTCCCGGGCGATGTCATGGGTTCCTCCTGAGCTGCTGGCCCCACCGGTGGTCCGGCCGGTCGACGTCGATCGCGTTGCCGCGCACCACCGAGCGGGTCACGCGCCCGCCGTACCGCTGGCCGTCGTACGCCGAGATCGGGTTGCGGTGCTTGAGCCGGGTCGCCTCGATGCGGAAGTCGACGGCCGTGTCGTACACGGCGAAGTCGGCGTCGGCGCCGACCTCGATCCGGCCCTTCTGCGTGAGGCCGACCAGGTCGGCGGTGTTGCGCGACATCCACCGGCTCAGCGAGGCGAGCGGTACGCCGCGCCGGCGGGTCTCGTGGGCCAGGGCGCTGAAGCCCACCTGGAGCCCCGACACGCCGCCCCACGCCTGCTGCAGGTCGCCGCCGCCCCGCGCCTTCTCCTCCGCGGTGGCGGGGGAGTGGTCGCTGACGATCGTGTCGATGATGCCGGCGCGCAGTGCCGACCACAGCTCCTCGCGGTTGCCCGCGTCGCGGATCGGCGGGCAGCACTTGAACTGCGGGCTCGCGTCGGGGATCGTCTCGGCGGCGAAGCAGAGGTAGTGCGGGCAGGTCTCGACCGTGACCGGCAGGCCCTCGTCGCGCGCCGCCTGGATGCGGTCCAGGGCCCGCGCGCTCGACAGGTGCAGGATGTGCACCCGCGCGCCCGTCTCGCGCGCGCCGTCGAGCACGAGCTGGATGGCCTCGAGCTCGGCCTCGTCGGGACGGGAGTGCAGGAAGTCGGCGTACGCCCGGCTCGGCGGCTTCGGTGCCTCCTCGAGGACCCGTGCGTCCTCGGCGTGCACGATCATCCGTCCGCCGAAGCGTGCGATCTCCGTCAACGAGCGCAGGAACTGGCCGCGGTCCAGCTGGGGGAACTCCTCGACGCCCGAGGGGGCCAGGAAGCACTTGAAGCCGAAGACCCCGGCCTCCCAGAGCGGCTCGAGCTCGTGCAGGTTGTCGGGCACCGCGCCGCCCCAGAAGCCGACGTCGACCATCAGCTCGCCGTCCGCGGCGCGCTGCTTGGTCGCCAGGTGCTCCACCGTGGTGGTCGGGGGGATGGAGTTGAGCGGCATGTCGACCAACGTGGTCGCGCCGCCGAGCGCGGCCGCCTCGGTGGCGCTGACGAAGCCCTCCCACTCGGTCCGCCCGGGCTCGTTGATGTGCACGTGCGTGTCGACCACCCCCGGCAGGAGGTACGCCGTGTCCGCGACGCTGAGCACCATGCCGTCGACCTCGTGCTCGAACGGCTCGACGGACTCGACCACCCCGCGACGGACGGTCACCGTCGCCGGGACGAACTGGTCGCCGACCAGGACCTGGCGGGCACGGACGGCGTCGATGCGCATCGGTGCCTCCTACGCGAACGCCGGGACCGCGGCCCATGCGCGCGGCTCGGCGGGCTCGTCGTCGCGGGCGATGGTCGCCTGGATCAGGCCGTAGGGCCGGTCGGCGGCGAAGAAGACCTCCTGCGGGTTGTCCAGCCCGAACGGGGTCAGGTCGACCAGGAAGTGGTGCTTGTTCGGGCAGCTCAGCCTGACCTCGGCGATGGCGGGGAAGGCCTCCAGCACCGCCTTGCCGATCTCGAAGATGGTCTGCTGCAGCGCCAGGGAGTGGATGCGTGCGAACGTCTCCAGCACGAGTGCCCGGACGGCCTCGTAGGTGGCGTCGAAGTCGATGCCCAGGTCGGTGTAGCGCCACCACGCCGTCACCGAGGTCGCCAGGATCCGGTCGTCGGTCTCCGCGAGGGTCGTGTAGCGGTCGCGCGGGAAGCCGTGGAACTCCGAGCCGGTCGACTTCAGCACCGTGCAGTCGGTCAGGCCCGAGATCACGAAGGGCTGGTCGCCGTCGTACTGGACCACCGTGCGGCGTACCTCCCCACCGGCGCGGACGAACGCGTGGTCGTGCGGGGCACCGTCCACGACGATCCGGTCCCATGCGTAGGACTCGGCCGAGAGCTGCGACCCGGTGACGTGGTCGACGCCGGCGAAGTGCCGGCCCAGGGTGAGCAGGAACCGCTCGGGCGAGCCGATCCCGTGCTCCCGGGCGAAGGCGTAGACGGTGTTCTTCTGGGTGTCCGTGGCCAGCACGTGGCTGTTGTCGCCGGAGACGTGGGCGGCCGCGAAGTCCCCGCGCAGCTGGGTGGAGACGTTGAGGTCCTCGATCCGGTGCACCGGGGTGTCCCGGGTGACCCTGACCAGCCGGCACTCCGCCTTGCCGTACTGGTTGTCGCTGAGGATGACGGCCACGGTCAGCTCCCTCGGTAGGCGGTGTAGGAGAAGGGCCCGAGGAGGACCGCCAGGTGGTAGTGCGGCTGCTCCGCGTCGACGGTGAAGGCGAGCTCGATCCGCGGGAACAGGGTGTCGCGGCCCTGCTCGGCGAACCAGGCTCCGGTGGCGAGCGCCAGGACGTGCTCGCCGGGGCCGGTCGAGCCCTCGAACGCGACCCTCCCGTCCGCGTCGGTGGCGACGACCAGGGGGCTGCGGTCCGGTGCCGACAGCGTGACGGACAGGCCCGCGGCCGGGCGGCCGGTGCCGGTGTCGAGGACGTGGGCGCTGAGGGTGGTCATGCGAGGAGTGCCTCCAGTCGGAGAAGGGCGATGTCGCGGAGCTCGGCGGTGGTGACGGCGAGCTCGGAGGCGGGGTCGTGGGTGAGCCGCCGGTCGAGCTCGGCGAGCACGTCGTGCGCGGTGCGTCCGCGCGCACGGATCAGGAAGACGCGCCCGAAGCGGTCCTCGTAACGCCGGTTTCCTTCGGCGATGCGATCCAGCAGCTCGGTGTCGTCACGGTCGACGCCGGACTGCTCCTGGGCCGACATCGCCGCACTCGCTCCGGAGCCGCCGTGCCTCTCGCCGATCCGCGGGTGGTCGGCGAGCGCCGCCTCGACCTCGGCGTCGGTCCAGGTCGCGCTCTGCGCGTGGGCCGCGGAGATCAGCGCCGGTACGTCGGCATAGGGACGGCCGGCCTCGAGAGCCCGGGCCCAGGCGTCGATGTCGACGCAGGCACGCAGCAGGTCGACGACCCTCGCCGCCGGAAGCGCGTTGAAATCGGAGACCTGCACGCCGCCAGTCTAAGAAACGGCCGTTTCAACGGGGTTACAACGACATGGCCATCGCCAGCAGGTCGCGATCGCGGCCCGGCGCGGCCAGCAGCGAGACGCCGCAGGGCAGTCCCGATGCGGTGGTGAGGGGGAGGTTGACCGCGGGCAGGCCGCCGATCCCGGCGATGCAGGTCAGGGCCATCGTGGCGTCCCGGGTGGTCTGGAGGACTGCCGGGTCGGCACCCAACGGGGGCGCCGGGGAGGAGGTCGAGGGCACCACCAGGATGCGGTCGCCGAGGAACGCCAGCACCGCCGCCCGGGCGGCCTCCACGACACCGGAGGCCCGGTCGCGCTCCTCGGGTGTGACGGACGAGGCGACCTCGAACCGACCGCGTACGTCGGCGCCGAGCGTGTCCCACCGGCCCTCGATCCACGACCCGTGCGACTGCCAGGCCTCCCACGCCTGCAGGGTCTGCATCGCGGTCCGCCACCCGGCGAGATCCGGCTCCCAGCCCTCGGTGGTGGCGTCGGGCAGCCAGCGGAGCAGGGCATCGACGACCTCGGGCTCGGCGTACGACAGCAGCGCGGGAACCACGACGAGCCGGCCCGGTGTGTCGCTGCGGCCCGGGGGCAGCAGTACGTCGCCGACGCGCGCGAGCAGCTCGACCGTGCGGGTGAGCCAGCCGACGGTGTCGAACCGGGGAGCCAGGGGGAGCAGGCCGCCGCGCGACACCGCGCCGTGCGTCGTACGGATCCCGAACAGGCCCTGGTAGGCGGCGGGGACCCGGATCGAGCCGCCGGTGTCGGTGCCGAGCCCGATCGACGCCATGCCCAGGGAGACCGCCGAAGCCGAGCCCGAGGAGGAGCCGCCCGAGATCCGGTACGGCGCCCGCGGGTTGGGCGGTGTGCCGTGGTGGGCGTTCGTGCCGGCCAGCGAGTAGGCGAACTCGTCGGTCCGCGCGATGCCGGTGACCGAGGCCCCGGCGTCGAGCAGTGCGGCGACGGCGTCGGCGTGGGCGGTCTGCGGCTCCGCCGCCGAGAGGTACGCCGGGTTGCCGGCGCCGAGCCGATGGCCGGCGACCGCGAAGAGATCCTTGACCGCGACCCCCTCCCCGGAGAGTGGGCCGTCCGGGGCGCCCGTCACGAGCGGCGCGCCGACGGCACGCCAGATCCGCGTGTCGAGCGCCGGTGCCGGGACCGAGACGTGGGCCGCGGTGACCCGCCAGCCGGCGGGCGTGCGCTGCCACAGCTGGGTCTGCTGGCCGCGTCCGCCCCGGGCGAGCTCGGTGACCGCGACCACCAGCGCGTGGTCCTGGTCGACGGCCTGGACGTGGGTGTCCACGATCGTGCGCGCGGGCGTCCCGCCGCGGGTCCGCCGGAACGCGGCGATCGCGCCGTGGCCGACCAGCAGCCCGTCGGCATCGCCGCGCAGGGTGTCCGGCCCGGGGGCGAAGAGCCGGTCGAGTGCCTCGACGTCGTCGGCGAGCAGCGCCGTCTCGTAGCTCCAGAACGCCTCGAGGAGGCCCGCCGGCGGATCGTCGGTCACGAGAAGTCGCTCTTCCTGATCGTGGCGTGCACACCCTTGACCACGTCGACCACCTGCGAGATGCGGAAGTCGGTCGCCGCGGACAGATAGGCGTAGGCGTAGGCCGGGTCCATGCCGAACCGTGCCTGGAGGAGCGCGATCGCCGCCCGGACGCAGTTCTGCATCGCGACGTCCAGGTCCTCGTCGAGACCGGTCGGCACGAGGAGGTCGCCGGTCTCGGCCAGCGGCCCGGCCAGCTCGCCGAACCGCGCGACGGCCGTCTCGCGGGCGACGACGTCCAGCCGCACGGTCGCCCGCAGGGACGCCTCGAGCGCCGTCAGCGAGACCTCGCCGTCGCCCTGGGCGAAGTGCGGGTCTCCCACGTAGGCCAGGCCGCCGTCGACCTGCACCGGCAGGTAGAGCGTCGACCCCGCGGTCAGCAGGGAGATGTCCAGGTTGCCCCCGTGCGCGCCCGGCGGCACCGAGTGCGGCCGTCGGTCACCGGCCACCGCGACGCCCATGATCCCCAGGAACGGCCGGAGCGGGAAGCGCACCGTCTCCTCGCCCCCGGGCCGGCGCGGGAGCACGCCGTACTGCTCGCCGTCGATCTCCTCCACCCAGGAGAAGGCGGAGAAGAGGTCGCCCTCGCGCGGGTACTCGGCGGGCAGCGCCCCCTTCGCGTGACGGTTGGAGATGACGCCGTACGGCACGCGCGGCAGCGTCTCGACCACCGTGATCGCGAGCAGGTCACCGACGCGCGCGCCGTCGACCGCGATCGGGCGGGAGACGACGTGCGGGCCGTCGACGCCGAAGGTGCGGGGGTGGTCGGAGGCGGCGAGGGCGCGGGCGTCGTCGAGCACCTCGGCGACGTCGTACGCCGCGAAGTACGCCGCCGGGTCGCGACCCTGGTCCTCGAGCATGCCCTCGTGGCTGATCGTGTCGACCGTGACCTCCGTGCCCGGCGCCACCGTCAGCACCGGCGCGTCGGCCGCACACGGCAGCCTGCCCCACAGGACCGCGTCGGGGTCGGCCGGCAGGTAGGTGCGCGACCGGAGGGGGCCCCGGCCGGGCTGTAGTGCGCTCATCGCCGGTCACCGTAGGCTGCCAATGTTTCGGCTACGTCTCACCACAGCGATAGGTTGGTTGGCGATGTCAACAGCGCCCGTGAACCCCGCCGCCACCGAGGACCACTCCGGTGAGTACACCCACGCTCAGATCCTGACGATCCTCTCGGGACTGCTGCTCGGCATGTTCCTGGCAGCGCTGGACCAGACCATCGTCTCGACGTCGATCCGCACCATCGCCGACGACCTCAAGGGCCTGAACCTGCAGGCGTGGGCGACCACGTCGTACCTGGTCACCTCGACGATCACCACCCCGATCTACGGCAAGCTCGGCGACCTGTGGGGCCGCAAGAAGCTGTTCATGTTCGCGATCACGCTGTTCACGGTCGGCTCGATCCTGTGCACCTTCTCGCAGTCGATGTACGAGCTCGCGGCCTTCCGCGCGGTGCAGGGGCTGGGCGCCGGCGGCCTGATGACCCTGGTGCTGGCGATCATCGGCGACATCGTGTCCCCGCGCGAGCGCGCCAAGTACACCGGCTACTTCATGGCCACCTTCGGCACCTCCTCGGTGCTCGGGCCGGTCATCGGCGGCTTCCTGGCCGGCACCACCTCGATCCTCGGCATCGCCGGATGGCGCTGGGTCTTCCTCGTCAACGTGCCGATCGGCGTCCTCGCGCTGGCCGTGGTGTGGAAGACGCTGCACGTGCACCACGTCCGCCGCGACGCGAAGGTCGACTGGATGGGCGCGCTCGCCCTCGTCGTGTGCCTGGTGCCGCTGCTGACCGTCCTCGAGCAGGGCCAGGGCTGGGGCTGGGGCTCGGGCCGCTCGATCCTGCTCTTCGCGATCTCGGTGATCGGCCTGGTGCTCTTCGTCGCGGTCGAGGCGAAGATGAAGCTCAACGCCCTGATCCCGCTCAAGCTGTTCACCATCCGGCCGGCCGCGGTCACGATCGTGGCCAGCATCATCGTCGGCGCCGGGCTGTTCGGCGGCATGATGCTGCTGCCGCTGTACATGCAGATCGTGCACGGCGCCTCGCCCACCAAGGCCGGCTTCATGATGCTGCCCATGGTCGCGGGCATGATGACCGCCTCCATCGGCTCCGGGAAGATCATCTCCAAGACCGGCAAGACCCGGCTGTTCCCGATCTTCGGCACCCTCGTGATGGCGCTCGGCATGTTCCTGCTCGCGCACATCACGGCCGACACCCACCTGTGGCTGGTGATGATCTACATGGCGATCGTCGGCTTCGGGGTCGGCAACTCGATGCAGCCGCTGATCCTGACCGTGCAGTCGTCGGTCCCGCCGACGGCCATCGGCGTGGCCACCTCGAGCGCGACCTTCTTCCGGCAGATCGGCGGCACCATCGCGGTCGCGGTGTTCCTCACCGTGCTCTTCAACGGCGTCCCCGGGCACATGCGGCAGGCCTTCACCGACGCCCGGTCGACACCCGAGTTCCAGGCGGCCGCCGCCGCGGCGCTCAAGGAGCCCGCCGGCTCGCTGGACCACCGGCTCGCCTCCGGCGACCAGTCGGTCGTCGCGGGCGTCACCGAGGACTCCTCGATCATCAACGCGCTGAGCCCCCAGCTCTCGCACCCGATCAAGCAGGCCTTCGCCGAGTCGATGCAGCCGGTGTTCTGGTCCGCCTCCGGCCTCGGCGTGCTCGCCTTCCTGGTGCTGCTGCTGATGCCCGAGGTCGAGCTGCGCAAGACCTCGGCGTCGGCGGCCCGGGCCGCGGCCGCCGAGTCCGCCGGCTGAATCGTCGCCGGGCCCCCGCCGCGACTACCCTGGGGGAATGCCCGGCACGTCCCTCTTCCCCCGCATCGAGCCGCATCTGCTCACCGTCTCCAAGCCGATCCAGTACGTCGGTGGCGAGCTCAACTCGGTGCAGAAGCCGTGGGACTCGGTCGAGGTGCGCTGGGTGCTCATGTACCCCGACGCCTACGAGGTCGGCCTGCCCAACCAGGGCGTCCAGATCCTGTACGAGGTCCTCAACGAGCGGCCCTGGATCCTCGCCGAGCGCACCTACGCGGTGTGGCCGGACATGGAGCAGGTGCTGCGCGAGCAGGGCATCCCGCAGTTCACCGTCGACGGCCACCGCGCGGTGGGGGAGTTCGACCTGTTCGGCGTCTCGTTCTCCACCGAGCTCGGCTACACCAACCTGCTCAACGCCCTCGACCTGGCGGGGATCCCGATCCACGCCGTCGACCGCGACACGCACCCGCTGGTGATCGCGGGCGGGCATGCCGCCTTCAACCCCGAGCCGATCGCCTCCTTCATCGACGCCGCGGTGCTCGGCGACGGCGAGGAGGTCGTGCTGAAGATCTCCGAGGTCGTCCGGGAGTGGAAGGGCGAGGGCTCGCCCGGCGGTCGTGTCGAGATCCTGCGCCGGCTGGCCGCCTCCGGGACGGTCTACGTGCCCCGCTTCTACGACGTCGCGTACGACGAGAGCGGAGCCATCGCCTCCGTCGTACCGAACCACCCGGACGCGCCCGAGCGAGTCCGCAAGCACACCCTGATGGACCTCGACCAGTGGCCGTACCCGCGCAACCCGCTGGTGCCGCTCGCCGAGACGGTCCACGAGCGCTTCTCGGTCGAGATCTTCCGCGGCTGCACGCGCGGCTGCCGGTTCTGCCAGGCCGGGATGATCACCCGCCCGGTCCGCGAGCGCTCGATCACCACGATCGGCGACATGGTCGAGAACGGCATCCGCAAGACCGGCTTCGAGGAGGTCGGCCTGCTCTCGTTGTCGAGTGCCGACCACACCGAGATCGGCGAGGTCGCCAAGGGCCTGGCCGACCGGTACGAGGGCTCCAACGTCTCCCTCTCGCTCCCGTCGACGCGGGTGGACGCCTTCAACATCACCCTGGCCAACGAGTTCTCCCGCAACGGGCGGCGCTCCGGCCTGACGTTCGCGCCCGAGGGCGGCTCGGAGCGGATGCGCAAGGTGATCAACAAGATGGTCACCGAGGACGACCTGATCCGCACCGTGGCCGCGGCGTACTCCCACGGCTGGCGGCAGGTGAAGCTCTACTTCATGTGCGGCCTCCCGACCGAGACCGACGAGGACGTCCTGCAGATCGCCGAGCTGGCCAAGCGGGTCATCGCGACCGGCCGCGAGGTGTCGGGGCGCAACGACATCCGCTGCACGGTCTCCATCGGCGGGTTCGTGCCCAAGCCGCACACCCCGTTCCAGTGGGCCGCGCAGCTCGACGTCGAGACCACCGACCGGCGGCTCGCGCTGCTGCGCGAGACCGTGCGCGCCGACAAGCGCTTCGGTCGCGCCATCGGCTTCCGCTACCACGACGGCCAGCCCGGCATCATCGAGGGACTGCTGTCGCGCGGCGACCGCCGCGTCGGCCGGATCATCGAGGCCGTGTGGCGCGACGGCGGCCGCTTCGACGGCTGGAGCGAGCACTTCTCCTACGACCGCTGGGTCGCCTCTGCGTCCTCTGCGCTCGAGGGGACCGGCGTCGACCTGGACTGGTACACCGTCCGCGAGCGCGAGTACGACGAGGTCCTGCCCTGGGACCACCTCGACTCCGGACTGGACAAGGACTGGATGTGGGCCGACTGGGAGGACGCCCTCGCCGCCGCGCGCGGGGAGGACATCGAGGTCGAGGACTGCCGCTGGACCCCCTGCTACGACTGCGGCGTGTGTCCCGAGATGGGCACCGAGATCCAGATCGGCCCGACCGGGCAGCAGCTGCTCCCGCTGTCGGTCGTCGGTGCCGGCACGCCCGGCACAGTCACCCAGGTCGTCTACTAGTGGCGACCTGGGCCGACGCGCACGAGTTCGACGAGCCGTTCCTCGACCTCCGCGACGGCGACGAGGGCGCCGAGGTGCTGACCGACGAGCTGCTGCGCGAGCTCGCACCGGGACACCCGCTGCACGGCCGCGACGTCCGCGTCATCGCGCGGTCGCTCGTCGCCGACGACGTGGTCGTCGAGGTCGACGACGAGGTCGCCCTCGTCCACCTCACCTGGACGCCCCGGAAGTCCGAGCGCCCTCCGCTGCCGGCCACGAAGGTGATCTCCTCCGCGGTCGAGCTCGAGGCCACCCCCACCGACGACTGAGGCACGAATCTCGAGTGCTGGGCTGAATACGATCCACCTGTGGCTGATCTCGCGCGCGCCGTCGCCTCGTTGAGGATCACCAGCGTCGACCTCGTGCCGTCCACGATCTCGGCCCTGCTGGGTTGTGAACCGACGACGTCCTTCGCCAAGGGTGAGACACTCGTGTCCCGCTTCGCCACTCGCACGGCGACCTTCGGCATGTGGCGGCTGCAGGCCAGGGAGACCGAGCCCGCCGACCTCGACGCCCAGGTTGCGGAGATCCTGGATCGCCTGACCCCTGACGCGTCGGTGTGGGCGGAGCTGGGGTCCGCCCACGACGTCGATCTCTTCTGCGGCTGGTTCATGGACCGTACGAATGAAGGCGTATCGATCTCTCCGGACACCATGCTGATGCTCGGGCGGCGCGGAATCCGCCTCGACATCGACCTCTATGGAGGCGACAGCGACGAGGAGGAGTGAATCTCGGCGGCGTCGCGGTCAGTGCAGGAGGTCCTCGGTGAGCTTGGTGGAGCTCCGGACGTAGCAGACGACGTGGTCGCCGACCCGGATGTCGGTGGGGTGCTCGCTGACCCACTCGCGGCTGAGGCCGGGCACCTGCTCGAGGTCGGCGAGGACGCCGGGATCGACCAGCGACTGGCAGAAGTTGGACTGCCGGGCCGCCTGCAGGTTGTCGTTCGTGATGGTGGCCGTCGCGATGATCTCCCCGTCGTGGCTCTGGGTGCAGGATCGCTTCGTCATCGTGACGGCGTTGGCGTCGTGCTCGTCGATGTTCACGCACTGCCCGGCCTTGGCGTTGCTCGGGGTGACGATCTGGTGGAACCCGACCACCGCCAGGACGACGACGAGGACGATTCCCAGGACGATCCCGACGAAGCCGAGCACGATGCCGGCGATGGCCATCCCGCGACCGCCGGCCCCGCTGGCCTTGGTGCGGCTCAGGCTGATGAAGCCGAGCACGATGCCGACGACGAAGCCGATGCAGGTGCAGAAGCCGAGGACGCTCGCGATGAGGGCGCCGATCGCCATGCCGTCGGTCTTGGCCGGCGCGCCGGGGTAGCCGGGGCCGCCGGCGTACTGCGGCCCGCCGTACTGCGGGCTCTCCCCGTAGGACGGGAAGCTGCTCGGGTTGAACTGGGGGCCGCCGTAGGGGCTCGGCGGCGGAGCGCCGTACGGGTTGCTCGGCGGGGTGTAGGGCGACGGCGGGGGAGGGTTGCCGTACGGGTTCTCGGGGTTCTCGCCGTTGGTCTCGCTCACGGGTGAACCCTACGGTGATCGACGGTCCCGGGCGGCGTTTAGGCTTCGGCCGTGAGTCGACAGCAGCCCGAGCAGCAGGCGCCCCCGGTCCAGCGATTGCGGATCCGGTACGCCAAGCGCGGCCGGCTCCGCTTCACCAGCCACCGCGACGTGTCCCGCGCGATCGAGCGCGCGGTCGCCCGTGCCGGCATCCCGATGGCCTACTCGTCGGGGTTCCACCCCCACCCGAGGATCTCGTACGCCGGAGCCTCGCCGACCGGTGCCGCGAGCGAGGCGGAGTACGTCGAGCTCGGGCTGGCCCAGGTGTGCGACGCCGCCCAGGTGCGCGGCGAGCTGGACGCGGTGCTGCCCGAGGGGCTCGACATCGTCGAGGTGGTCGACGGCGCGGACAGTCGCGCCGGATCGCTGACCGAGCTGCTCCAGGGCAGCCACTGGCGGCTCGACCTGGTCGGGGCCGACACGCCCCAGGCCGCGGCCGCGGTGGAGCGCTTCCTCGCCGCCGCGTCGGTGCCCGTCGAGCGGATGACCAAGAAGGGCCTGCGCACCTTCGACTGCCGGGCCGCGGTGGTGACCCTGGAGGTCGGCCCCGAGGGCGAGCTGGAGCTGCTGCTCGAGCACGGCACGCCCGCCGTACGTCCCGACGACGTGCTCACCGGGCTGCGCGAGGTGGGCGGTCTCCCGGGGTCCGCGACCGCGCTGCTGACCCGGCTGGCCCAGGGGCCGCTGGACCGCGACGCCGCGGCGATCGGCGACCCGCTCGAGATCCGGGAATGACCACGGCCTGACCCCGTTGTGCGATACTCGCCACAGGTCGACCCCCAAGGTTCGACCCGACGACGTTCTCGCCGGCACGGCAGCCCGCTGACCGACCGGCACACGGGGACGGCTCGTCGCCAGACCGCGACGCTGGCTGTGGATCGGTGACAGGGATCCGCCGGGCGACCGCGGCAGGCGAGGATCCCGTCCGCGCTGACGCCCCGCGGAGGGTGTCGTCTTCCAACAGGCTTGTTCGTCGCGCCTCGTGTGCGGCGAAATGACATCAGGGCTCCGAGCGAGGCTCGGGCCTGAGGAGCAGCGCAATGACCGACGCGCCCATCGACAACAGCACCGACGTGACCACCGAGCAGGCGCCTGACGCGCCCGCGGCGGAGAGCGCCGAGGCTCCCAAGAAGAAGGCCCCCGCCAAGAAGACGGCGGCCAAGAAGGCTCCCGCGAAGAAGGCGGCCGCCAAGAAGGCCCCGGCGAAGAAGGCCGCTCCGGCGGAGTCCGAGGGTGAGACCGCCGAGGCGAAGCCGGCCAAGAAGGCCCCCGCCAAGAAGGCGGCCGCGAAGAAGGCTCCCGCGAAGAAGGCGGCGGCCGCGAAGGCCGAGGCACCGCAGGCGCCGGAGGCCCAGGAGGGCACCGACGAGGCCGGCGCCCCCGCGGTGCTGTTCCAGGTCCCGGAGAAGACGGCCGCGCCGCGGCGTACCCGCAAGGCGGTCGCCCCCGCGCCCGCCCCGGAGGCCGATGTCGAGGAGGTCGAGGAGACCGACGAGGCCGAGGCGAACGAGGCCACCGAGAAGGCCCCGGCCGCGAAGAAGGCGGCCAAGAAGGCGCCTGCGAAGAAGACCCAGCCCAAGCCCGCCGAGGCGGAGCAGGCCGACCAGGCCGACCAGGCCGACCCGACCGAGGACGACGAGGCGGAGTCCGGTGAGGACACCGAGGACGACGCCGAGGGCGAGACGGACGGCACCGGCGCCCCGCGCCGCCGCCGGCGCCGTGGCGGCCGTCGCCGCCGCAAGCCCGCAGGCTCCGGCGGCAACGCCGAGGGCGACGAGGCTGCCTCCGACGACGCCGCGACCGCGCCCGGCCAGGACGCCGCCAAGGATGGCGGCAGGGACTCGAACAGGGACACGAGCGGGGACGCGACCAAGGACGCCGGCAAGGCCGAGGCCGAGGAGGGCGACGACGCCGAGGGCGGCACGCCCGACGGCGAGGGCCAGGGCTCGTCCAACTCCTCGCGCCGCCGCCGGCGGCGCCGCCGCGAGGGCGAGGGTGGCGGCTCGGAGGACGGCGACGACTCGAACACCGTGACCCGGGTGCGCAAGCCCCGCTCGCCCGAGGACGAGATCACCTCGATCTCCGGCTCGACCCGGCTCGAGGCCAAGAAGCAGCGCCGCCGCGACGGCCGCGAGGCCGGCCGCCGCCGCGCGCCGATCGTGAGCGAGGCGGAGTTCCTGGCCCGTCGCGAGTCGGTCGAGCGGGTCATGGTGATCCGCCAGAAGCCCGACCTGATCCAGATCGGCGTGCTCGAGGACAAGGTGCTCGTGGAGCACTACGTCGCCCGCGAGTCGCAGACCAGCCTGATCGGCAACGTCTACCTGGGCCGGGTTCAGAACGTCCTCCCGAGCATGGAGGCCGCGTTCATCGACATCGGCAAGGGCCGCAACGCCGTCCTGTACGCCGGCGAGGTCAACTGGGCGTCGCTGGGCTGGAAGGAGGGCACCCCGCGCAAGATCGAGTCGGTGCTGACCTCCGGCCAGACCGTGCTGGTCCAGGTGTCCAAGGACCCGATCGGCCACAAGGGCGCCCGGCTCACCTCGCAGGTCTCGCTGGCCGGCCGGTTCCTGGTCTACGTGCCGGACGGCACGACCTCGGGCATCTCCCGCAAGCTGCCCGACACCGAGCGTGCGCGGCTCAAGACCCTGCTCAAGGAGATCGTCCCGGACACCGCGGGCGTCATCGTCCGCACGGCCGCGGAGGGCGCCTCGGAGGAGGAGCTCACCCGCGACGTGGAGCGGCTGAAGTCGCGCTGGGAGGCCATCGAGTCCAAGGTCGCCAAGGGCAACAGCCCGCAGCTGCTGTACGGCGAGCCCGACCTGACCCTCAAGGTCGTCCGTGACCTGTTCACCGAGGACTTCGCCAAGCTCGTCGTCCAGGGCGACGACGCCTGGAAGACCGTCTCGGAGTACGTCGAGCAGGTGGCCCCCGACCTCACCGAGCGCCTGGAGAAGTACGACGCCTCCGAGCGCGGCGCGGACCTCTTCGCGGCGTACCGCGTCGACGAGCAGATCGCCAAGGGCCTGGACCGCAAGGTCTGGCTGCCCTCCGGCGGCTCGCTGGTCATCGACCGCACCGAGGCGATGACCGTCGTCGACGTCAACACCGGCAAGTTCACCGGCTCCGGAGGCAACCTGGAGGAGACGGTCACCAAGAACAACCTCGAGGCGGCCGAGGAGATCGTGCGCCAGCTCCGGCTGCGCGACATCGGCGGCATCATCGTCGTCGACTTCATCGACATGGTCCTGGAGTCCAACCGCGACCTGGTGCTGCGACGCCTGGTCGAGTGCCTGGGCCGCGACCGCACCCGTCACCAGGTCGCCGAGGTCACCTCGCTCGGCCTGGTCCAGATGACCCGCAAGCGCATCGGCACCGGGCTGCTGGAGGCGTTCTCCGAGAACTGCAGCCACTGCCAGGGTCGCGGCGTGATCGTGCACGACATGCCGATCGACACCAAGCGCGGCAACGGCGGCGACGCAGGCGGCGAGAGCGGTGGCGGCGGTGGCTCGCGCAGCGGCAACCGGCGCCGTCGCGGACGCGGCAACGCCGAGCAGGCCGACACCGAGACCACTGCCAACGAGGCGCCGAAGGCCGTGCCGTCGCCGGCCGCCATCGCCGCCATGGCGATGTCGCACCCGCCGGTGGCCACCGACGAGCAGGCCGACGAGCAGGCCGACGCCACCGAGGCCACCGAGGGCACCGGGGACGTCGAGGCGATCGAGGTCTCCTCCGAGACCCCGGCCGCGGAGGACGTCGTCATGGAGGCGCCGGCCGACGAGGAGCCCGTGCTCGAGGTGCCGGCCGCCGAGGAGCCCGTCGCCGAGGAGCCCGAGGTTGCCGAGGCACCCGCCGCCGAGGAGCCGGCACCGGCCGAGGAGCCCGCCGCGCAGCCCGAGCCGGCCAAGCCGGTCGTGGTGACCCAGGTCCGCCGCGGCGGCACCAGCCGCACCGTGCAGACCGCCCCGGCCGCCGCGATCGTGGTGTCGGCCGAGCCCGAGCAGCCGGTCGAGTCGCCGGTCGAGACCCCGAAGCCGGTCGTGGTCACCCGCACCCGGCGCAGCTCGGCCCGCCCGGCCGACGTACCCGCCGATCAGGACGCCGACGGGACCGAGGCGGCCGACGCGGGGGAGCCGCACGCGCTGCACGTCCCGGTCAAGAAGAAGGGCGCCCGCAAGCGTTGATTTTGTCGGCGTGACCGACGTTCCCTAGTATGGAACGTCGGTGCGCCGCAGGGCGCCCATCTCTCGCTGGCACCCGGCCCCGGTCGCGCGTGCTGCGAGCAAACAGAGTTTCACCCACCGGTAGTTACGAGCTTGGCTGAAGGAGACCGCGGTGTACGCGATCGTGCGCGCTGGCGCGAAGCAGGAGAAGGTCGCTGTCGGCGACGTCATCGAGATCGACAAGGTCTCCACGGCGGTCGGCGAGACGGTGTCTCTGCCCGTGCTGATGACGGTCGACGGCGAGACCGTCACCACCGCCGGCCTGGACAAGGCGTCGGTCACGGCTGAGGTCCTCGGTGCCACCAAGGGCCCGAAGATCATCATCCAGAAGTACAAGAACAAGACCGGCTACAAGAAGCGCCAGGGTCACCGCCAGAAGTACACCCAGGTCAAGATCACCGCGATCAACGCCTGACCGCCGCGTAGACAAAAGGGACTGAGCAATGGCACACAAGAAGGGTGCTGCGAGCACCAAGAACGGCCGCGACTCCAACGCGCAGCGCCTCGGCGTCAAGCGCTTCGGCGGCCAGCTGGTCAACGCCGGCGAGATCATCGTCCGCCAGCGTGGCACCCACTTCCACCCCGGCTCCGGCGTGGGCCGCGGCGGCGACGACACCCTGTTCGCGCTGATCGCCGGCAACGTGGAGTTCGGCAAGAAGCGCGGCCGCAAGGTCGTCAACATCCTGCCGGCTGGCGAGTGACGCCAGCTCGCTGAGCTTCAACGGGAAGGGCGTCCGGCTTCGGACGCCCTTCCTTTTCATTTCCTACTGAAAGACTGATCCCATGGCCGTGCCCACCTTCGTCGATCGTGTCTCGCTGCACCTGGCAGCCGGACGCGGCGGCCACGGGGTGGCCTCGGTCCACCGCGAGAAGTTCAAGCCGCTCGGCGGCCCCGACGGCGGCAACGGCGGCCCCGGTGGCTCGATCATCCTGCGCGTCGACCCGGACGTGACGACGCTGCTGGACTACCACCACAGCCCCAAGCGCAAGGCGGAGAACGGCGGCCACGGCGCCGGCTCGCACAAGAACGGCGCGCACGGCGCCGACCTGGTGCTGCCGGTGCCCGACGGCACGGTGGTGAGCACGCCCCAGGGCGAGCTGATCGCCGACCTGGTCGGCGCCGGCACCGAGCTGGTGATCGCCGAGGGCGGTCGCGGCGGCCTCGGCAACGCCTCGCTGGCCTCCAAGACCCGCAAGGCGCCCGGCTTCGCGCTGCTCGGCGAGCCCGGCGACGAGCTCGAGGTCGTCCTCGAGCTCAAGGTCGTGGCAGACATCGGCCTGGTGGGCTTCCCCAGCGCCGGCAAGTCCAGCCTGATCGCCGCCATCTCCCGGGCCCGCCCGAAGATCGCCGACTACCCGTTCACGACCCTGATCCCGAACCTGGGCGTGGTGACGGCCGGCGAGACGACGTTCACCGTCGCCGACGTACCGGGCCTGATCGAGGGTGCCGCCGAGGGCCGCGGCCTCGGTCACGACTTCCTGCGCCACATCGAGCGCTGCGCCGCCCTGGTGCACGTGCTCGACACCGCGACCCTGGAGCCGGGCCGCAACCCGGTCGACGACCTCGACGTGATCGAGGACGAGCTGCGCCGGTACGGCGGCCTCGAGGACCGCCCGCGCCTGGTGGCCCTCAACAAGGTGGACGTCCCGGATGGCCGGGACATCTCGAGCATGGTCGTCGACGAGTTGCGCGCCCGCGACCTGCGCGTCTTCGAGATCTCCGCGATGAGCGGCGAGGGCACCCGTGAGCTGATCTTCGCGATGGCCGAGATCGTCGCCGCGGCTCGCGCGGAGCGCGCGGCCGAGGTCGCCGAGCGGATCGTCCTGCGGCCCAAGGCCGTCGACGGCGACGACTTCACCATCACGAGGACCAGCGCCGGCTGGCGCGTGCGTGGCCGCAAGCCCGAGCGCTGGGTGCGCCAGACCGACTTCAGCAACGACGAGGCCGTGGGCTACCTGGCCGACCGGCTGAACCGGCTCGGCGTCGAGGACAAGCTGCTCAAGCTCGGTGCGGAGCCCGGCGACACCGTGCTCATCGGGCACCTCGACGACTCGGTCGTCTTCGACTTCAACCCCGGCATCGACGCCGGTGCCGAGAACCTCGCGCGGCGCGGTGAGGACCACCGCTTCATGGAGGACCGGCCCGCCGCCCAGCGTCGCCGCGACATCCAGGAGCAGATGCCCGAGCGCGGCGAGACCGAGACGCGCGCCGACGTCGCGCGGCGGCTGGACCGCCCCGACGAGTACGGCCCGATGGCCTACGAGATCGGCTCCGCGGAGGACCCCGACGCCGACTGGCTGGAGTCCGACCCCGGTGCCGCCGATGGTGATGACGACTGACCTGCGCGACGCCGTCACCGGCGCCTCGCGAGTCGTGGTCAAGGTCGGCTCGTCGTCGCTGACGACGGCCGCGGGCGGCATCGACCCGGACCGGGTCAGCGCGCTGGTCGACGTACTGGCCCTGGCGCGGGAGCGCGGGACCGAGGTCGTGCTGGTGTCGTCGGGGGCTATCGCCGCGGGCCTGGCGCCGCTCGGGTTCAAGCGCCGTCCCAAGGGCCTCGCCGACCAGCAGGCCGCCGCGGCCGTGGGTCAGGGGCTGCTCGTCCACCGTTACACCGAGGAGCTCGCGCGGCACGGCATCACGGCCGGGCAGGTGCTGCTCACCGTCGACGACGTCAGTCGGCGCGCGCACTACCGCAACGCCCAGCAGACCATCACCAAGATGCTCGAGCTCGGCGTGCTGCCCATCGCGAACGAGAACGACACGGTCGCCACCCACGAGATCCGCTTCGGTGACAACGACCGGCTCGCGGCCCTGGTCGCCCACCTCGCGCACGCGGACCTGCTGCTGCTGCTCTCCGACGTCGAGGGCCTGTACGACGGTCCGCCGAGCCGCCCGGGCACCCGGCTCATCCCCGAGGTCCGCGGCCAGCGCGACCTCGCCGCGGTCACGATCGGCAGCGCGGGCGCGGCCGGCGTCGGCACCGGCGGGATGACCACCAAGGTCGAGGCCGCCTCGATCGCGACCAGCTCCGGCATCCCCGTCGTCCTGACCTCGGCCGCCCTGGCCGGCGCCGCGCTGGCGGGGGAGCCGGTGGGGACGCTGTTCCACCCCACGGGCAAGCGCCGCCCGAGCCGCCTGCTGTGGCTGCGCCACGCCTCCGACGCCAAGGGCTCGCTGATCCTGGACGCCGGTGCCGTGCGCGCCGTGGTCGAGCGGCGGGCCTCCCTGCTGGCAGCCGGGGTCACGGCCGTCGACGGTGAGTTCACCGCCGGCGACCCGGTCGACATCGTGGGCCCCGACGGCGCCACGGTCGCCCGCGGCCTGGTCAACTTCGACTCCACCGAGCTCGCGGCCCGGCTGGGTGCGCAGGGGATCCGGGAGGTCGTCCACCGCGACGCCCTCGTCCTGCTCATCTGAATTGCGCGAGCGAGTCGCCGCGGGCGCTCCCTCGCCGACCTTGGTCCGCCCGCGAGCTCCGGTCGCAAGCTCCCTGCGCTCGCCGACCTTGGTCCGCCCGCGAGCTCCGGTCGCAAGCTCCCTGCGCTCGCGGGCGGCCCGCGCTCGGCCTCGGTCGCTGCGGCGCCTCGCTGCCGCGCAGGTGGTGAACAGCGGGCGAACATGCTCTGGCATCCCTGGACCCCGACCCCTCGCCGGGTGAGGGTGGGCGCGTGAACCCCGAGACCCTCGTCCTGGTGCTGGTCGTCGCGACCGCCCTGGGATTCGACTTCACCAACGGCTTCCACGACACCGGCAACGCGATGGCGACCTCGATCGCGACCGGCGCGCTCAAGCCCAAGGTCGCGGTGGCGCTGTCGGCGGTGATGAACCTGATCGGCGCCTTCCTGTCGGTCGCCGTCGCGCTCACCGTCACCAACGCGGTGGTCAAGACCTTCAACGACGGCAGCGGAGGTACGCCGGCAGGACTCGCCCTCGACGGCCACGACCTGCTCGCGATCGTCATGGCGGGGCTGGTGGGTGGCATCGTCTGGAACCTGCTGACCTGGCTGCTCGGCCTCCCGTCGAGCTCCTCGCACGCGCTGTTCGGCGGGCTGATCGGCGCGACGATCGCCTCGCTGGGCATCAACGGCGTCAACTGGGCCGGCCACGCCGACAAGCTGCGCGCGAAGGGAGCACCCGACGGCGTCATCGGCAAGGTGATCCTGCCCGCGCTCGTCTCGCCGGTCCTGGCCGCGATCGTCGCGGCGCTCGGCACCTGGCTGATCTACCGGATCACCGTGGGCATCGCGGAGCGGTTCACCGACTCGGGCTTCCGCTGGGGCCAGATCGGCACCGCGTCCCTGGTCTCGCTGGCGCACGGCACCAACGACGCCCAGAAGACGATGGGCGTCATCACCCTTGCGCTGATCGCCAGCGGCCACTGGACCGACTACTCGGGCATCCCGTTCTGGGTGAAGCTGGTGTGCGCCGTCGCGATCGCCGCCGGCACCTACCTGGGCGGCTGGCGGATCATCCGCACCCTCGGCAAGGGCTTGGTCGAGATCCAGGCACCCCAGGGCGTCGCCGCCGAGGCCTCGTCGGCCGCAGTCATCCTGGCCTCCAGCCACCTCGGCTTCGCGCTCTCCACGACCCACGTCGCCACCGGCTCGATCCTCGGCACCGGCCTGGGCCGCAAGGGCGCCGAGGTCCGCTGGGGCGTCGCCGGCCGGATGGTCGCGGCCTGGGTGCTCACCCTGCCGGCCGCGGCGCTGGTCGGGGCGGCGACCTGGTGGATCGGGCACATCGCCGGCACCTCGGACACCGGCCTGGCGATCGGCTCGGTCGTCGAGTTCGCACTGCTCGTCGCCGTGGCCGGAGCGCTGTTCCTGAGGTCGCGCTCCCAGCCGGTGAGCGCGCACAACGTCAACGAGGAGTGGGACTCGCCCGACGACGTACTCCCCAAGGTTGCTGGAGGTGTGGCATGACCGCGTTCGGACTGGACCTGAGGTTCGCCGCCGAGGCGCTGTGGAAGGTGCTCGTCGCCGGGCTGGTGCTGGGAGCCGGGCTCCCCGCCGTGTTCGCCGTCGGGATCCGCGGGCTGGCGATGGCCGGCGACGGCGGTACGGCGGCCGACGGCGAGGTGGGCAGCAGGCCCAACCCGCTCGGCAACGTGCTCGCCGCGGTGATGTTCCTCGTCGTCGCCTACGGCATCGTGGCCGGCCTGCTGTTCATCATCGCCAGCGGTCAGGGCAAGGACCTAACCTTCGACCACATCGTCCCCTGGATCGAGCCGAAGTCATGAGCACCTCGCCCGTCGCCCGGATCCTCGAATGGCTGCGTGCCGGCTACCCCGAGGGCATCCCGCCGCGCGACTACCCGCCGGTGCTGGGGGTGCTGCGCCGCAACCTGACCGAGGGCGACATCGAGTCCATCGCCGACGAGCTCGCCCTGCAGTCGATCTCCAACGGGGTCCAGCCGGTCACCGCCGACCAGATCCGCGCCATGGTCCGCGACCAGGCGCTGCAGGCCTCGACCGACGAGGACCTGCGCCGGGTGTCGGCCAAGCTCGCCGCCGGCGGCTGGCCGCTCGCCGCGGACCCGGAGTAGCGGCTCAGTCGCCCTCGGCCCGCTTGGCGCGCTTCACGATGAGCGGGTCGGCCTGGCCGACGAGCGCGTCGTCCTTGCCGTCGTACTCCACGGTGGAGAGGAAGTAGCGCATCGCGTTGATCCGCGCCCGCTTCTTGTCGTTGGACTTGATGGTGGTCCACGGTGCGGTGCGGGCATCGGTACGCCGGAGCATCTCCTCCTTCGCCGCGGAGTAGGCGTCCCACCGGTCGAGCGACTCCAGGTCCATCGGCGACAGCTTCCACTGCCGGACCGGGTCGATCTGGCGGATGATGAACCGGGTGCGCTGCTCGGAGCGCGTCACCGAGAACCAGAATTTGGTGACCGAGATGCCCGACTCCACCAGCATCCGCTCGAAGCGCGGCGCCTGCTCCATGAAGGTCTCGTACTCGCGGTCGGAGCAGAAGCCCATCACCCGCTCGACGCCGGCGCGGTTGTACCAGCTGCGGTCGAAGAGCACGAGCTCCCCGGCCGCCGGCAGGTGGGTGATGTAGCGCTGGAAGTACCACTGCGACTGCTCGCGCTCGGTCGGCTTCACGAGCGCGACGGTGCGGGCGTGGCGCGGGTTGAGGTGCTCCATGAACCGCTTGATCGTGCCGCCCTTGCCCGCCGCGTCCCGGCCCTCGAAGAGCACGACGTGGCGGTGACCGGTGCGCTGCTGCCAGTTCTGGAACTTGATCAGCTCGACCTGCAGCAGGTACTTGAGCTCGTCGTACTCCGCGCGCGGCATCCGCTCGTCGTACGGGTAGTTCTCCCGCCAGGTGTCGACGGCCCGTCCGGTCGCGTCGATCAGCACCGGGTCGTCGTCGTGGTCCTCGCCGATGGTGTGTCCCTCGACGGCGAGCCGGTCGATGTACTCCCGGATGTCCTTCTGCATGGCCCGGAACGTAGACGCGCGGGATGAACGTGGGGCGAACGCAACCTGTGGTCAGGGGTCCGCACCTCCGCGCCGTAGGCTGGGGGCGTCATGACTGCTACCTCCGGACGCTCCGGCGAGCGCACCGTCTACCTCGACCACGCCGCGACCACCCCGATGGTCGACGCGGCGCTCGAGGCGATGACCGCGCACCTGCGCGACGTGGGCAACGCCAGCTCGCTGCACGCCTCCGGCCGGCGGACCCGCCGCGTCGTCGAGGAGTCGCGCGAGACGCTGGCCCGGGCGCTGGGCTGCCGGCCCGGCGAGGTCGTGTTCACCTCCGGCGGGACCGAGGCCGACAACCTCGCCGTCAAGGGCCTGTTCTGGGCGCGGCGGGACGCGGATCCCCGCCGGGTGCGGGTGATCTCCACGACGATCGAGCACCACGCCGTGCTCGATCCACTGGAGTGGCTGGAGGAGCACGAGGGCGCCGAGGTCGAGCTGGTGGTCGTCGACGGCGCCGGACGCCTCGACCTGGCGGCGCTGCGGGCCGCGGTGGAGCGCGACCCCGACGCGGTCGCGCTGATCTCGGTGATGTGGGCCAACAACGAGGTCGGCACGCTCCAGCCGATCGCCGAGGTCGTCGCGCTGGCCGCCGTGCACGGCATCCCGGTGCACACCGACGCCGTCCAGGCCGTCGGCGCGGTGCCCGTCGACTTCGCCGCGTCCGGGGTGGACGCGCTCTCGCTGACCGGGCACAAGCTGGGCGGGCCGCAGGGGGTCGGTGCGCTCGTCGTACGCCGCGAGGCCGACCTGACCGCGCTGCTGCACGGCGGCGGCCAGGAGCGCGACATCCGCAGCGGCACCCTCAACGCGCCCGCGGTCGCCGGGTTCGCGGCGGCCGTCGAGGCGGCCGTCAAGGGCCAGGCCGAGTACGCCGAGCGGCTCACCGCCCTGCGCGAGCGACTGGTCGCCGGCGTGCTCGCGGCCGTGCCCGACGCGGAGCTCAACAGCGGCGACGGGCTGCCCGGCACCGTGCACCTGTCCTTCCCCGGCTGCGAGGGCGACTCGCTGCTGATGCTGCTGGACGCCCAGGGCATCGAGTGCTCGACGGGGTCGGCCTGCTCCGCCGGCGTACCCCAGCCCTCGCACGTCCTGCTCGCGATGGGGCGCGACAGCGCGACGGCCCGCAGCTCGCTGCGGTTCAGCCTCGGCCGCACCACCACCGCGGCCGACGTCGACGCCGTCATCGCCGCGATCGGCGCCTGCGTGCAGCGGGCCCGCGCCGCCCGCGCATGAGCGGGGTCCGAGCATGAGGGTCGTGGCCGCGATGTCGGGTGGCGTGGACTCCGCCGTCGCCGCCGCGCGCGCGGTCGAGGCCGGCCACGACGTCACCGGCATCCACCTGGCCCTGTCGCGCAACCCGAAGAGCTACCGCACCGGCGCGCGCGGGTGCTGCACGATCGAGGACAGCAACGACGCCCGGCGGGCGGCCGACGTCATCGGCATCCCGTTCTACGTCTGGGACCTCTCCGAGCGCTTCCACACCGACGTGGTCGAGGACTTCATGGACACCTACGCCGCGGGCCGCACGCCCAACCCGTGCCTGCGGTGCAACGAGAAGATCAAGTTCGAGGCGGTGCTCGACAGGGCGCTGGCGCTGGGCTTCGACGCGGTGGCGACCGGCCACTACGCCCGGCTCGGGACGACCGACGACGGCGGCATCGAGCTGCACCGCGCGGTCGACCACGGCAAGGACCAGAGCTACGTGCTCGGGGTGCTCGAAGAGCGCCAGCTGCGGCACTCGCTCTTCCCGCTCGGCGACACCCCCAAGCCCCAGGTGCGGGAGGAGGCCGCGCGGCGCGGGCTGCTGGTCGCGGACAAGCCGGACAGCCACGACATCTGCTTCGTGGCCGACGGCGACAACGCGGGCTGGCTGCGGGAGAAGCTCAGCGACCGCGACCCCGCGCTGCCGTCTCTGGTCCCCGGCCCGATCGTCGACGAGACCGGCACCCAGGTAGGCGAGCACGAGGGCACGTTCGGCTTCACCATCGGCCAGCGCAGGGGCCTGCACCTCGGCCGACCGGCGCCCGACGGCCGCCCGCGCTACGTCCTCGACATCGAGCCGGTCACGGCGACCGTCACGGTCGGTCCGCACGAGCGGCTGGCCATCGCGGGCCTGACCGGCGTCGACCCGCGGTGGTGCGGCGCCCGGCTGCCGGCAGGCAGGGTGCTGGAGGGGGAGTCGGTGACCGTGCAGCTGCGCGCCCACGGCGCCGAGCACCGGGCCCGGGTCGAGGTCACCGACTCCGGTCTCGAGGTCGAGCTGCTCGACCCGGCGTACGGCGTCGCGGCGGGCCAGGCCGTCGTCGTGTACGACGGCAGCCGGGTCGTCGGCTCGGCGACCATCGCGGCGACCCGCCGGGTGTCTGCGTGAGGGCCACCGGCGTCGGCTCGTTCCCCGGTGACGACCAGCGCGACTTCGACGAGGCCCTGCGGATCGTCCTGGGCGAGCTGGACGACCAGCTGCCGTTCCTGCCCGAGGTGCCCGGCCGCGGCGCGCCCGCGGGGATGATCGGGCGCACCGTCGGGCTGCTCGGCGAGCTCGACGCCGACCTGCAGCCCAACGGCTGGCGGCTGACCGGCACGTCCGGAGCCCCCGCACTCGACCAGCGGCGGGCGCGCAGCCTGCTCGGCCAGGACCTCGACACCCTCGAGGAGCAGGCTGCCGGCCGAGCCGGGGACTTCAAGATCCAGGTCGTCGGCCCGTGGACGCTCGCCGCGACGGTCGAGCGGCCGCGTGGCGACAAGCTGCTCGCCGATCACGGCGCCCGACGCGAGCTGGCGCAGGCGCTGGCCGTGGCCGTCGAGCAGCACGTCGCCGACGTACGCCGACGCCTGCCGGACGCCGCCCGCATCGTGCTCCAGCTCGACGAGCCCGCCCTGCCGGCGGTGCTGGCCGCGCGGATCCCGACGGCCTCGGGGTTCGGCAAGCACCGGGCGATCCACCCGCCGGAGGCGAGCGACGCGCTGGGCTGGGTGATCGCCGCGGCCGGAACCGACGTCTGGGTGCACTGCTGCGCGGCCGATGCGCCGATCGGCCTGGTGCGCGGCGCCGGCGCCGCCGGCGTGATGGTCGACCTGGCCCAGCTGGACGCCGGCGGTCACGACGCGCTCGGCGAGGCACTCGAGGCGGGCGGCACGGTCGTGCTGGGCGCCGTACCCACCTCCGGTCCGCTGCCGTCCGAGAAGCAGGTGGTCGAGTCGACCCTGCGCTGGCTGGAGATGCTCGGCCTGGACCCCGACGCGGTGGGGGACCGGCTCCTGCTCAGCCCGGCCTGCGGCCTGGCCGGTGCCGACACGGCAACGGCCCGGACCGCCCTGGAGAGGGTGGCCCGGGCCGCGCGCCGTTGACCGGTGGAGCGGGTGGGGATCAGCCCACGTGGACGCCACCCTCCGCGCCGTCGCTCGCCAGGTCGGTGTGCTTGACGTCGAGGAACGTCCAGATCACCAGCGAGGCGAGGACCATCAGCCCGGCAGCCACGTAGAACGCGTGGATGGCGCCCTCGGGGAAGCTGCCCTGGAACAGGCCGAAGCTGAGCGCGTCGCCCTTGAGGCCCGCCTGGGAGAGCGGAGCCGCCAGCGCATCGGCCTTGCCGTGGAAGAAGTGCAGCGCGACGGTGCTCAGGGTCGCGACGCCGACGGCGCCTCCGACCTGCTGCATCGTGTTGAGCACGCCCGAGCCGATGCCGGAGTCGGCGGCCTCGATGCGGTGCATCGCGGTCTGCATCAGCGGCACGAAGACCAGGCCCATGCCGGTCGACATCAGGACGATCCACGGGAACACGTGGCCCCAGTAGCTGATGTCGGCGCCGATCGGCTGGTGCGTCCCCAGCGCGTTGAGGACGTCGGCCGCCGAGTCGTGCACCGGGATCTGGGTGTACATGAACAGCGCCACGGCGGCCATCAGCGTGCCGGTGCCGGCGATGAAGCGCGGGTTGATCCGGCCGACCAGGTTGGACGAGATCGCCGCGCCGAACACGATGCCGAAGGAGAACGGCAGGAACGCGAAGCCGGCGTGCAGCGAGCTGTAGCCCATGATCTGCTGGATGAACTGGCTGAGGTAGAAGAACATCGCCATCATCGCGGCCGGCGCGATCATCATCGCGACGAAGCTGGTCGCCCGGGTGCGGTTCGCGAAGATCCGGACCGGGAGCAGCGGGTGCTCGACCCGGCGCTCGATGTTGATGAACGCGATCAGCAGCGCGATGCCGACGCCGAGGGAGGTCAGCGTCTGCCAGTTGCCCCAGCCGTAGGCCTCCTCGCCGGCACGCGACAGGCCGAAGACGACCGCGAGCAGGCCGAGGGTGCCGGTGATGGCGCCGGGGATGTCGAGCTCGCCGACGTGCCTCTCGGACTCCTTGAGGATGCGCGGGGCGAACGCCGCCGCGGCCAGGCCGATCGGGACGTTGATCAGGAAGGTCATCCGCCAGCCGTGGACGTCGAAGCCGAACGCGGAGTCGAGGCCGGTGAGCCAGCCGCCGAGGATCAGGCCGATGGCGGCGCCGACGCCGGACATCGTGGCGTACGCGCCCATCGCGCGGCTGCGCTGCGGGCCCGCCGGGAAGGTGGTCGTGATCAGCGCGAGCGCGGCCGGCGCGGCGAGCGCGGCGCCGACGCCCTGCAGGGCGCGGGACGCGAGCAGCATGCCCTCGTTCTGGGCCAGGCCGCCCAGCAGCGAGGCGATCGCGAAGGTGGTCAGACCCGAGATGAACAGGCGACGACGGCCGTACAGGTCGCCGAGCCGCCCGCCGAGCAGCAGCAGGCCGCCGAACGCGAGCGCGTAGCCGGTGACGATCCAGGTCAGGTTGGCCTGCGAGATGTGCAGGTCGGTGCCGATGTAGGGCAGCGCGATGTTCGCGATGGTGCCGTCGAGCACCACCATCAGCTGCGCGGTCAGGATGAGGATGAGCGCCAGCCCGCCGTGCGGCACGGCGGCGGTCTCCGGCTCGTCCGCGACGGAGGCGACGGTGGCCCCTACCGGGTCGAGGGATTCGACGTTGGTCATTGCTTTCCTTGGGTGTGAGGAGGGGCGGTGTGGCCGTGGGTGACGGCCGGGAGGATCACCTGGTCGATGACCCGGGTGATGACGTCCGTGGTCGGCTGCTCGCCGAGCAGGAAGAGGCGGTGGATCAGGATCCCCGGCAGCGCGGGGATGATGATCTCGAGATCGACGTCGGGCCGGATCTCGCCGCGGTCGAGCGCCCGTTGGAAGATCGCCTGGTTGATGGCGGCCTTCGGGGCGATGAACTGGCTGCGGAACGCCTCGGCGAACTCGGCGTCCCGCGAGATCGCGGTGATCAGGCTGCCGAGGATCGCGGTCTGGCGCGGGTCGGCGAGGCTGCCCTGGCCGCAGAAGGCGGCGAGCAGGTCGCCGCGGAGGCTCCCGGTGTCGGGCTGCTCGTCGCAGCCGTCGTGGTGGCCCTTCATGTGCACGATCGCGTCGATGACGAGGGCGGCCTTGCCCTGCCAGCGACGGTAGAGGGTGGCCTTGGAGGCCTTCGCGAGGGTGGCCACCGCATCCATGGTGAGCCGGTCGTAGCCGACGTCGCCGAGGATCTCGATGGTCGCTTCGAAGATCTCCTGCTCACGGTCGCCCTCCACCCGCGGACGGGCGGTGGGCATCAGGCGGCGGGACATCATGTCTCCAGTCGATCGGGATGGTGTGATGAAACGGTACGGTTTCGTTCCAAACGATAGTACGACGCCGTTTCATTCCCCGCCAGCGAATTCTTCTCGAAACTCTTTGCACGGGTCGGTGAGGCTGGTCACCCGGCTGTCGGCGCCGGGCGGCAGGATGGGCCCATGAGTGAGGAGCAGGCCCAGCACGAACACCTCCGGTTGGTCACGGCGATCGAGGAGGCCTCCGACGCCTACTACCGCGACGGCAGCTCGCCCCTCACCGATGCCGAGTACGACGCCCTCCTCGCCGACCTGCGCGCGGTGGAGGAGCAGTTCCCGGCGCTGATCACCCCGGACAGCCCCACGCAACGGGTGATGGGCCGGGCGTACACCGACTTCGCGGCGTACGACCACCTCCAGCGGATGGAGTCGCTCGACAACGCCTTCAGCTCTGACGAGCTGGAGGCCTGGTTCGACCGCGTGCTGCGCGACACCGGGCGCACCCCGGCCCTGCTGTGCGAGCTCAAGGTCGACGGCCTGGCCATCAACCTGCTCTACACCGACGGCGTCCTGACCCGCGCGCTGACCCGCGGCGACGGCACCACCGGCGAGGACGTCACGCCCAACGTCGAGACGATCGCCGCCGTGCCGCGCCGGCTCACGGGGACCAAGGAGTTCCCGGTCCCGCGGCTGGTCGAGGTCCGCGGCGAGGTGTACCTGCCGACCGCGACCTTCGAGCGGATCAACGAGGAGCAGCTGGCCGCCGGCAAGCCGCTCTACGCCAACGCCCGCAACACCGCGGCCGGCTCGCTGCGGCAGAAGGACCCGAAGGTCACCGCGTCACGCAACCTGACCATGGTCTGCCACGGCATCGGCGCGCGCGACGGCTTCGAGCCCACCGCCCAGTCGCAGGCGTACGCCGCGCTCGCCGCCTGGGGCCTGCCCGTCTCGGAGAAGGTGAAGGTCCTCGGCAGCGTCGCGGAGGTCCGCGCCTACATCGACTACTGGGGCGAGCACCGCCACGACACCGCGGTCCTCGACCACGAGATCGACGGCGTGGTGGTGAAGGTCGACGAGGTCGCCACCCAGCGCTCGCTCGGCTCGACGAGCCGGGCGCCCCGGTGGGCCATCGCCTACAAGTACCCGCCCGAGGAGGTCCACGCCAAGCTCCTCGACATCCAGGTCAACACCGGGCGCACCGGTCGTGTGACGCCGTTCGGGGTGATGGAGCCGACCAAGGTCGCGGGCTCCACGGTCGAGATGGCGACCCTGCACAACTTCTACGAGGTCGCCCGCAAGGACGTCCGCCCCGGGGACACCGTCATCCTGCGCAAGGCCGGCGACGTGATCCCGGAGATCCTCGGCCCGGTGCTCGCGCTGCGGCCCGAGGGCCTGCCGGCGTGGGTGCCGCCGACGGTCTGCCCGGCCTGCGGCACCGAGCTGGTCGAGCAGAAGGCCGGCGACAAGGACCGGCGCTGCCCCAACCACCGTGACTGCGAGGCGCAGGTCGTGGAGCGGATCAACCACGTCGCCGGCCGTGGTGCCTTCGACATCGAGGGGCTGGGCTGGGAGGCCGCGGTCGCGCTGCACCAGTCCGGTGCGGTCGCCAACGAAGGCGACATCTTCGACCTGACCGCCGAGAAGCTGCTGGCCACGCCGCTGTTCACCCGGGCCGCCAAGAAGGCCGAAGTGCAGGACGGCGCCGGCGAGCGGGTGCTGACCGCCAACGCCGAGAAGCTGCTCGCCAACCTGGAGGCCAGCAAGGACGTCGCGCTGTGGCGGGTCCTGGTCGGGCTCTCCATCCGGCACTGCGGCCCGAGCGCGGCCCGCGCCCTGGCCACCCGGTTCGGATCGATGGACGCGATCCGCGCGGCGACGCCGGCCGAGCTCGCCGACGCCGAGGGCGTGGGTGCGGTGATCGGCGAGGCCGTCACCGAGTGGTTCGGCGTCGACTGGCACGTGGAGATCGTGGAGAAGTGGGCCGCCGCGGGCGTGCGGATGGCCGACGAGCGCGACGAGTCGGTCGAGCAGACGCTCGAGGGCCTCACCGTCGTCGTCACCGGCGGCCTGGAGGGCTTCACCCGCGACTCGGTCAAGGAGGCGATCATCGCCCGCGGCGGGAAGGCCTCCGGCTCGGTGTCGAAGAAGACCGACTTCGTGGTGGTGGGGGAGAACGCCGGTTCCAAGGCGGCCAAGGCCGAGGAGCTCGGCCTGCGGATCCTCGACGAGGCCGCCTTCGTCGTACTGCTGGAGAAGGGGCCGGACGCCGTGGGCTGAGACCACGGCGTCCGGACGAGCACACGACGTCAGCGGGTGACGACGACCTTGAGGTAGCTGCCCGCGTAGCCCCGCGCCTGCGGGATCACGACCAGCGTCGCGCCGGGGCGGAAGGTGTACGTGAACAGGCCGGTCGAGTCCACCTTGCGCAGCGCGACGGTCGCCCAGGCGCCGTCCGTGCGGCGCTGCATCTTCACGTGCAGGCCCGCGATGCTGGCCGCCGGGATGATCCGGCGGGTGTCGGTGCAGCCGGTCTGGGTGCAGTGCTTGCTGACCAGCTTGGTGATCCGCACCGGCACCGCCCAGCCGAAGGCGTAGGAGTCGGCGAAGGTGTCCACGGTCGGCTCGGGGCTGGTGGTGCCGGCGTAGTGCGCGCGGAACAGCGTCTTGCCCGGCAGGAAGCCCTTGCCGGAGATCCCGGCCGCGGCGACGGTGGTGACACCGGTGCTGACGTCGACCGACTTGACCGTGGTCCACGGTCCGCCGACGCCCGCGCTGCGCTCGATGGAGAGAGTGCCCGCCTCGACGGTGGTGGGCGCGCCGCCCCCGACGCTGTCGCAGGTTCCCACCGCCACGGAGGCCGAGACCGTGATGGACGTGCCGTAGGTGACGACATCGGTGATCGTCCCGTTGTTCGGGGCGGTCTTGTCGTTGATGGTCAGCGTCGAGGTCGTGGAGCAGTTCGCGCTCACGGCGTGCGCGGGGCCGGCGACGGCGATCGCGGTGCCGGTCGCGGCGGCGGTGAGGGCGAGCGCGACGGTCGCGCCGCGCAGGCGTCGGATGGCGGAAGCGGTCATCGGGTTCTCCACAGGGGTCGAGATGCGGTCACAAGGAACAGGCACCGGTCCGGGTGGGAACGCCCGATCGCAGCCAGGGGAGGGATGCCATCGCCATCATGACCCCGGAGGCGGGGTCGCCGGGGCGGAACGGGAGAGTTTGTCCGTCGTGCGCCGCGAGGTGCATGGACCGGTGCGACGTGGGCACTGGATACTTTTGACTGTGCTGCTCGGTGCTCTCTCGACCGTCCTGGTCGTCTCGGTCCTCCTGCTGGTCCCGGCCACCCTGCTGCTGTTCACGGTGCGCCCGGAGCGCGGCCGGTGGCCCCTCGGCGTACGCGAGACCGTCGCCATCGCCTCCGCCGGCCTGGGCGCGCTCGGCCTGGGCGCGCTGCTCCACGCCGGGCCGGGCCGATCCCTGATCGCCGCCGTCCTCATCGCCGGGACCGCCGGAGCCTGGGCCGCGGTGCTGCGGTCCTGGGCGACCCGGGGTGCCGTGGCCTGGGCCCTGGCGCTCGTCGCGGGGGTGGCGTACCTCGGCTACGTCCTGGTGTGGACCCTCGAGTCGCACCTGCATCCGCTGTCGTTCGTGCTCAGCATGGCCCTGCTGCTGCTCGAGGCGTTCATGTTCCTCATCGGCGTGGGCTACCTGTGGGAGTTCGTCGACGTGCTGGCGCGCCGCGACTGGAGCGCGCCGCCGGTCACCACCGGTCACGCCCACCCGTTCGTGAGCATCCACGTCCCCACCCACAACGAGCCGCCGGAGATGGTCATCGCGACCCTGGAGGCCCTCCTGCGCCAGGAGTACGACGCCTACGAGGTGCTCGTCGTGGACAACAACACCACCGACGAGGCGCTGTGGCGGCCGCTCGAGGCGTTCTGCGCCCAGCACGACCGGCTGCGCTTCCTGCACCTGGAGGACTGGCCCGGCTTCAAGTCCGGAGCCCTCAACGAGGCGCTGCGGGTGAGCGACCCGCGCGCCGAGGTGATCGGCATCGTCGACGCCGACTACCTGGTCGATCCGGACTGGCTGGCGAGCTGCGCCCCGATGTTCGGCGACCCCGCGGTCTCCTTCGTGCAGACCCCGCAGGACTACCGCGACTGGGAGCAGGCGTCGTACTTCCGCCGTCTCTACTACTCCTACGGCTACTTCTTCGACGTCTCCCAGAAGTCGCGCAACGAGCGCAACGGCGCCATCTTCGGCGGCACCATGGGCCTGATCCGGCGGTCCGCGCTGGTCGCCGAGGGCGGCTGGGACGAGTGGTGCATCACCGAGGACGCCGAGCTGTCCCTGCGGCTGCTGCGTGCGGGCGGTCGCGGCATCCACGTCGACCAGGCGTTCGGCCGCGGCGTCATGCCGCTGACCTTCGAGGCGCTCAAGCGGCAGCGGTTCCGCTGGTGCTTCGGCGGCATCCAGATCATGCGGATGCACTGGCGCTCCCTGCTGCCCGGACGTCGTACGCCGGACAACCAGCTCACCTTCGCCCAGCGCTGGTCCTACCTGGTCGGCGGGCTGCAGTGGTTCGGCGACCTCGCCGGGCTGGTGTTCACCGGCTTCCTGGTCGTGGGCGGCCTGGACCAGCTCGTCGGCGAGGGCGTGGTCGTGCGCCGGCTCAGCGGCCTGGTGCTGGTCTGTGTGGCGGCGCTGGTCCTGCTCGGGGCGCTCCGCTCGCTCGCCCTGGTACGACGTACCTCGGGCGCCAGCTGGGGCGAGGCGATCGGTGCGTTCGGGATCTGGCTGGCGCTCGGGTGGACGGTCGCGCAGGCGACCTTCCGCGGCATGTTCGCCCGCCACGGCGTCTTCCTGCGCACCCCGAAGGTGAAGGGCGATCCGCGGCCGATCGACGCGCTGCGCGGCAACCGGTTCGAGACCGTCGTCGCGGTCGGCTGCCTCCTGCTGGGCGTGCTGACGCTGGCGCAGGGCACCTGGGCCGGGGCGTTCGTCGGCGCGCTGCTGCTGGTCCAGGGCCTCGGGTTCGCCGCGGCGCCGTACAACAGCCTGGCCGCGATCCGGGCCGACCTGCCCGAGGACCTGCGGCGGATGCGCCGCGCGGGTCTGGCCAGCTGGGGCCGCCCCGCCCGGCGGGGCGGGGTGGTGCTGGCGGTCGCCGCCCTCGGCGCGGTCGCGCTGGTGGCGTTCGCGGCGCCCGTGGGCAACCCGCGATTCTCCGACATCACCTCGCGCACCGCGCGGCCGTCCCCGGTCGTGCCGCGCAAGCCGTCGCCGTCGGCGAGCAGCGCCGCGACGACGGGCAGCACCTCTGCCACCACCGCCGCGACCACCGCGACCACCGCCACCGCGGTCGGCAGCGCGACCAGTCGTGCCGCGGCGGGCCAGCCGACGAGCACCGCTCCGGGCGGTCGCACGCGGACGCCGGTCACCTCGGCGGCCGCGCCGACCACGAACGCCGGCGGCCAGACGAAGCCCACCCAGGCGAGCACGCCGACCCAGGGCGGCAGGCCGACCTCGACGCCGACCCGCTCGGCGCCGACGCACACCGCCCCGGTGCATCCGACGGCGACAGCCACGCACGGGCGTCCCTGAGGCGTTCAGGAACGACACAGCCCCGGGTACGTCGTACCCGGGGCTGCGTGGTGCTCGGACCGGCTCAGTAGAGCGTGATCGTCCAGTTGCCGTAGCGCGAGGCGAGGAAGCCCCGACCTCCGGGCAGAAGCATCCGGTAGACCCGGCCGGCGCGGCTGCCCGCGAAGGTCGTGGTCACGGTGCCGTACTGGCTGACCTGGAGGCGCTTGTAGAACTTCCACACGCCGCTGTTCTTGACCTGGAAGGTCACGTGCAGGCCCTTGATGCTGGCGGCCGGCGAGATCGCGAACTTGATCTTGTAGCCGCCGCGGACGCTCTTGCCCGAGGCCTGCTTGGTGTGGCGGATCAGGCCGATGGTGATGGAGTCGGACGAGCTCCCGTAGCTGTAGGTGCCGTCGCTGCCGCCGGAGTAGACCGCGCGGAACATCGAGGTCTGCTTGATCCAGTTGGTGGTGTACCGGGACCAGTAGGCCGAGTTCGTGTAGGTCGGGCTGACGGTGGTCCACGTCGACCCGCCGTTGGTCGACTGCTGGACCGTCACGGTGCCGGCGCCGGCGTAGGTGTGGCCGTCGGAGCAGGTGGCGGTCACGTTGACGTGGACCGCCTCGTAGTCGCCCCACGTCATGACGTGGTTCGAGGTCTTGCCGCCCTCGTCGATGACCGTGCTGGTGGTGCAGCTGGTCACCGCGTGGGCCGGCTCGGCGACGCCGACCACGGTGGCGACGGCGGCGGTGGTCATCGTCAGAGCGACGAAGGCGCGCCGGAGGCGCGCAGAAGCAATCCCGATCATTCTCTCTCCCCTGAAGAGTGGTGTGTCGAGTGAGTTCTATCCGACTCCCGGGCCGGCAAACACTGGACTAGACCGGTGATCCTAGAAGCCATCTCCGCAGCCTGTGCCCTGATCTCCGGAATTGCCGTCGATTCCCACAGCTCGCCCCGGGGAGGGGATCAGATGCGGGGGAGGTCCGTCGCGAGCAGCCGGGTGCCGGCCACGTAGTAGTCCACGATCCGCTGCCGGGGGACGTCCCGGTTGCGCATCCACCAGCGGCCCAGCTCCTCGCCCGCGCCCGAGACCATGTGGGCGACCGCCGTCACCTGCTCCTCGGGCAGGTCGGGGCGCAGGGCGGCGGCGAGGGCGGCGATCCCGCGGATGGTCTCCAGTCGCATGTCGTAGAGCTTCTCTGCCATCGGTCCGGCGAACCCCGAGGTCGAGCCGAAGACGAACAGCCAGCGCCGCGGGTCGGCCTCGAGCATCCCGAAGTAGACGTCGGCGACCTGCCGGATGATCTCGTCGAGCTCGGTGCCGGCGAGGGCGGCGCTGAGCGCCTCGTCGAACTCGTTGCGCACTCGCTGCTGGCACGCGAGGTAGACGCCCTCCTTGGAGCCGAAGTGCTCGTAGACCACGGGGCGGCTGACGCCGGCGGCCCGGCAGAGGTCCTCGATCGAGAAGCCGTCGTAGCCCTCGGCGAGGAACAGCGCCTCGGCGTGGTCGAGGAGCTGGCGCACCCGCACCTCGCGCGGGACGCGGCCCTTCTTGAACCCCTCGATCGACGTCACCGGCGTCGTCATCGGATCGTCACCGCGGTGGCGTTGGTGTTGCCGTAGCGATCGCGTGCCGCGCCGGCCGGGATCGAGACGTGGGTGCCCGCGGGCACCGCGAAGCGCGAGCCCGCCGAGGTGACGACCACACTGCGACCGTCGACCACGAAGCGGATGCTGCCGCCGGTGGCGAAGCGAGGCCGGGGCGTCCAGTCGGCACGCTCGCCGGCCGCGGGGAGCGCGAGCCGGACGACCCCGCCCACGGCGGCGGGCGTGAGGAACGCGCCCGCGGCCACCGTGAAGGGGTGCGAGGCGAGCCGGTAGCGCTTGGCCGTGACGACGAACCGGTAGCGACCGGTGGGCGCCGACACCGGCACCTCCCACTGCGCCGTGTACGAGCCCTTGCTGTCCACGCCCCACAGCAGCTGCAGGCCGAGGTCGTCGGCGACGCGCCGCCAGCCGCCGGAGACCCGCCGCTGGACGGTCACGAACGCGCGGTCCACCGGCCGGTCCGCGCCGTCCGGCCCGCCGGTCCAGGAGTACGCCGGGTGGCCCAGCCGCGCGGTCGTCGCCGGCTGGGTCGCGGGTACGCCGCTGGCTGCGCCGGCGGCGTACGAGGCCGAGGTGACGTGCAGCCCCTGGTTCGGGTCGGAGGCGTACGCCGCCGGGGCGGCCCGCCCCGCGACGAGCGACCGGGCGAGCCGGGCGAGCCCGTCGCGCAGGACCAGCGAGGAGTACTGCCCGAAGACGGTGGACCCGCCCTCGTAGTGCTGGCGCTCGTACTCGGCCGGGGTGGTCCAGTAGTCGGAGTACTCGCCGGCGTACCCGACGAACACGAGGTCCTTCATCCCGGCGTCGCGGGCGATGGGCAGCACCGCCTTGCGGACCATCGCGCCGACGCCGATCGTGGCCTCGCCGGGCCAGGTCACCAGCATCCGGTCGCCGACCTGGAGCACGCTCAGCGGCAGCGCGTTGGGGATCTCGCCGGACTCGTTGAGCAGCTGCACCTTGTCGCCCTGGACCCCGCCGGACAGCGGCAGGTGGTCGCCCTCGTGCGCCAGTCCGAGCTGGTAGAGGATCGTGCGCCCCTCCTCGGACCCGGCGGCCTGGCCGAGCCCGAGGATCGGGCTCTTGTCGGTCTTGTGTCCGTCGACGGTCTGGCCGCACAGGCAGATCCGGGTCCAGCGCACGGCCAGCGTGGGCGTGCGCGTCATCGACCGGCCGGCCGCGCGCCAGGCCCGGAACATGGCGGCCGCCTCGGCGGCACCGATCCGGTCGGCGTACGCCGGCCCGCGGTGCACCAGTCCCGAGCTCATGTCGCCGGCGTCGGAGTTGGCGAAGGCCGTCACGACCGGCTGCGAAGCGGGGACGTGGCCGGCCCGCCGGATCCGTGCCGACAGGATCCGCTCCGCGGCGCCCTGGTGGTCGGCGGAGAAGTAGTCGAAGTCCGGCTGCACGATCGTGCCGTGGTTGGCGAAGGTGGTGAACACGCCGACCGGCACCGACCGGCCGTCGCGCCGCTGGTCGACGCGGAGCACGTTGACGGCCGGGTCGACCGTGCCGTCGTAGCCGCGCGGGTCCTGGCTGACGGTGCCGGTGCCGGGCGCCTCGATGATCCCGTAGTCCGCGAGGTGCGCCTCGAGGCTGCGGTTGTGCGTCACGCCGTACAGCGTGGTGTGGCCCCAACCGACGCTGCCGGGGCGGCGGTCGTCGTCGGCGCGCCGGATCGCGGTCGCGAGCTGGCGGGTCATCAGGTTGTACATGAGCTGGTCCGCGGGGGTGGACGGCAGTGACAGGTCCGCGAGGTTGTCGACGCTCGGCAGCACCGTGTTGTAGGCGCCGTAGTTCATGAAGCCCATCTGCGAGCCGTGCGTGTGCGTGGCGGAGACGATGATGTTGCGGGGCGTGAAGCCGCGGCGGGCGAGCAGGTGTGCGGCGTCGACGAGCATCCCGTTGCCGAAGAAGGACAGGTCGACGCTCACCAGCGCGATCTTGCGGGACCCGCGCTGCAGCACGACGGCGTGGGCGTAGAGCCGCGTCTGCTGACCGAGCGCCTTCGCGCACGAGCAGGCCCAGCCGCCCTTGAAGCCGCCGGTGTGCGGGGTGATGTCGGCCTGGCCGACGCCGACCTCGACGACCGGCGCGCTGGCGGTGCGGTGGGCCGGGCTCGGCGTGGCGTGTGCCTGCGTGGACAGGCCGAGTCCTGCGGTGGCGAGGGCGAGGGTGAGCCCGGCGACCAGGCGGCGGGGGCGGATCATCGGGTGGCTCCTCGGGTCGGGGCGGAGGCGGCGAACGCGTCGACGGAGGCGAGGTCGTAGCTGCCCGCGTCGGTCGCGAGCCCCTGGGCCACCTGGGCGGCGGTCGCGTTGCCGAGCCGGGCGGCGTCCTCGTGGCTGCGACCGAGCGCGCGGCCGAGAAGGAAGCCGGCCGAGAACGCGTCGCCGCAGCCGGTGGTGTCCACCACCTCGATCTCGTACGCCGGCACCCAGGTGCCGCCGTCGGTGGTGGCGACATAGGCGCCCCGCGCGCCGGCGGTGACGGCGACGCAGCCGGCGCCGCGGTCCAGCAGGACCTCCGCCGCCTCCTCGAGGGTGGCCGCGCCGGTGAGACCGAGCAGCTGCCCGTCGTTGGGCAGGAAGTGGTCGACGTGCGGCAGCAGGGGAGCGATGACGTCCAGCCACATCGGCTCACCGGGCGCGAGCATGTCGATCGACGTCGTCGCACCCGCGTCGTGCGCCGCCTGCAGCAGGGTGAGTGCGGCATCGCCGAGGAACTCCGGCCCGCCGAGGTGGACGTGGGCGGCACCCTCGATGCTCGCGACGTCGAGCGCCACGGCCCCGTTCGCGCCGATGCAGTGCCACGCCGGACGCTCGCCGTCGCCGTTGACCGGCAGCACCGACGCGGAGGTCTGCACCCCGGCCACGCGGGCCACGCCGCGGACGTCCACGCCGTTGTCGGCGAGCAGGCCGAGCAGGGTCGTGCCCATCGCGTCGTCACCGACCGCGCCGACGCTGCGCGCGGTCGCGCCCAGCTTGGCCAGGACGACCGCGGTGCCGCCGGCGGTGCCGGCCGGGGACATCCGGATCTCGTCGACGAGGGCGCCGTCGGATCCCTCCGGGATGGACTCGACGGTGCGGACGTGGATGTCGAGGACGTGCACGCCCACGCAGGCGATCACACGGTCGGTGGTCTTCATCGGCTCTCTCCGTAGGAGCGGGCGATCGCGGCGAGGACGACGTCCTCCTGCTGCTGGGCGGTCAGGGTGCGGGGGGTGCCGAACGCGAGGGCGTCGCGGTGGACGGTGCACAGCCACTCCAGGAGCAGGGCGTTCTCGACGGCCTGCTCGAGCGTCGCGCCGAGCGCGACCGAGCCGTGGTTGGCCATCAGCGCCGCGCTGCGTCCCTCCAGCGCGGTGCGCACGTGCTCGGCCAGCTCCGGCGTCCCGAAGGTGGCGTACGGCGCCACCCGGATCGCGCCGCCGAGCAGCAGCTGCTGGTAGTGGATGACCGGCAGCTCGGTGAGCACCGTGGAGGCGGCCGTGCTGACCGGCGCGTGGGTGTGGACGACCGCGCCGGCGTCGTACGTCTCGTGGATGCCGAGGTGCAGCGCGGCCTCCGAGGTCGCGCGGGGGTCGGTCGCCTCGACCACGTCGTCCTCGGTCAGCTCGGCGAGGACCGCTCCGCTGGCCGTGACCCACACGGTCCCACCGTCACGGACGCTGACGTTGCCGGCGGTGCCGATCAGCAGGCCCGCGGCGGCGAGCCGGTGGCAGGCCTGGACGACGGCGGCTCTCACAGGAGTGCCGCGACTTCCCGTGCGGCACGCTCGCCCGCGCGGACGGCGCCGTCCATGTAGCCCGACCAGTACGTCGAGGTCTCGGTGCCGGCCCAGTGGACCCGCCGGAACGGCGTACGGATGCTGCTGCCCCAGGTGCTCACCGCGCCCAGGGTCGGCAGCGCGACCGGGCCGCCGCCGGTCCAGCGCTCGAGCGTCCAGTCGTGCTCGGTGTACTCGATCGGGTGCAGCGCCCGGTCGCCGAACATCTGGGCGAACCCCTGCAGCATCGCCCGGCGGCGCTCGGCCCGGGGGAGCCGGCCGTACTTCCCCCACGTCGACCCGCCCACGAACGCCAGCAGGACGCCGTACTTCCCGTCGGCGGGGGAGTTGTCGAACACGGCACGCGTCGGGCCGGCGTCGGCCAGGCCCGAGCCGGACAGGCCCTGCGCCCGCCAGAACGGCGTGTCGTAGACCGCGTCGACCTTCATCAGGTGGCCCATGGGCATGTGCCGCAGCAGGTTGTGCCGGCGCGTGGGCAGGACCGGGTGCCAGTCGATGCCGAGCACCAGGTGCGGCGGGCACGCGACGATGACGCGCTTCGCGCGCACCGTCCCGCGCGGCGTGGTGACGTCGACGTGCCCGTCGTGCTGCGCGATCCGGTGGACCGGCGCGTTGAGGGCGACCCGGTCGCCGAGGCCGGCGGCGAGCCGCAGCGGCACCTCCTGGGAGCCCATGACGAAGCGGGAGTCCTGTGCGGCGTCCGGCGTACCGGAGGAGCGCTCGAAGGTGCCCACGTTCTTCTCGTCGCCCGCCGTCGCGATGTACCAGAGGAAGAACAGCATCGAGATGTTGTGGCCGTCGGAGCCGAAGCACGGCTGCAGGTAGCACAGCAGCAGGTTGCGGACGTCGGGCAGCAGGGTGTTCTGCTTGACCCAGTCCGCGACGCTGATCGCGTCCAGCTGCGCTGCCTGCGGGTGCTTCCAGGGCGCGTTCACGTCGACCTGCTTGGCCATGTCGTCGATCCGACTCTGCAGCAGCAGGGCGTCGGGGAGCACGAGTAGGTCGGTGGGCACCGTGCCGGTGTACGTCGAGCGGTTGCCGCCCTTGATGTAGACGTTGTCGCCGGCGACGTACTCCTTGAACGTCGCGACGCCGAGCTCCTTGGCGAGCGCGAGGATGTGGTCCTGGGTGGGGCCGACGAACGCGCCGCCGGCCTCGATGACGTGGGTCCGGTCGAGGTGGTGGTTGAGCAGCCGGCCCCCGACCCGGTCGCGGGCCTCGAGGACGAGCACCGAGTGGCCCGCCCTGCGCAGCCGCCGTGCCGCGGTGAGGCCGGAGAGGCCGCCGCCCACCACGACCGCGTCGACCTTGCGGGGCAGGGGGCCGCGCGTGGTGACGGCGTTGGCGATGTCGGCGTGGGTGAGCAGGGTCGTGGCGGCGAGGCCGCCGGCCGCTCCGGCGACGACGGTACGACGGCTCAGGAGCTGTCCGACGGTGTGCTGCATCGGGAGGCCTCTCGCAGGGGATCCAGGGTGGGTTACACGGTGTAGGTCTCCGGGCAGGCTAGGTGGGTTACAGCGTGTAGGTCAAGGGGTCCGGACCGGTGGGGGCGGGCGGGCCGCCGCTGCCTAGGATTGGCGCCATGCCCGAACTCTCCCGCGACGAGGTGCGCCACCTGGCCGACCTCGCCCGGATCGACCTGTCCGATGCCGAGCTGGACCATCTCGCGCCCCAGCTCAACGTGATCCTCGAGTCGGTGGCGTCCATCCAGGGCGTGGCGGGTGACGACGTGGTCGCCACGTCGCACCCGATCCCGATGACCAACGTGTTCCGCGAGGACGTCGTACGCCCGGGGCTGACGCCCGAGCAGGCGCTGTCCGGCGCTCCCGCCCAGGAGGACGGCAAGTTCTCCGTCCCGCGGATCCTGGGGGACGAGCAGTGAGCCTGATCGCCACGACGGCCGCCGAGCAGGCCGCCGCCCTCGCCGCGGGCGAGGTCACCTCCGTCGAGCTGGTGCAGGCGCACCTCGACCAGATCGCGGCCACCGACGAGGACCTCAACGCGTTCCTGCACGTGGACGCGGAGGGTGCGCTGGCCCAGGCCGCCGCCTCCGACGCCCGCCGCGCGGCCGGTGCGCCGCTGCACGAGCTGGACGGCGTCCCGATCGCCATCAAGGACGTGCTGTGCACCTCCGGGCTGCCGACGACCGCCGGCTCGAAGATCCTCGAGGGCTGGATCCCGCCGTACGACGGCACGGTGACCGCCAGGATCAGGGCGGCCGGGCTGCCGATCCTGGGCAAGACCAACATGGACGAGTTCGCGATGGGCTCCTCCACCGAGAACAGCGCGTACGGCGCCACCCGCAACCCGTGGGCGCTGGACCGGATCCCGGGCGGCTCGGGCGGCGGCTCGGCCGCGGCCGTCGCCGCCTTCCAGGCCCCGCTCGCGATCGGCTCCGACACCGGCGGCTCGATCCGCCAGCCCGGCGCCATGACGGGCACGGTCGGGGTGAAGCCGACGTACGGCTCGGTCTCGCGGTACGGCGTCATCGCGCTGGCCAACTCCCTGGACCAGCTCGGCCCGGTCACCCGCACGGTGCTCGACGCGGCGCTGCTGCAGGAGCTGATCGGCGGGCACGACCCGCTCGACTCCACCTCCGTCGCCACGCCGGTCGACGGCCTCGTCGAGGCCGCGCGCTCCGGTGCGGCCGGCGACCTGAGCGGGCTGCGGGTGGGTGTGGTCACCGAGCTCCAGGGCGACGCGTGGGCCGCCGACGTGGTCGAGCGCTTCGACGAGTCGATCGCCCTGCTCAAGGGCATGGGCGCCGAGGTCGTCGAGGTCTCGCTGCCGAGCTTCGTGCACGCGATGGCCGCCTACTACCTGATCCTGCCGGCCGAGTGCTCCTCGAACCTCGCCAAGTTCGACGCCATGCGCTACGGCCTGCGCGTCACGCCGGACGGCGACCCGAGCGCCGAGGACGTCATGCGGGCCTCGCGCGACGCGGGCTTCGGCAACGAGGTCAAGCGCCGCATCATCGTCGGCACCTACGCGCTCTCGTCGGGCTACTACGACGCCTACTACGGGCAGGCGCAGAAGATCCGCACGCTGATCATCGAGGACTTCCGCAAGGCCTTCGAACAGGTCGACGTGCTCGTCTCGCCGACGGCGCCGTCGACCGCGTGGCCGATCGGCGAGAAGGCCGACGACCCGCTGTCGATGTACCTGCAGGACCTCGCCACCATTCCGGCGAACCTGGCGGGCGTCCCGGGCATCTCGATCCCGTCCGGCGTCTCGTCCGAGGACGGCCTGCCGACCGGCATCCAGTTCCTCGCTCCGGTGCTCGAGGACGCGCGGCTCTACCGGGTGGGTGCGGCGCTCGAGGCCGCGTTGCACGAGCAGTGGGGCGGCCCGATCGTGCCGTCGGCGTACGGGCAGGAGGGCAAGTGATGGGCGAGGTGCTGGTCGACTTCGACGAGGTCGTGGCGGCGTACGACCCGGCGCTGGGCCTGGAGGTCCACGTCGAGCTCAACACCGCGACCAAGATGTTCTGCGGCTGCCCGACGGAGTTCGGCGCCGCGCCGAACACCCAGGTCTGCCCGACCTGTCTCGGCCTGCCCGGCGCGATGCCCGTGGTCAACGCGAAGGCCGTGGAGTCGGCGATCCGGATCGGCCTCGCGCTCAACTGCTCGATCGCCGAGTGGTGCCGGTTCGCGCGGAAGAACTACTTCTACCCGGACATGCCGAAGAACTTCCAGACCTCGCAGTACGACGAGCCGATCGCCTTCGACGGCTTCATGGACGTCGAAGTCGACGGGGAGACCTTCCGGGTCGAGATCGAGCGCGCCCACATGGAGGAGGACACCGGGAAGTCCACCCACGTGGGTGGGGCGACCGGCCGGATCCACGGCGCGGACTACTCGCTGGTCGACTACAACCGGGCCGGCATCCCGCTGATCGAGATCGTGACGCGGCCGATCGTCGGGGCCGGCGCGAAGGCGCCGCTCATCGCCCGCGCGTACGTCGCCCAGCTGCGCGACCTGATCGTCGCGCTCGGCGTCTCGGACGCCCGGATGGACCAGGGCTCGATCCGTGCCGACGTGAACCTCTCGCTCGCGCCGAAGGGTTCCGATGTCTTGGGCACCCGTTCGGAGACCAAGAACGTCAACTCGCTGCGCTCGGTCGAGCGGGCGGTGCGCTACGAGATGTCGCGCCACGCCGGCATCCTCGACGCCGGCGGGAAGGTCCTGCAGGAGACGCGGCACTTCCACGAGACCGACGGCACCACGTCGTCGGGCCGGGAGAAGTCCGACGCCGAGGACTACCGCTACTTCCCCGAGCCGGACCTCGTGCCGGTGGCTCCCTCGCGGGAGTGGGTCGAGGAGCTGCGCGGCACGCTGCCGGAGAACCCGACGGCGAAGAAGGTGCGCCTGCAGGAGGAGTACGGCTTCTCCGACCTGGAGATGCGGGACGTCTGGGCGGCCGGCGCGCTGCCGCTGATCGAGCAGACCGTGGCCTGCGGTACGGCGCCGCAGTCGGCGCGCAAGTGGTGGGTCGCCGAGCTGCTGCGCCGCGCCAACGACACCGGGGTCGAGCTGGCCGAGGTCGGTGTCACGCCGGCACAGGTGGCCGAGGTGCAGGCGCTGGTCGACGCGAAGACGATCAACGACAAGCTCGCGCGGTCGGTGTTCGACGGTCTCATCGCCGGTGAGGGCACGCCCGCCGAGGTGATCGAGAAGCGCGGCCTGGCGCTGGTCTCCGACGACGGTCCGCTGATCGCCGCGATCGACGACGCCCTGGCCGCCCAGCCCGACGTCGCCGCCAAGATCCGCGGCGGCAACATGGGCGCGATCGGCGCGATCATCGGTGGGGTCATGAAGGCCACCCGCGGTCAGGCCGACGCGGCCCGCGTGCGAGAGCTGATCCTCGAGAAGCTGTCCTGAGATGACGCTGCGCATCGCGCTGCTCATCGACGCGGACAACGCGCCCGCGGGCAAGGTCGGCGACGTACTCAACGACCTTGCGCGGTACGGCGAGTGCAGCATCCGCCGCGCCTACGGCAACTGGACCAAGTCCGAGCTGAAGGCGTGGATCGAGGAGCTGCACGAGTCGGCGATCCGGCCGATGCAGCAGTTCGACCTGACCAAGCAGAAGAACGCGGCCGACATGGCGCTCGCCATCGACGCCGTGGAGCTGCTGCACTCCTCGCAGCCCGACGCGTTCGCGATCATGTCCAGCGACTCGGACTTCACCCCGCTCGTGCACTACCTGCGGGAGAAGGGCCGGGCTGTCTACGGGTACGGCCGGGCGAACACGCCCGCGCCGTTCAAGAGCGCCTGCACGCAGTTCACCATCGTGGACCAGCTCGGCAAGGGCTCCGAGACCACGGCGGCCGAGCCGCCGAGGACGATGCCGACCAAGCGCACGCGGAAGGCGCCGACCAAGGCGGTCGAGCCCGCCGCGACTGTGGCCGGTCCCGAGCCGGACGAGGCGAAGCCGACCCCCGAGCGGGTCGACGGCAAGGCGCTCAAGCGCGACGCCCGGCTGATCAAGCTGCTGCGCAACGTGATCGAGTCCGCCGCCTCGGAGGAGGACGGCTTCGTGCGGGTCAGCACGGTCGGCCAGCAGATCCGCAACCAGTCGTCGATCGACCCCCGCAACTACGGCTACGCCACCTGGACCAAGCTGCTCAAGGAGATCGACCTCTTCGAGCTGCGCGACGAGGGCACCACAACGGTGAGCGTGCGCGACAGGCGGTCGTGAGCTCGGAGTAGGTCTGGGCTTCGGGGCTGGTCGGGGCGGCCGCACCTTAGCTCGTCGTCACCCGCAGTCAAGGACGCCTTCGGCGCCGCTGCGCGGTGCCTTCGGCCTCCTTGACTGCGGGTCCCGGACGACGAGCTGGACGGCGCGACAACGGCACGGGCTTCGCCCGCGCCGCCGCTTCGCGGCCGCCAGGGCGGTTCGTCTTGTGCCGCGGGGCCGAGATCGCCTGCGTGGGCGATCTTCTACTGCGAACCCGTGCCCGCACTCGTCGAGGGGGTCGCGCAGGGCGCTACGGACGATGGGTCACCTGACCCGTCGTCACGAGCGGCATCCGACCATGCGCCCCGGGGCGTCTATGTCCGGCGGTGGAACCTGTAGTCGCCGGTGGCGAGCTTGGTCATGTCGTAGCGGGTGTCGTGGGCTCGGTGATGGTGGTGGGAGCAGAGCAGTACGCCGTCGGCGAGGTCGGTCCTCCCGCCCTCCGACCACGGCTTCAAATGATGTGCTTCGCACCAGGCTGCGGGGATCGCGCACCCTTCCGCACGGCAGCGCTTGTCGCGGATTCGCATGGCTTTGCGTTGGGGTGGTTCGAAGAGTCGGCGGGATCTGCCGAGGTCGAGGGGTTCGGACTTCCCGCCGAGGACGACGGGGATGATCTTCGCGGTGCAGGCGAGCCGCCGTGCCTCACTGGCGGAGATGGCGGTGTCGCCGAGCATCGCCGAGCCCAGCTCGTGGGTGAGGGTCTCGAGGGGGATGGTGACCATGACGGTGGTGGCGTCGCCACCGTGGTCGGGGAGTCGCTTGGGGTCGAGTAGTTCGAGGAGTCGGCAGAACGCCTCGCCCCTGTTCCGGGATCGGGTTTGGGTGACCCTCGGGGAGTCTTGGGCTTCGAGGTAGGTGAGGGCTCGTTCGGAGACGGAGTCGGGGAGGTCGCAGATCCAGCGGGTGATCCCGTTCCCGCGTTTGCGGATGCGGATGGCGACCTCGTCCCGTGCGGCCTGTTCCTCGCGTTCGAGCTGCTTGCCGAGCTCGGCTTCGGCGATGTCGGATGCGACGACTTCGAGGATCTTGGTGCCGAGCACCTGAAGGTCCTTCGGGTCATAGATCGCGGCCAGCTCGATCAGGTGCGCCTCGGCCTGGGCCCGGACCGATTGGTCGACGGCGTCGGACAGCTTGTCGACCGACCGGATGATCACCCTCGCCTGGGCCTCGTTCACCGCGCCTTCGCGCATCGCGGCCGCGGTGAGCGGGTGAGCCTCGAGCGACTCGGCCAGCCGCAGTTGGGCGCGGCCGGCGGAGGAGGTGATGCGGGTGGTGTGGGCGAGCCAGCAGCCGGCGTCACGGGACCCGTGCTCCTCGGCCACATCCGCGGCTGCAGCGAGGACTCGGAGCTCCAGCTCGGCGAGCTGGGCCTTGACCTTGGCCAGGTCGGTCAACAAGTCGGCTTTGTCGCGAGTACGGAGGTAGTCGGCCGGCATGTCCGCGACTGCCGCGAGGTCGTTCTGAAGAGACCGCGCGCACGCGAGGATCGGGTGCAACGACACCGTTCCTGCGACCATGAGGAGCTCCCCGAGACGGACTGATCAACTACCTCTCATAGTACACCTGTTCGAACGCCGGTGGAAGGCTTCGACGAGAGTTTTCCCAGGTCGGGACGGGTTTGGTGGGCGGCCGCGAAGCGGCGGCGCGGGCGAAGCCCGTGCCGACTCCGCGCCGTTCAGCCGCCCGGTAAGGACCCGGGGTCAAGGCCGCCGCAGGCGCCGCGCAGCGGTGCGAGCGCAGCGAGCAGCCTTGACGCCGGGGACCGGGCGGCTAAGGTGCGGCCGCCCACACCAACCCCGAGAGTGCCCACCCGCCCAGCACGGTTGGGGCCCGACCCGCCCCCCGGGTTACCCTCAGGTCAACATTCATCACGCCCGTGGTGGGGGAAGCCGGTCCGAGTCCGGCGCTGACCCGCAACCGTGGGCCGTGTTCATCGGGGGACACGGCGAGCCGGAGCACCTGGCACGGGACGTCCTGGCACCAGCGCTGTCGTGGAACGCAGCGGGTCGGGCGGCCGCAGAGCCGCAGCCCGCTGACTGCAGCGGGAAGGATCACCATGCTCCTCCGTCCGATGCGGAAGTACGCCGCCGCCGGCCTCGGCAGCGCCGTGCTCGCCGCCGGCCTCACCCTCGTCGCGCCGTCCGCGGAGGCCGTGACCGCCCCGGCGCCCGACGACGCAGCGATCTCCTGGCTCACGCGGCAGCTCGGCTCCGACAACCTGGTCGACGGCAGCCTCGGTGCGACGATCGACTTCGGCACGGCGCTCGCCCGCCACGGCGGAGACCAGGCGACGATCGACCGGATCAAGTCGGCCGTGGACGCCGGGATCAGTGGCTACGCGACGACCGGTCTCGCCGCTGCCCAGGCGGCGGTCTTCTACGACCTCGCCGGCGTCGACCCGACCACGGTGGACGGCGACCTGGTCGCCAAGGTCGAGACCGCCATCGACGACACGACCGGTGTCATGCCCGAAGGCGGCTACGAGGGCGGCTGGTCCCAGGGCCTGGCGGTCCAGGCCCTCAGCGCGGGCAAGGACTGGACGTGCTCCTGCACGGAGTGGGACAAGGCGGTCGCCGCGCTGGTCGCCATGCAGAACTCCGACGGCGGATGGGACAGCGGCTCGGTCTCGACCCCCGACGACACCGCCGACGCGTTGATGGCACTGATCCCGCTCGAGAACTCCGCGACGCCCGGCGTCGACGACGCGATCACCAAGGGCATCTCCTACCTGACGTCCACCCAGCAGAGCAGCGGCGCCTGGCTCGCCTTCGGCTCGGAGAGCGGCAACTCGACCGGACTGGCCGCCCAGGCGCTCCAGTTGCACGGGGACACGGGTCCGGTGGCGAAGGCCGCCGTGTGGCTCCGCCGCCACCAGGTCTCCGGCTCCGCGTGCGACCGCAAGCTCAGCACCCAGGCCGGTGCCGTCGCTGCGAGCGACTCCGCGCTGGCGAACGGCGAGACGGACGGGCTGACCGACCCGTACGGCTACGACTGGTACGAGGCGACGATCCAGTCCTTCCCGGCCATGCAGGTCCACGCCGCGTCGACCGCGCCGCTCGCCGTCGCTACCCGCTGGGTGCGTGCGGGAGCGACCCAGCCGGTCGCGGTGCAGGGGCTCGTCAACGGCCAGCGGGGCTGCCTGTCGCTGATGGGCAAGAACCGCGACGTGGTGGGCGTCAGCGCCACCAGTCACCAGTTCGCGTTCCCGGCCGGAACCCGTTCCTACAAGGCGATCCTCAAGGTGGCCGGCGCGACCGCGGCGAAGACCGTCGTCGCCCTGGCGCCGAAGACGCTGCCCGTCAGCGTCAGCCGGCCCACCATCGCCAAGGGCGGCTCGGAGCGGGTCGTCGTCAAGGGCCTGTACCCCGGTGAGCGCGTCAAGCTGACCTACAAGGGCGTCGTCGTCGCCTCGGGCTCCGCCACCGCCGAGGGTTGGTTCGGCGCGAGCCTCAACGTGGGCCGCAGCGCCGGCACGAAGACCGTGTACGCCGTGGGCCGCTTCACCACCCGCAAGGGACAGACGTCCTTCACGGTCCGGTGATGGCAGCACGCACCGTCGGCCTCAGCCTGGTCGCCGCGCTGGTCGCGGCGATCGGGCTGGTGGGCGTCTCGGCGCGGGTCGCGCACGCGGCCGGCGGGTGCGCCTACGACACCGGGATCATCGTCGTCGTCGACTACAACGGCCTCGGCGGCTACCAGGAGCGTAAGGGCTGCGACCCGGTCGACGGCCACTACGCCGAGACCAACTTCAACGCGGCCGGGTTCACCCTCGGCGAGCTGACCACCGGCGGCATGGCCGGCTACGTGTGCACGGTCAACGGGCTGCCGAGCGACCACGACTGCACCCAGTCCGACGCCTACTGGAGCCTGTGGTGGTCCGACGGCAAGGACGGGACCTGGCACTACGCCAGCCAGGGCGTGAAGTCGCTGAAGGTCCCTGCCGGTGGGTACGTCGGGTTCTCGTGGGACACCCAGTCCGGCAACAACCCGCCCGGGGTGGTGCCGACGCCACGGCAGGCCAAGCCCACGCCGACCCCGACCCCCACCCCCACGGCGGCCCCGACCCCGCACCATCACCACCACGCCGTGGCACCACCCGCCTCCGCGACCACCACGGCCGCGCCGACGCCCACGGCCGCCACGACCGCGACGTCGGCACCCACCACCGCGACGCCCAGCCGCGGAACGAAGCACGCCGACGTGCCGCCCACGACGCACGCCCCGCTCCCGAGCGACACCCCGAGCCTGCCCACCATCGACCAGGTGGCGGCCGGCCCGCCACCGGACGTCCCCGCCGACAAGAGCAAGGGCCCGGCCACCTGGATCGCCATCGGGCTCGGTGTCGTGGTGATCGGCGCGGCCGCCGCCGTACCGATCCTGCGGCGACGTCGGGGCTGACGTGAGCAGGGTGCCGCGCGACCTCCACCCGGTGGCCTGGTGGTGCTGGGCGATCGGGCTGGCGACGTACGCCTCCTTCCTCACCAACCCGGTCCTGCTGCTGATGCTGATGGCGGTCGCGGCCGTGACCGTGCTGACCTGCCGGTCGGACCAGACCTGGGCCCGGTCCTTCCGGCTCTACCTGTGGCTGGCGGTCGTGGTGGTCCTCACCCGGGTGCTGTTCGCGATCGTCCTCGGCACCAGCAGCGCAGGGCACACGATCCTGCCGCTGCCGCAGGTCCCGCTGCCGTCCTGGGCGGCCGGCATCACCCTGCTCGGCCCGTTCACCCGCGAGGAGCTCCTGGTCGCGCTCGACGACGGCCTGCGGCTCGCGGCCATCCTGGTCGCCGTCGGGGCGGCGAACGCACTGGCCAACCCCAAGCGCCTGATGCGCTCGCTGCCTCCCGCGCTCTACGAGATCGGCACGGCGATGGTCGTGGCGATCACGGTCATCCCGCAGCTCGCCGACAGCGCCGCCCGGATCCGCGCCGCGCAGGCCCTGCGCGGCGGACCGACGGGGAGGTTCCGCCGGATCCGAGGCGTACGCCGGACGCTGGTGCCGATCCTCGAGGACGCCTTCGAGCGCTCGCTGTCCCTGGCCGCCGGCATGGACGCCCGGGGCTACGGCCGGGCCGGTCAGGCGACGGCCAGCGAGCGCCGGCGGACCGGTGCCCTGCTCATCGCCGGGCTGTGCGGGGTGGCCGTCGGCGTCTACGCGATGCTCGACCAGACCGCTCCGCGGCTGCTCGCCGTGCCGATGCTCGTGCTCGGTGTCGGCGCGGCCCTGGTCGGCTTCGTGGCGGCCGGGCGCCGGGTCCACCGGACCCGCTACCGCGCCGAGCGGTGGACCGCCATCGAGACCGCCGTCGCCCTGAGCGGGCTCGCGGTCGGCGTGGCCGGCTGGCTGGTGCGCCACACCGACGTCGCCGTGGCGCAGCCTCCCGTGGACGCCTGGCCGCCGGTCACGGTCGCGGCGGTCGCGGCGCTCCTGCTCGGCCTGCTCCCGCTCTGGATCGCCCCGCCGCCGCTGCGCCGCCTCACCGCGACCCCCGCGCCCCACCCGCAGGCGGTGGCCGCCTGATGCTCGAGCTGCGCCACATCACTCTGAGGTACGCCGACAGCGCGCGACCGGTCCTCGACCGCATCGACCTGCGGATCGACCCGGGGGAGCTGATCGTCCTCGGCGGCCCGACCGGGGTCGGCAAGTCGACGCTGCTCGGCGTGGTGGCCGGCCTGGTGCCGGCGTACACCGGCGGCCGGCTGAGCGGCGACGTACTGCTCGACGGGGAGTCGATCATCGACCTGCCGGCTCGCGAGCGCGCGCACGCGATCGGCTTCGTCGGGCAGAACCCGCCAGCGTGGTTCGTCACCGACACCGTCGAGGAGGAGCTCGCCTTCGGCATGGAGCAGCTGGGCCTGGCGCCGGCCACGATGCGGCGCCGGGTCGAGGAGACCCTGGACCTGCTCGGCATCGCCGACCTGCGCCACCGCGACCTGCGCACGCTCTCGGGCGGTCAGCAGCAGCGCGTCGCGATCGGCACGGTGCTCACCACGCACCCGCGGCTGCTGGTCCTGGACGAGCCGACCTCGGCGCTCGACCCGACCGCGGCCGAGGACGTCCTGGCCACGATCACCCGGCTCGTCCACGACCTCGACGTCTCGGTGCTGGTCGCCGAGCACCGGCTGGAGCGGGTCGTCCCGTTCGCGGACCGGATGGCGGTGCTCGACGGCTCGGGCACCCTGCGCGCCGGCCCGACCGCGGCGATCCTCACCGACAGCCCGGTCGCGCCGCCCCTGGTGGAGCTGGGCCGGCTGCTGGGCTGGGACCCGCTGCCGCTGACCGTGCGGGAGGCGCGCCGCCTCCGCCCCGACCTCCCGGCACCCCCCGCACCCCCCGCACCCCCGGGTCGTCAGGTTGTGACCGGCCCAGGGGCCGCCCACAACCTGACGACCCGGGTGGAGAGGGTGACCGTCCTCCACCACCGCACCCCGGCACTGACCGACGTCAGCCTGGAGCTCGCCGCCGGCACGATCACCGCGCTGATGGGCCGCAACGGCGCGGGCAAGTCGACGCTGCTGTGGACCCTGCAGGGCCGCCACGTCCCGGCCACCGGCACCGTCCGGATCGACGGCCGCGATCCGGCGACCCTCAAGCCGCAGCAGCGGCGTACCGTCGTCGGGCTGGTGCCGCAGACGCCCGCCGACCTGCTCTACCTCGAGACCGTGGCCGAGGAGTGCGCCGCAGCGGACGAGGCTGCCGGCGCGACCCCGGGGGCGTGCGCCAAGCTGCTCGACACGATCGCCCCCGGCATCCCGGGCGAGACCCACCCGCGCGACCTCTCCGAGGGCCAGCGGCTCGCCCTCGCGGTCGCCATCGTGCTCACCGACGCCCCTCCGCTGCTGCTCCTCGACGAGCCCACGCGAGGCCTGGACTACGCCGCCAAGCGGGCCCTCGCCGACGCCCTCCAACTGCTCGCGGCCGGCGGCCGCACCGTGTTCGTGGCGACCCACGACGTCGAGTTCGTCGCCCAAGTGGCCGACCGGGTCGTCGTGCTGGCCGACGGCGAGGTCGTCTCCCAGGGCCCGGTGCGCGAGGTGCTGGCGGAGTCGCCGGCGTTCGCGCCGCAGACCACGAAGGTCCTCGGCCCGGGCTGGCTCACCGTCGACGAGGTCGCGACCGCCCTCGAGGGGGCCCCATGAGCGCGATCCCGCTGCGGCTGCGCTCCGGCGTCGTGCTCGCCCTGGTCACCGTCATCGGCCTGATGATGCTGGGCTGGCCGCTGATCCTGCGCACCGACCCGAGCAGCCCGCGCGTCGACCCGCCGTTCCTCTTCCTGCTGCTCCTCCCGCTGCTGCTCGCGGTGGTCCTGGCCGAGCTGTCCGAGGGCGGCATGGACTCGCGCGCGCTCGCCATCCTCGGCGTCCTGAGCGCGGTCAACGCCGCCCTGCGCGGCTTCAGCGCGGGCACCGGCGGACTGGAGCTCGTGTTCTTCCTGCTCATCCTCGGTGGCCGCGTCTTCGGCCCGGGCTTCGGCTTCCTCCTGGGCTGTACGTCGCTGCTCGGGTCGGCCCTGCTCACCGCCGGCGTCGGTCCCTGGCTGCCCTTCCAGATGCTCGTGGCGGGCTGGGTCGGGCTGGGCGCGGGCCTCCTGCCGCGCCGGCCCCGCGGGCGGGCCGAGATCGTGCTGCTCGTCGGCTACGGCATCGCGGCGGCGTACCTGTACGGGCTGTTGATGAACCTGTGGGGCTGGCCGTTCATCGCGGGCCTGGCGATCCCCGGGCACGACTCGAGCCAGATCGCCTACGTCCCCGGCGGCGCGCTGGTGGAGAACCTGCGCCGCTTCCTGGTCTACACGCTGCTCACCTCGACCGGTGGCTGGGACACCGGCCGCGCGCTCACCAACGCCGTCGCGATCGCGGTGCTCGGTCCGGCGGTGCTCACCACGCTGCGCCGCGCGGCCCGACGGGCACGGGTCGACCGGGTCGACCGGGTCGACCGGGTCGAGCCGGTCGAAGCTGTCGAGTCGGTCGCCTAGGGCTGGATCCGCAGCAGCCGGTCGTCGCCGGCGGGGTGCTTGCGGCCCTCGGTGTTGCTGGTGCCGAGCCACAGCTGACCGTTGGGGGAGAGGGCGACGATGCGGAGGGCGCCGTACTTGCTGGGGTGCTTGCCGCTGCCCGCGAAGTACGGCGTCGAGTCGCCGACCGCGCCGCTGTCGACCTTGACCCGCCACAGCGCCTGGCCGCGTACGCCGGTCAGCCACAGGTAGCCGCCCACGAACGCCAGCCCGCCCGGCGTGGCCCGCGACGGGGCCCAGGTGACGGAGGGGCGGATGAACCTCTTCTTGCTCCCGCCCGCACCCTCGTGGACCGGCCACGCGCCGTTGCTGCCGGGCAGCACCCGGTTGAGCTCGTCCTGGCTGGGGCCGTCGTCGGTGGCCCACAGCTGGCCGTCGCCGTCGAAGGCGAGGCCCAGGACGTCGCGGAAGCCGCGCGCCCAGACCTGGTTCTTGCCCGGGTTGCCGGGCGCGCCCGAGCCGTCGCCGGCGATCCGCAGGATCTTGCCCGCGAGCGACTTCTTCGACTGCGCCAGCTGCGGCTTGCCGGCGTCGCCGGTGCCGACGTACAGGTAGCCGTCGGGGCCGAACGCCAGCTGCCCGCCGTTGTCGTGCGCGCCGCGCGGGATGCCGGTCAGGACGTTCTTGCCCCGGCCCAGGCCCGCGTCGGTGAGCGGCATCTGGACGATCCTGTTGTCCTTCTTCGTCGTCTCGTAGAAGTAGAGCGACCGGTCGGCGTCGAAGGTGGGCGACACGGCCACGCCGAGCAGACCGCCGTCGCCCTTGGTGTTGAGGCCCTTGATCCTGCCGAGGTCGGTGACGGTCGCTGCGCCGCCGTCGTCACCGGGGTTGAGCAGCAGGACCCGGCCGGTGGTGCGCTCGGTGACGACTGCGACACCGTTGCTGAGGAAGGCGATGCCCCACGGGGTGGTCAGCTTCGAGGCGGCCGTGCCGATGACGTCGGGCACGCCGTCGAAGGTCGCGGGGACGCTCTCCGCCACGGTCGGCACCGCCGTCATGGACGGCGCGACGGTGATCGTCACCGCGTTGCCGCCACACCCGCTCAGGGTGGTGAGTACGCCGATCGCGGCGACCGCCGCCGCGGTGCGGCCGAACCGCATCAGGCGTCCACCCGCTCGAGGAACTCCAGCAGCAGCTCGTGCACCTTGTCCGGCTTCTCCAGCTGCAGGAAGTGCGACCCGCGCAGCTCGATGTAGTCGGCGTCGGCGAGGCGCTCGGCGGCGCTCGCCATGTCCCGGGCGCCGGCGAGGACGTCCCAGGAGGCGGCGACGAAGCGGCACGGCACCTGGATCGCGCTGAGGCTGACCCGGGCGTGCCGGGACGTGGAGATGGCCAGGTGGGCGTACCACTCGACCGGGGTGGTGCGGAACTCGTCGAGCCCGAGCGCCACGGCCTCCGGGTCGGCCACGGGGAACATGAAGCCGCTGTGGCTGATCAGCCGGACCGCCTTGGCGCCGATGGGCAGCCGGGTCGTGATCGGCGTGGCCAGCCAGCCGGCGTACTTCGCGACCCGGCAGACGTTGACGGTGAGCGCGCGCGCCACGAAGTGCGGCAGGTGCAGCGGGCCGAGCATGGTGGCGAAGGTGTCGCCGGGCACCCCGCACATGGCGAACAGGCCGGCCACGCGCTCGGGGTGGCGGTACGCCATCTCGAACATCGTGTTGACGCCCATCGACCAGCCCATCAGGACGGCCCGGTCGATCCCGAAGTGGTCCATCACGGAGAGCCCGTCCTGGACGAAGTGCTCGATCTCGACGTGGCTGTGGTCGGCGGGGCGCTCGGAGCCGCCCACGCCGCGATGGTTCCACGACACGACGCGTACGCCGCAGGACGGGTCGAGCAGCTTGGGCCACATGTAGGCGTTGGTGCCGAGGCCGTTGCACAGCACGACCGTCGGGCCGTCGATGACACCGGCCGGGTCGTTGGTCCAGGCCCGCAGGAACGTGCCGTCGTCGGACAGGATGTCGCGGAAGCCGAGGTGGGCCTGCTCCGCCTGCGCGGCACTCGTCGGTTCTGTGGGCATGGGCTGATTGTGCCCGATGCTCAGTCCCGGGGCGGTGTCGTCGCGTCCGTCGCGCGCGTGGCGCCGATGCTCGCCACCACGACGCACACGATCGCCAGCCACTGCACGGGACGCAGGTGCTCGCCGATGATGACCAGCGCGGTGAGTGCGGCGGCGGCGGGCTCGAGGCTCATCAGCACGCCCATCGTGGCGGTCGGGACACGGCGCAGGGCGGTGATCTCGGCGCTGTAGGGGATCACCGAGCTGAGCATGCCGACGGCGACGCCGGAGAGCACGATGTGCGGCTCGGTGAGGCGGTCGCCGATCCGCAGCAGACCGGGCGTCAGCAGCACGGTGGCGATCAGGCTCGCGACCGCCAGCCCGTCCAGGCCCTGCCAGTGCCGGCCGGTCCGGGCGCTGAGCAGGATGTAGCCGGCCCAGGCGGCGCCCGCCAGCAGGGCGAGGGCAGCCCCCGTCCAGTCCCAGCTGCCCCGCTGCGCTCCGAGGAGTACGACGCCGGCGCCGGCCAGTCCCGCCCAGACCAGGTCGCGGGGCCGGTGGGACCCGGCCACCGCGAGCGCCAGGGGTCCCAGGAACTCGATCGTGACCGCGACCCCGAGAGGGATCCGGGAGAACGACTCGTAGATCGCCAGGTTCATCGTGGCCAGGCAGATCGCGAACCCGACGACGGTCAGCCAGTCCTCCCGGCTGCGCCCGGTCAGCCGCGGCCGGGCGACGAGCAGCAGCACGACCGTGCTCGTGACCAGCCGCAGCCACACCATCGCGCTCGGGCTGATCTCGTCGAACAGGCCCTTCGCGAACGCGGCGCCCGCCTGCACCGAGACGATCCCGACGACCACGAGCGCGAGCGCCGTGCCCAAGGAGGGGCGATGGGTGCGGACCGACACCCGATCACCCTAGGGTCAGCCGTATGGCGTCCTTCTCCCACTCCCGCGAGACCGTCATCGCGGCCCCGGCCACCACGATCCACGCGCTGATCGCCGACTTCCACGAGTGGCCGAAGTGGTCGCCCTGGGAGGACCGCGACCCCGCCCTGCAGCGCACCTACGACGGCGAGGGCGTCGGGGCGACGTACCACTGGAAGGGCAACAGCAAGGCCGGCGAGGGCACGATGACCTTCACCGCGATCTCGGCCTCGCAGATCGACGTCGGCCTCGTCTTCGTCAAGCCGTTCCGCGCCAGCAACGAGGTGTCCTTCGAGCTGGTGCCGGTCGAGGGCGGCACCCGCGTCACGTGGACCATGGGCGGCGACCGCAACCCGCTGTTCGCGCTGATGGGGCGGCTGTTCCTCGACAACGCCATCGGCAAGGACTTCGACAAGGGCCTGGCCCGGCTCAAGGCCGTCGCCGAGCGGACCGACACCGCGTGACCGCTCCCCGTCGCGCTCGTTGAGGGTCACATGCGGAGGCGATGGGTGGGGGCAGGGCTTGCCGCGTTCCTGATGGGGACGCTGCTGGTGGGATCGCCGGTGCACGGCGCGACCTCCCAGCTGCCGGTGAGCTACAACTTCCTGCAGAACACCTTCGCGGTGAACACCGCCGCGTCCGCGCCCGGGGAGAACGACTGGACCTGCCGCCCGACCGCGGCGCACCCCCGCCCGGTGGTGCTGGTGCACGGCACCGGCGGCAACGCGGCGACCAACTGGGCGACGTACGCCGCCCTGCTCCACAACAAGGGCTACTGCGTCTTCGCGCCGACCTACGGCGTCGCGTCGATCGAGACCTCCTCGCCGGTGAAGTTCGGCGGGATGAACGCGATCGCGTCCAGCGCGCGGGAGCTGAAGGCGTTCGTCGCGAAGGTCCTCACGGCGACCGGCGCCCACAAGGTCGACCTGATCGGCCACTCGCAGGGCACCTACATGCCGAACTACTGGGTGCGCTTCCTCGGCGGCGCGCAGTACGTGCACGACTACATCTCGCTCGCGCCGCTGTGGAAGGGCACCGGCACCTCGGTGGCCGGCCAGCTGAACCTCGCCGGGGCGCCCTACGGCTTCACCTCCGACGCGATGGTCCCCGTGTGCGCCGCCTGCGGGCAGATGGTCACCGGGTCCGCCTTCGCGACCAGGATGACCTCGGGCCGGGTCGCCGCGTCCGGCGTGCACTACCTCAACATCTCCACCCGGTACGACGAGCTGGTGCTCCCGTACTCGAGCGGCCAGCTCTCGGGCTACGCCAACATGCGTAACGTCGTGATCCAGCGCTACTGCCCGACCGACCTCACCGAGCACTTCGAGATCGCCTCGGACCCGAACGCGGCCGCGCTGGTGGTGGCCTATCTCAACGGCAACACCCTGCCGGCGCAGATCGCGTGCCGGACGGTCCTGCCGTTCAACGGGTTCGTCTCCTAGGCACGACCCAGGACCCCCGCCTGAGATCGGGGCGGGCCGGCGTACGCCGCCGTCCTATCCTTGATCCATGCCTACGCTCCGCTCCGCAACCTCCACGTCCGGTCGCAACATGGCCGGTGCGCGTGCGCTCTGGCGCGCGACCGGCATGACGGACTCGGACTTCGGCAAGCCGATCGTGGCGATCGCGAACTCCTTCACCGAGTTCGTGCCGGGCCACGTGCATCTGCGCAACATGGGCAAGCTGGTCGCCGACTCGGTCAAGGCCGCGGGCGCCAACGCCAAGGAGTTCAACACCATCGCCGTCGACGACGGCATCGCGATGGGCCACGGCGGCATGCTCTACAGCCTGCCGAGCCGCGAGCTGATCGCAGACGCGGTCGAGTACATGGTGCAGGCGCACTGTGCCGACGCGCTGGTCTGCATCTCCAACTGCGACAAGATCACCCCGGGCATGCTGCTGGCGGCGCTGCGGCTCAACATCCCGGTCGTCTTCGTGTCCGGCGGACCGATGGAGGCCGGCAAGACCGTCGCCGTCGAGGGCCTGGTGCACGAGAAGCTCGACCTGGTCGACGCGATGTCGCTGTCCGCCAACGACGCCGTGAGCGACGACCTGCTCGACACCGTGGAGCGGTCGGCCTGCCCGACCTGCGGCTCGTGCTCGGGCATGTTCACGGCCAACTCGATGAACTGCCTCACCGAGGCCATCGGCCTGTCCCTGCCGGGCAACGGCTCGACGCTGGCGACCCACGCGGCCCGCAAGGACCTCTTCCTCGAGGCCGGCCGGCTGATCGTCGACCTGTGCAAGCGCTACTACGAGGACGACGACGAGAGCGTGCTGCCGCGGGCCATCGCGAGCCGCGCCGCCTTCGAGAACGCCGTCGCGCTCGACGTCGCCATGGGCGGCTCGACCAACACCGTGCTGCACCTGCTCGCGGCCGCCCGCGAGGCCGAGCTGGACTTCACCGTCCACGACATCGACGCCATCTCCCGCCGGGTCCCGTGCCTGAGCAAGGTCGCGCCGAACAGCCCGAAGTTCCACATGGAGGACGTCCACCGCGCCGGCGGCATCCCCGCCCTGCTCGGCGAGCTGCGCCGCGGTGGCGCGCTCAACGAGGACGTCCACACCGTCCACTCCGCCACCATCGACGAGTGGCTCGGTCGCTGGGACATCCGCGGCGAGAGCCCCAGCCCGGAGGCGCTCGAGCTGTTCCACGCGGCCCCCGGTGGCGTGCGGACCACGGAGGCCTTCTCCACCGAGAACCGCTGGGCCAGCCTCGACACCGACGCAGCCGAGGGCTGCATCCGCGACGTCGCGCACGCCTACTCCCAGGACGGCGGCCTCGCGATCCTGCACGGCAACATCGCCGAGGACGGCTGCGTGGTGAAGACCGCCGGCGTGCCGGAGGAGATCTGGACGTTCACCGGGACCGCGATCGTCTTCGAGTCCCAGGACGCCGCGGTGCAGGGCATCCTCGACAAGACCGTGCAGGAGGGCCACGTCGTGGTCATCCGGTACGAGGGCCCCAAGGGCGGCCCGGGCATGCAGGAGATGCTCTACCCGACGTCCTTCCTCAAGGGCCGCGGCCTGGGCCAGAAGTGCGCGCTGATCACCGACGGCCGCTTCTCCGGTGGTACGTCGGGCCTGTCCATCGGCCACGTCTCCCCGGAGGCCGCCGGCGGCGGGCTGATCGCGCTGGTCGAGGACGGCGACACCATCTCCATCGACATCCCGAACCGCACCATCGCGCTGGACGTCGACGAGATCGTCCTCGCCGAGCGCCGGGCCGCCCAGGAGAAGCGCGACAAGCCCTACACCCCGGTCGACCGCGACCGCCCGGTGAGCGCGGCCCTGCGTGCCTACGCCTCGATGGCGACCGCCGCCTCGGACGGTGCCTACCGCCGCGTGCCCGAATGATCTGCGGCCCGCGTCACTGACGAGTAGCGTGCGCTGCATGCGCAGGCTGCTTCTCGGGATCCTCGGCATCGCACTGGTGGGTGCGACCCTCGCCGCTCCGGCGCGGGCGACCACGCCGAGCGTGTCGCAGTGGGTCCGGGTCTTTCACTCGCAGGTCGACCTCACCGACGGGGGAGTCACCGAGGTCCTGAGGATCGGCGGGAGCAGCACCTCCCGGTTGAGTCTCGTCGGCGTGGTCCTGAGCCTGTCCACCCCGTCGTCGAGCGGGGACGTGTGGCTGGAGAGCTGGCCGAACCCGGCGTACGCGACCGATCCGCACCCCGTCACGAAGCTCAGCGGCACCGCGACGTCCGGCATCTGGCGGGTCCGCATCCCCCTCACCCGCTACGTCCCGGCCGGGACCTACCGGCTCGCCGTGAAGTGGCGAGCGGGAGGGGCCGACGTGTTCAACGGCTCGGTGCGGACCATCACCATCGTGAATCCGCACGGCGACATGAGCCCGCCGACGCTCGTCTCCCTGAACCGTCCGGTGGAGGGAGCGTCGATCTCGCAGCGGACGACGCCGTTGATCTCCGCGCACGTGACCGACACCGGCTCCGGCGTGGGGCTGGTCTACTTCTGCTACCTGAGCGACAGCGATCCGTCGGGGGAGCAGCCGTGCGAGCCCGCGACCCTGGCCACGGGCACCCGCCGCGACGGCATCTGGCGAGCGCCCATGACTCTCCTGTCGATGCTCCCGACCGGACCCGCATCGATGCGGGTCCAGCTCGTCGACAGGGTCACCCGCGACTCGACCTGGGATCCCGCCGACGAGCTGGACGCCATCGACGGTCCCTCCACCGCCTCGGCGATCCCCTACGGCCGCGGCGACTTCACGATCGTCCGGTAGCCGACCCCGCTCCGGTCCGGGTGAGCAGCGCGTGGACGGCCAGCCCGGCCACGAGTGACCAGAAGGCGGCGCCGACCCCGAGGAACGTCGTACCGCTGGCGGCGACGAGCAGGGTGATCAGGGCCGCCTCGTGCGGGCCGTCGCCGGCGAGCGCGGTCCGGATCGCCGCGCCCAGCGTGCCCAGCAGCGCCAGGCCGGCCACGGCCTCGAGGATCCCCGCGGGCGCCGCGGTGACGAGCGCGACGAGGAGCGGCGCGGCCAGCGCGAGGACCAGGTAGGTCCAGCCGGCGGTGTCGGCGGCCCGCCAGCGCCGGTCCCGGTCCGGCCCGGCGTCGGGACCTGCCGCGAGGGCGGCGGTGATCGCCGCGAGGTTGATCGCGTGGCCGCCGAAGGGAGCCGCGATCGCCGTACCCGCACCGGTGACGGCCATCGAGGAGCGCCACGGCACCTCGAAGTCGTACGACGCCAGCACGGCCACGCCGGGCAGGTTCTGCGCCGCCATGGTCACCAGGTAGAGCGGCAGCGCGAGGCCGAGCACCGCCCCGATGGAGAGGTGCGGGGTGGTCCACTCCGGCTCGGGAAGTACGCCGGTGAGCCGGTCGCCGTGCCGCACGACCTCCACGACGACGGTCCCGAGGGCCACCACGAACGCCAGCGGCACGGCCCAGCGACGGGCGACCACGAGACCGACCAGCCAGGTGAGGACCGCGGGCCCGACCAGCAGCGGCGACGCGGCGAACCCGGTCACCGGTGCGAGGCACAGCGGGAACAGCACCCCGGCCAGCATCGCCTGCGCCAGGGACGCGGGGATCCGGCCGATCAGCCGGCCGAGCGCCGGCCAGAGGGCGGTCGCGAGGACCAGGGCGGCGACCAGCAGGAAGGCGCCCACCGCGGCCGGCCAGCCGCCGCGGACCGCGCCGGTGGTGGCCAGCAGCGCGGCGCCCGGCGTGGACCAGGCCAACGTCACCGGGATGCGGTGGCGGCGGCTGAGCGCGATCGTGCCGAGGCCGAGCGTGACGCAGAGGGCGACCAGCCCGGACGCCGCCTCGGCCGGCGTCGCCCCGACCGCCCGCAGTCCCGCCAGCACCACCGCGAACGAGCTGGTGAAGCCGACGAGCGCCAGGGTCACGCCGGCGATCGTCGTGGTGGCCCGGTGTTCCATGAACAGAACCCTAGTTCACGGTGCGCTCGCCGTCGCCGCGGTGGCCTTGACGCCGGACGCGGGCCGGCAGGGTGGCGGTCAGGCGACGGCCGGCTCGGCGCACGCGCCGCGAGAGGCTCGGGTGAGTGTCCCGCGGGCGACGAGGAGCACCGCGAGGCCGGCGACGGTGATCGCGGCTCCGATCCAGATCGGCGAGGTGTATCCGAGCCCCGCGGAGATGCCGACGCCCCCAGCCCATGCGCCGAGGGCGTTGCCGGCGTTGAACGCACCGATGTTGGCGCCCGAGGCGAGGGTGGGCGCCTGGCCGGCGTACCCCATGACCCGGCTCTGTAGGGCCGGCACGGTGCCGAAGCCCAGCGCGCCCATCAGGAAGATCGCCATGACTGTCGCAAGCTGCGAGCTCGCGACCAGGGCGAAGGCGACGAGGACGACCGCGAGGGCGGCGACGACGCCCACGAGCGTGCCGTCGACGGACCGGTCCGCGAGGCGGCCGCCGATCGCGTTGCCGACGACGAGGCCCGCGCCGAAGAGCACGAGCAGCCACGGCACCGTCGACGAGGCGAAGCCGGACACCTCGGTGAGGGTGTACGCGATGTAGGTGAAGGCCCCGAACATCCCGCCGTACGCAAGGACGGTGATGACCAGTGAGAACCAGACCTGTGCCGAGCCGAAGGCCCGGAGCTCGCTCCGCAGGCTCACCTCCTCGCCGTCCGTCGCGAGGTCCGGGACCAGGATCGCGATGCCCGCGAGGGCGATGACGCCGATGCCCGCGATCGCCCAGAACGTGGCCTGCCAGCCGGCCTGCTGGCCGAGGAACGTGCCGAAGGGGACGCCGAGCACGTTCGCGGCCGTGAGGCCGGTGAACATCATCGCGACGGCGCCCGCCTTGCGCTCCGGGGCGACCAGGCTCGCGGCGACGACGGATCCGATGCCGAAGAAGGCGCCGTGGCACAGCGCCGCGACGACCCGCCCGACCATCGCGATCGCGTACGTCGGCGCTGCCGCGGTGATGACGTTGCCCAGGATGAAGAGCACCACGAGTCCGAGCAGGACATGCTTGCGATCCAGACGGGTGGTCGCTGCGGTGAGGAGCAGTGCGCCGACGACGACGCTGAGGGCGTAGCCGGAGATGAGCCATCCGGCCGCGGATCCCGAGACCCCGTAGTCGGCGGCGACCTCGGGCAGCAGGCCCATGATGACGAACTCGGTGAGCCCGATGCCGAAGCTCCCGAGTGCGAGAGCGATCAGACCGAGGGGCATGGGATTTCTCCTGTGGGTGTGCGAGAGTAGTTGCACACGCGGGATGTTGCGTGGCGAAAGCTATCGTTGCACGCGCAAGTAAACCGCGCAAGCAATGATCTTGGCTGAGCAGGAGGAGTCTGTTCGCATGGGCATCACCGACGAAGCGCTCGAGGTTCGCGCGCAGGGCTGGCGCACCCTCGCCGCGCTACACGGCCTGATCGAGACCGAGCTCGAGCGAGCGCTCGTCGACACGGTCGGGCTGTCGGTCGTCGAGTACACCGTGATCGACGCCCTGAGCCGCCAGGACGGCTGGCACATGCGCATGCAGCAGCTGGCCCGTGCCGCGGCACTGAGCCCGAGCGCGACCACCCGCCTGGTCACCCGCCTCGAGAACCGCGGCCTGCTGACCCGCATCCTGTGCGCCGACGACCGCCGCGGCATCTACACCGAGCTCACCGGGGAGGGGCGCAAGCTGTATCGCAAGGCGCGCCCGATCCATGACGAGGCACTCGGACGCGCCCTCGAGCTCGCCTCCGGGCAACCGGAGCTCGCTCCGGTCGTCGCCGCACTCGGCGGGCTCGCCTTCGCGCCGTGAGCGAGAGCGACACCCCCGGGGACGACCCGGCAGCGATCATCGGTGCCCGGGTGCGGGCTGCCCGGCACGAACGGGGCCTGGCTCTCGGCGCCCTGGCCGCGCGGGCGCGGATCGGGAAGGGTTCGCTCTCCGAGATCGAGAACGGCGCTCGGAACCCGACCCTCTCGACCCTCTACGCGCTGGCGCGCGCGCTCGACGTCCCGCTCTCGACCCTGCTCGCCGAGCGCGCGGGCACCCACGTGACCTCTCCCGGCATCGGTGCGCGGCTGCTCGACACCGAGCACCGCGATGACGGTGTGACGATCGAGACGTTCCGTCTGCACCTCGACGCCGGCGCCGAGCACCACTCGGAGGGCCACGGACGCGGCGTCGTCGAGCAGCTGCTCGTCACCACGGGGCGTGCCGGCGTCGGACCGGTCCGGCGCCAGATCGAGGTGGGGGAGGGCGAGCTGGCGGAGTGGGAGGCGCGGGGGCGCCACGTCTACCGCGCGCTGGGCGGAGAGCCCGTCGAGGCAGTTCTCGTCATCCGCTGGGCGCGGGCGATGCGCCCGGCGTGACGACCCGGCCGATCGTGTCGGCCGATCGTGTCGGCCGATCGTGTCGGCCGACCACCGCGCAATCCGGTCGAGCCGGCCCGCACCCAGGTGCGAGGATGTCGGGCATGGGCAAGATCCACGAGCGCATCGAGGGCCGGCTGAGGACGTTCGTGGAGACGCAACCCGTCTTCTTCGTCGCCACCGCGCCGCTGTCCGGCGACGGTCACATCAACCTCTCGCCGCGCGGCATCGTGGGCAGCTTCAAGGTCCTCGACGAGCACACGGTCGCGTGGCTCGACACCAACGGCAGTGGCAGCGAGACCATCGCGCACCTGCGGGAGAACGGCCGCATCACCATCATGTTCTGCGCCTTCGACGGACCGCCCGACATCGTCCGGTTCCACGGCCGGGGGCGCGTCGTCCCCCTCGGCACCGAGGAGTACGACGCCTTGCGCCCGCACTTCGTGGACTTCCCGCTCGACCGCGCGGTGATCGTCGTCGACGTCGAGCGCATCTCCGACACGTGCGGGTACGGCGTCCCGGTCATGGACTACCGCGAGGACCGCACGCTGCTGCGGCAGTGGTCGGAGAAGAAGGGTCACGACGGCGCGGCCGACTACCGGCGCGAGAAGAACCGGGTCAGCATCGACGGCCTGCCGGCGTACGACTTCGACCCCGAGCCGTCGCCGGCGGATGGCTGACACCGCCCCTGCCGGGTGGCGACGGCTCTTCGTCGTCAACCAGGTCAGCGGGTCGCGCCGCATCGCCGCACGCGCGGCGGTGTCGGTGCTCGTCCCACTGCTCGTCGTGTACGCCGCCGACCAGCCGCGCTGGTCGCTCTACGCCACCTTCGCGGCGTTCACCGCGCTCTACGGCCGCGAGCGGGTCGACCTGCCCCGCGTGCGGCTGCAGGTCGTCGCCGGCCTCTCGCTCGTCCTCGCCGTCACGCTCGGCGCGGTGGTCGCTGTCTCGCCGGACCGGGCCTGGCTCGCGGTGCCGATCGCCGCGGTCCTCGCCACCGCGGTCACCTGGATCTCCGGCACCCAGGGCTGGCACCCGCCCGGCTCGCTGTTCTGCCTGTTCGGGTTCGCCGCCGTCGCGTCGGTGCCGGGCACCTGGCACCAGGTCGGCGAGGCCGCCGCGGTCGCGGCCTCCTCGGCGGCGTTCGCCGTTGTGGTCGGCAACATCGGTGCCGTGGTCCGGCGGGTACGCCGCACGGCGGCCGTCACCCCGCCCGGCCCCGCGATCGGCGGCGCGAGCGGCAGGTGGGTCCGCCAGGCCTGGATGTCCGGTCTCGGCGTGGCGATCGCCGGCTCGATCGCGACCGGCGCCGGGATCGGGCGGCCGTACTGGGCGATGGTGTCGGCCGTCGTACCGCTCGTGGCGCCGGACTTCGCGCTCCAGGTGGTCCGCGGCGCGCACCGGATCATGGGCACCGCCGGGGGACTGGTGACGGCGTGGGCGTTGCTGGAGCTGCACCTGCCGGTCCTCGCCACCATCCTGCTGGTGGCGGCGCTGCAGGCGATGACCGAGCTGGTCGTCGGCCGCCACTACGCCGCCGCACTGATCTTCATCACCCCGCTGGCGCTGCTGATGGTGCACCTCGCCGCACCGATCCCGATCCCCGAGCTGCTCACCGACCGGGGCCTGGAGACCTTGATCGGCGTGACGATCGGGCTGGCCATCGGCTGGGCCGGGCGGGTGCGGCCGGTAGCGTCCGCGGCATGAGCGAGCTCAACGCCTACGGACAGCAGGTGGGCGCGGTGGTCGACGGCTGGGAGTCGCGGCCATGGCCCGAGGCGACGGTCCTGGAGGGGCGCTACGTGCGGGTCGTGCCGCTGACCTCCGCCCACTACTCCGACCTGTTCGCGGCGACCTGCGGCGACGACGACGGCGACCTGTGGACCTACCGCCCCGTCCCGCGTCCCACGAAGCTGCCGGACCTCTGGATGCACCTGGCCGGGCACCTGGACCGCGACGACATGGAGACGTTCGCGATCGTCCCGGCCGAGGGCGAGCGTGCCGGCCGCGCGACGGGCATCGCGTCGTACCTGCGCATCGAGCCGGACCACGGCCAGGTCGAGGTCGGGGGAGTGCTGCTGGGGAAGGCCCTGCAGCGCACCCGCGCCGCGACCGAGGCGATCCACCTGCTCGTCCGGCACGCCCTCGACGACCTCGGCTACCGACGCTTCGAGTGGAAGTGCGACAGCCTCAACGAGCCGTCGCGGCGGGCCGCCGGCCGCTACGGGTTCACCTACGAGGGCCGGTTCCGGAACCACCTGGTCGTCCAGGGGCGCAACCGCGACACCGACTGGTTCTCCATCACCGACGCCGAGTGGCCGGCGATCCGGGCCCGGCACGAGGCCTGGCTCGACCCGGCCAACTTCGACGAGCAGGGCCGTCAGCGCTCGGCGCTCAGTCGCTGACCCGGTGCGCGCCCGGGCTGGGCGCGACGGTGAACCACTGCGGCTCCGCCCACCCGCGGGCCTCGAACGCGGCCACGGCCGCCCGCGCGGCCGTCTCGGCGAGGGGGTTCTCGACCAGCGCGATCACACAGCCCCCGAACCCGCCGCCGGTCATCCGCGCGCCGAGCGCACCGGCCGCCTCGAGGGTGGACGCGGCGAGGTCCAGCTCCGGCGTGGTGACCTCGTAGTCGTCGCGCAGCGAGGCGTGCGAGGCCGACAGCAGCGGCCCGATCTCCCTGGGACGGCCGGCCCGCAGCAGCGCCACCACCTCCCGCACCCGCTCGTTCTCGGTCCGCACGTGCCGCAGGTACGCCGGAACCCCCGCCTCGCAGCCGGCCCGCCGGGCGGCGTACTCACCGCTCGCATGGCTGTGCCGCACCATCGTGTCGAGCACCAGGATCGTCAGCCCGTGGGCGGCCAGGTCCAGCCGCACCTGCTCGGTCCGGGGGCCGTCGGCGGTGACGCGGGAGAAGTCGATGAGCAGGGCGTGGCCGTCGCGGCAGCCCAGCGAGGCGAGCTGGTCGAGCCCTCCGGTCCGCGCGCCGGCGACGTCGTTCTCGGCCGACCGGGCGACCGCGACGAGCTCGGCGAGCGGCAGGTCGAGGCCCAGGTGGTCGGCGACGGCCGCGGTCACCGAGCACACCACGGCCGCCGAGGAGGACAGGCCCGAGCCGGCCGGGACGTCGCTGGTCACGTGGACCAGGCAGGGCGGCACCGCGTGCCCGCGCTGCTGCAGCGCCCACAGCGGACCGAGGGCGTAGCGGACCCAGCCGGGGACGTCGGCGGTCGGCAGGTCCTCGATGCTCGCCAGGACGACCGGCTCGGCCTGCTGGGCGGAGCTGACGGCGTACCCCTGGGCGTCCGCGGTGGCGACCACCGCGAGTGCGCCCCTCCCGATCGCGAACGGCAGCGCGAGTCCGCCGTTGTAGTCGGTGTGCTCGCCGATCAGGTTGACCCTGCCCGGTGCCCACCACGCCGTCGTACGGTCCATGGGTCCACCTCATCATGGACGGGTCCCGGGCGGACGCCTGACGAGGACTGAGACCGGCGTCTTGCCCCTTGGGACGCATGGGACACTGTTCGACGCGACGACGTACGACCGCGTACGCTGGCTCCATGCATGAGCAGCTTCTCGTACGCAGCGGGCGCGCCGACTGAGACCAGTCAGTGCGTCCACCCCTCGTTGCCTCGCAACAGAGGGGTTTTTTGTTGAGTACGACGATCCACGAAACCGAAGGAACATGCGATGAGTGAGCAGCAGGGCTCGGGCGAGACGATCACCGGAGCGCAGAGCCTGGTCCGGTCGCTCGAGGCGGCGGGTGTCACCGACATCTTCGGCATCCCGGGCGGCGCGATCCTTCCGGCGTACGACCCGCTGATGGACTCCTCGATCCGGCACATCCTGGTGCGCCACGAGCAGGGCGCCGGCCACGCCGCCGAGGGCTACGCCTCGGCCAGCGGCCGCGTCGGCGTGTGCATGGCGACCTCCGGCCCGGGTGCGACCAACCTGGTCACCCCGATCGCCGACGCCTACATGGACTCGGTGCCGATGGTCGCGCTGACCGGTCAGGTCGCCGAGTCGCTGATCGGCACCGACGCCTTCCAGGAGGCGGACATCCGCGGCATCACCATGCCGATCACCAAGCACAACTTCCTGGTCACCGACCCGGCCGAGATCCCGATGCGGATCGCCGAGGCGTTCCACCTCGCCTCGACCGGCCGCCCGGGCCCGGTTCTGGTCGACGTGGCCAAGTCGGCGCTGACCGCCTCGACCACCTTCCAGTGGCCCTCCGAGATCGTGCTCCCGGGCTACCGCCCGGTGACCCGGCCGCACGCCAAGCAGATCCGCGAGGCCGCGCGGCTCATCGCGGCGGCCCGCAAGCCGGTGCTGTACGTCGGCGGCGGCACCATCCGCTCCCGCGCGCACCGCGAGCTGCGCGAGCTCGCCGAGCTCACCGGCATCCCGGTCGTCACCACGCTGATGGCACGCGGTGCGTTCCCCGACAGCCACCCGCAGCACCTGGGCATGCCCGGCATGCACGGCACGGTGGCCGCGGTGGCCGCGCTGCAGAAGAGCGACCTGATCATCAGCCTGGGCGCGCGCTTCGACGACCGCGTCACCGGCGACCTGTCCACCTTCGCGCCCGGCGCGCTGATCATCCACGCCGACATCGACCCGGCCGAGATCGGCAAGAACCGGTACGCCGACGTCCCGATCGTCGGCGACATCCGGGAGGTCCTCACCGACCTGCTGGTGCTGCTGCGGACCGAGGGAACCCAGGGCGACTACGAGGGCTGGGTGCAGTTCTGCGCCGGCATCAAGCAGCGCTACCCGCTCGGCTACGACACCCCCGAGACGGGCCTGTCCCCGCAGTACGTCATCGAGCGGCTCGGCGCCATCTCCGGCCCCGAGACGATCTTCGCCGCGGGCGTGGGCCAGCACCAGATGTGGGCCGCGCAGTTCATCGGCTACGAGCACCCCAACACCTGGCTGAACTCCGGTGGCGCCGGCACCATGGGCTACTCCGTGCCCGCCGCCATGGGCGCCAAGGTCGCCTGCCCGGACTCGACGGTGTGGTCCATCGACGGCGACGGCTGCTTCCAGATGACCAACCAGGAGCTCGCCACCTGCGCGATCAACGACATCCCGATCAAGGTCGCGATCATCAACAACGACAACCTCGGCATGGTCCGCCAGTGGCAGACGCTGTTCTACAACGAGCGCTACTCCAACACGAACCTGCAGAAGCACGACCGGCCGGCGCGGATCCCCGACTTCCCCAAGCTCGCCGAGGCCTACGGCTGCGTGGGCCTGTCGTGCGAGAGCGCCGACGACGTCGACGCGACGATCCAGAAGGCGATGGAGATCAACGACGTGCCCGTCGTCGTCGACTTCCGGGTGCACAAGGACGCGATGGTGTGGCCGATGATCGCCGGCGGTGCGAGCAACGACGCGATCCAGTACGCGCGCGACCTCGCACCGAAGTTCGACCAGGACGACCTGTAGGGGATATCGAGATGGCCAAGCACACCCTGTCCGTCCTCGTCGAGGACCAGCCCGGCGTCCTGACCCGGATCGCCGCGCTCTTCAGCCGGCGCGGCTTCAACATCGAGTCCCTCGCCGTCGGGCCGACCGAGAGCGCCGGCATCTCGCGGATGACCATCATGGTCAACGTCGAGGGCTCGCCGCTGGAGCAGGTGACCAAGCAGCTGAACAAGCTGGTCGAGGTCATCAAGATCGTCGAGCTCGAGCACTCCGCCTCGGTGACCCGCGAGCTGGTGATGGTCAAGGTCGGCGCGAGCGCCGACACCCGCGGCGACATCCTCGACGTGGTCCAGCTCTTCCGGGCCAAGGTCATCGACGTCGCGGCCGACGCCGTCACCATCCAGATCGTCGGCAACGCCGGCAAGATCGCCGACTTCCTGCGCGTGCTCGAGCCCTTCGGGATCCGCGAGCTGGTGCAGAGCGGCATGGTCGCCATCGGCCGCGGCTCGCGATCGATCTCCGAGCGCAGCAAGCCCGTCGGCGTACCCGTTCCTCCCGCAGCTTCCTGAACCAACGAAAACAACCAGAAGGAGAAGCCCCAGTGGCTGAGATCTACTACGACGACGACGCCGACCTGAGCCTCATCCAGGGCAAGCACGTCGCGGTCATCGGCTACGGCAGCCAGGGCCACGCCCACGCGCTGAACCTGCGCGACTCCGGTGTCGACGTCCGCGTCGGCCTGCGTCCCGGCTCCAAGAGCATCGCCAAGGCCGAGGAGGAGGGCCTCAAGGTCCTCCCCGTCGCCGAGGCGGTCGAGGAGGCCGACGTCATCGTCATCCTCGCGCCGGACCAGTTCCAGCGGACCATCTACGCCGAGGAGATCGCCCCCCACCTCGCCGCCGGCGACACCCTGGTCTTCGGCCACGGCTTCAACATCCGGTTCGGCTACATCCAGGCGCCCGAGGGCGTCGACGTGATCATGGTCGCCCCGAAGGCGCCGGGTCACACCGTGCGTCGCGAGTACGTCGCCGGCCGCGGCATCCCGGACATCATCGCCGTCGAGCAGGACGCCTCGGGCAAGGCCTGGGACCTCGCGAAGTCCTACGCCAAGGGCATCGGCGGCACCCGCGCCGGCGTCATCAAGACCACCTTCACCGAGGAGACCGAGACCGACCTGTTCGGTGAGCAGGCCGTCCTCTGCGGCGGTGTCTCGCACCTGGTCCAGGCCGGCTTCGAGACCCTGACCGAGGCGGGCTACCAGCCCGAGATCGCGTACTTCGAGGTCCTCCACGAGCTCAAGCTCATCGTCGACCTGATGTGGGAGGGCGGCATCGCCAAGCAGCGCTGGTCGGTCTCCGACACGGCCGAGTACGGCGACTACGTGTCCGGCCCGCGCGTCGTGACCCCCGAGGTCAAGGCGTCGATGCAGGCGATCCTGGCCGACATCAAGTCCGGTGCCTTCGCCGAGCGCTTCATCGCCGACCAGGACAACGGCGGCAAGGAGTTCATCGAGCTGCGTGAGAAGGAGGCAGCCCACCCGATCGAGAAGACCGGCCAGGCCCTCCGCGCCCACTTCGCGTGGAAGCAGCAGGACGCCGACTACACCGAGGGCTCCGCCGCTCGCTGATCGGCAGGACGACGACGAACGGCCCGGGTCTCCGACCCGGGCCGTTCGCTTGTCTGCTGAGGTGATCTCGGGAGAGTCAGCAGGTGCTCTTCGCCGGCGTACCGGCGAAGCGTGCGGCGAGCCAGTCGGCGCCGTCGGGGCCGACGGTGAAGGCCGCCATGACGTGGGTGGGCGCGGCCCACGCCCAGATCGTCCGCTGCTCGACGGTGCCGCCGCGGCCGCACCAGTCCTTCACCAGGCCGCTCACGATCGAGTACGGCACCAGGTCGTCGTTGTACGCCGACTCCACCAGGGTCGGCGCGGACGGCGCTCGGCCGCCCTCGCTCTGGTCCTTGACCACGGCGGTGAGGGTGGGGTCGCCCGCGATGACGTCGCCGATCGACTGGCCGGTGGTCGTCCACGAGCCGGTGCCGGTCCAGAGGTACTTGGTGGACGCGTCGGTCACGCACGAGCCCTGGAGGTCGGTGAAGGCGGCGCGTCCCTGCGCGTTGAGCATGTCGAGGGCGGCGGCGTCGGGGTAGGCCTGGCTGACGCCGATGGCGGCGTACCCCTGGAGCGCGGCGGCGCCGGGGCCGCTGGCCTGGGCCATCTTGTAGAGGTTCGCCGGAGGCGCTCCCGCCACGACGCCCTTCAGGTTCAGCTCGGGGGCGTACGTCGCCGCGAGCTCGTCGGCCGCGGCGGCCGCCCCACCGCCCTGGGAGTAGCCGAAGATGCCGACCGGGCTGGCGCTGGACAGGCCGGTACCGGGCAGCATCTCGGCCGCGCGGGCGACGTCGAGCACGGCGTGGCCCTGCGGGGCCCGGACCATGTACGTCGAGGGACCCGGCGTCCCCGCGCCCTGGTAGTCGGTCTGCGCGACCGCGAACCCCTTGGCGAGCAGCCCGTCCATGAGCGTCAGCTGCGGGGTGGAGCTCGCGGTGCCGGTGCCGCCCGCGGCCAGGGACAGCACGCACTGCGGGCCGAGGCCCACCGTCGCGGGCGCGTAGGCGACGACCGGTCGCCTGCCCGCCCCACTCCATGGCGTGTTCGGCACGGTGACCGTCCCGGTGACGGGCATCGGCCTGCCGCTGACGTCACGGGAGAGGTACATGATCCGCGTCGAGGTCACGTTCGTGGCCTTGCCGGCGTACGTGATCGGACTGGCCTTGATCGGCGTGCCGGGCGCTCCGGCCGGCAGCGGGCTGGGCGGCTGGTAGAAGGGCGTGGCCGCCGGCGTACCGAGGAGATCGGTGCCGGCGCTGGCCGCTCCGGCTCCTGTCGCCAGCATCGCGGTGCTGGCGAGCAGGGCCGCGGCGGCGACGGCGGTGCGGGTGGACAGCTTCATTGCTGTGCTCCTTGGGCTGGATCGGGGAGGGGGTTGCTGGCTCACTTGCACCAGTAGAGCCACGGGAACCAGGTGCACCAGCCGAACCCGGGGGTCGGGGTCGGGGTGGGCGTCGGGGTGGGCGTGGGGGTGGGCGTGGGGGTCGGGCCCGGGGTCGGCGCGGCGAACGGGCAGGTCGTGTCCCAGGCGGCGACCTGGTCGCTGACGGCCGGTCCGGGGCAGAGGAACTGGTCGTAGCGGGTGTCGTTGTCGACGAACCGCTTGAGCCAGGAGATGGCCTGCGAGGCGATCAGGGCGTTCTGGCGGGTCGGCACCATGTGGTCCGCGCCGGCGAGGTCCAGGTACGCCTTGCTCAGGGTGGTCGGCATGCTGTCGTAGAAGGGCCGCGAGAAGGTGAGGTCGGGGGCGATCTGGTCGGCGGTGCCGGCGACCATCAGGGACGGCACCTGCATCGTGGAGAAGTCCTTGTCCGAGCTCCAGCCGGCCAGCGAGATGGCGGCCTTCAGGCTGGGGTTGCTGCGCGCGGCCAGCAGGCTGCCGCCGCCGCCCATCGAGTGGCCCATGACGGCCAGGCGGTTGGCGTCGACCTCGCCCTTCACCTTGCTCTGCGAGGTCAGGTAGGTCAGCGCTGCCGCGATCTCGGTGGCGCGCTTGTCCGGGAAGTCGAGGGTGCTGTTGGTGTTGATGGTCATCACCACGAAGCCCTCGGACGCGATGGTCGGGCCGTACCACGCGATGGCGCTCTGCGTCTCGGTGTAGCCGGGGGTGACCACGACGCCGCCGTAGGTGCCTGCGGCGGTCGGGTAGTAGATCGTCCCGCCGCCGAAGCCGTTGCCCGCCGGGACGGCGGTGGTGCTGATCGCGAACGTGCCCCCGGCCGGGGTGATGCTGGAGGCCGTGGGGTCGGGTCCCTTGGCGTACGGGTTGCTGCCGTCGGCGCGGGCCGGAGCGAGGCTGCCTCCGGCGAGCAGGCCGACGACGGTCAGCACCGCCGCGAGGACGGACGCGAGGATCGCCGTGGGCGATGGGGCGTGCGAGCGCTTCATGTGGGTTTCCCTCCCGGAATGAGACACAGCCGTCACGGCTGACGTCTCGATCGTGGCGGTCGTCACGGTCCGGCGTATCCGCTGAACTACGTATCTGTGGCGTGCTGCCTGCGTAGGGAATCCCGGCGGGCCCGCCGCTGTTGTTCGGACGTGAAGATCGACATCTGGTCCGACGTGGTCTGTCCCTGGTGCTACATCGGCAAGCGCCGCCTGGAGAGGGCCCTCGCGGACTTCCCGCACGCCGACGACGTCGAGATCGTCTGGCACTCCTTCCAGCTCGACCCGGGCGCGCCCACGACGCCGGTCGAGACCGTCGCCCAGGCCCTGGGTCGCAAGTACGGCGGTGGCGAGGCCGCGGGCCGCGACATGATCGACCGGGTCGAGGCGGTCGCTGCCGAGGAGGGGATGGTCTGGCGCCACCACAGCTCCCAGCGCGTCGGCACCGTCGACGCCCACCGGCTCCTGCACCTGGCACTGCACGACGGCGGAGCGGCGCTGCAGGGCGAGCTCAAGGAGCGGCTGCTGGCGGCGTACTTCATCGACGCGGCGAACGTCGCCGACCACGAGGTGCTCGCGAAGATCGCGGCCGACGCCGGTCTGGACGCGGGGCGGGTCAGCGAGGTGCTGGGCGGCACGGAGTTCCTCGACGAGGTGTACGCCGACCAGCAGCAGGCCGCGGCGTACGGCGCCACCGGCGTGCCGTTCTACGTCGTCGACAGCCGCTACGGCGTCTCCGGCGCCCAGCCGCCCGAGGCGTTCGCCCAGGTCCTCGAGCGGGCCTGGTCCGACGCCCACCCGGGTCTGGAGATCATCGGGACCGCCGACGCGGACGGGGCCTGCGGTCCCGACGGCTGCGCCATCTGAGCTACCGCGGCTCGCCCGACCCGGCAGCCAGCCGCGGCACCAGCCCGAGCAGCACCAGGAGCACCCCGGCGACGGCATCGGGCAGCAGGTCTCCGCGGCTCAGCGGGACGGGCAGCGCGACGACTACGGCGGTCAGCGCGGCCAGCCCGAACCGGCCGACCAGCCCGGCCGCGGCGCGGACGTCGACCTCGCCGCCGGGCGGTAGTGCGGCGACCAGTGCCAGGGCCGCGTGCAGGGCGAGGGCCGCGATCGCGGCCGGCACCGCGCAGGCCAGCGAGGTGCCGGTCTCGGGGACGAGGACGGCCCACGCGCCGGCGTACCAGAGGAGCGCGAGGAGCCCGGCCGACGAGTCCGGGACGACGGTGGCCGCGGCGGCGAGGACCGCGAAGACCGCGGTCGGCCACAGCCGTTGGCCCGGCGCCGCGGCCTGCAGCGCCAGCACCATGACCAGCACCGATCCCAACAGGACGGCCTCGGTGACGAGGGTGGTCGGCCCGATGACGAGCACGTCGTGGCGGCGTACCCGCACCGCGATGCGCAGCGCGCTCACGGCATGACCAGCCGGGGCGCGCGGGAGCGGTGGGCGAGCTCGAGCAGGACCTGGTCCAGGCTGTGCGGACCGGTCCATGCGGTCACGGGGATGCCCAGCGACCGGAGCCGATCCAGCTCGACCCCGCGCTCGATCAGCCGGACCCGCAGCGCGAGCGCCGCGGGGTCCGTCCCGTCGGTGGGCAGGTCGCCGGGCAGCGTGTCGACGACCACGACGTCGTGACCGGCCCGGTGCAGCATCGCGACCTGCTGGGTCGCGACCGGCTCGACCAGTGGGGACAGCAGCATGACCAGCGCCCCCGCTCCGAGGCCGTGCTGCGCAGCTGACGCCGACGTGCCGCGGGCGGTGCCGGGCTCGACCAGGGCGAGTGCGTCGAGGATCCGGCGCAGCTGGACCTGTCCGGCGCGGGCCGGCACGCGGGTGAGCTGCCAGGCGCCGAAGACGCGCAGCCCGACCCGGTCGCCGCGGCGCAGGTAGTGGCCGGCCAGGGTCGCGGCCGCGCGAACGGTGAGGTCCATGCTGCTCGGCGCGCCGCCCAGGCCGTGGCTCTCGCCGACGTCGTTGAGCGCGTCGACCATGAGGATCACCCGGGCGTCCGCGTCGGCGTGCGTCGCGGTGACGTGGATCCGCCCCGAGCGCGCCGAGACCCGCCAGTTCACCCGGCGTAGCCGGTCGCCCGGGACGAAGGGCCGCACCTTCGCGAGCTCGGAGCCGTCTCCGACCCGCGTCGCCCGCTCCATGCCGGCATGGCCCTGCGGGTGCGGCGCCGGGGCGCGCCCGGTCGCGCGCTCGGGCCGGGGGAGCACCACGAGCCGCAGCCCGGGCACGGTCACCGGCTCCGCGCGCCAGGCCAGCCAGCGGTCGTGGACGGTGAGCACCGGCTCGCCGAGGGTACGCCGGCCCCACCGGTGCGCCGTCAGCCCGAGCTCGAGCACGGCGGAGGCGTGGTCGGGGCCGTCGGCGTACGCACCGATCATCCGGCCGTCGGGCGGCTCCACCTCGAGGAAGCGCTGCGGCGGGTGGACGCCGGTCACCAGCGCGGCGGGCGGGAGCGCGCCGACGTCCGCGGTCCAGGCGACCGGCTCGTCCTCGTGCACGGTCGCCGCGCCGGTGGTGGCCTCGACCGTGGGCTCGCCGCGGGGGCGCGTGGTCCCCGCTGCGACGGCAGCGACGACCAGTGGCGCGGCGATGACGACCAGCTCGGGTCGCCCGGCGGCCACCCCGGCGAGGGCGATGGCCGCGCCCGCCACCGTGGCACGGACCTGCGCGTGGGTCGCTCGCCAGCCCACGACCGCTACCGGCCGCGCTCGCGGGTCGGCGGCGTCGGCACCTGGGCCAGCACCGACTCCACGACGGTCTCGCCGGTGGTGTCGCTGAGCCACAGCTCGGGGCGGATCGTGAGCCGGTGCGCGAGCGCGGCGGCCGCCACGGACTTCACGTCCTCGGGCGTGACGAAGTCACGACCGCCGATCAGCGCGACCGCGCGGCCGGCGAGCAGCAGCGCCAGGGCGCCGCGTGGCGAGGCGCCGACGAGCGTGTCGCGGTGGGCGCGGGTCGCGGCCGCGAGGTCGACGCAGTAGCGGCCGACGTCGGGGTCGACGGTGACCTCCTCGACCGCGGCCTGCAGCTCGAGCAGCCCGTCCCGATCGGTGACCGCCGGCACCTGCTGGGCCTCGGTACGCCGCTCGGTACGCCGCCGCAGCACCTCCCACTCCTCGTCCCGCCCGGGGTAGCCGAACCGCACCCTCAGCAGGAAGCGGTCGAGCTGAGCCTCGGGCAGCGGGAAGGTGCCCTCGTACTCGATCGGGTTGGCGGTGGCGAGGACGTGGAACGGCGCCGGCAGGTCGAAGGTGCGCCCCTCGACGCTGACCTGGCGCTCCTGCATCGCCTCGAGCAGGGCCGACTGCGTCTTCGGCGGGGTGCGGTTGATCTCGTCGGCCAGCAGCAGCCCGGTGAACAGCGGTCCGGGCCGGAAGTCGAACTCGGCCTCCTTCTGGTTGTAGATGAAGGAGCCGGTGAGATCGCTGGGTAGCAGGTCCGGGGTGAACTGCGCCCGCGCGAAGTCGAGGCCGAGGACCTGCGCGAACGTTCGGGCGGCGAGCGTCTTGCCCAGCCCGGGGAAGTCCTCGAGCAGCACATGGCCGCCGGCGAGGATGCCTGCCCAGACCAGCGACAGCGCGGCACGCTTGCCGACGATGGCCGTCTCGACGGCGTCGAGCACTCGGCCGGCGACGCCCGCGGCCTCGGTCGGCGTCACGGCGCGACCAGCTCCGCGTCGATCCGGTCCAGGACCCGGGCCAGGTCCCGGCGGTAGCGCTCGGGATCCGTCGCCGGCGGCTGCTCGAGGAAGCGCAGGACATCGGCCCCCAGATGCACCCGGCCGCCGGCGAGCAGCGCGTCCACCGCGTCGCGCAGCTCGGCATGGGCCTCCGCGGTCGGGCCGGCCCGGAGCAGGCGCGTGAGCCGGGCCAGCCGCGGGTCGTGCGACCGGTTGTCGTGGGCGTTCAGCGGCGCCTCGGTCGGCCAGGACAGCGCGCCGGCCTGCGCGAAGAGCCGGGCGCCGTACCGACCCAGGGTGCCGGCCGCCACGAGCAGGCACAGCCAGAGCGCGATCACCCCGTCACCGCCGTACGACGACGGGTGAGCCGGGTCAGGCAGGCCCGTGCCGCGTCGCGCTGCGCCTCGCCGATCGGGTGCCGCGAGAAGCGTGCCTCCCGGTAGAGGTCGGCCAGCTCGGCGAGCGCGGCCGGGTCGAGGTCGGCAGCGAGGGCGCGTGCCACGAACTCCGCCGGCGTGTCCTCGGGATGGCGGGCGACCCCCGCCCGCGCCGCGTGCTCCTCGAGGCGGACCCAGGCCGCGACGACCGCGTTGCGCACCGAGCCGCCCTCCTCGAGCCCGGCCAGGTCCTGCTCCAGGGCGGCCTCGAGGTCGTCGGGCTCCGGGACGGGCTCGGGCGCGTTCGGTGACACGGGGGAGGGGCGGATCGGGTGGCGCTCCCGGCGGCGTACCAGCCGGAGACGGAGGGTGGCGGCCAGCGCCGCCGCGCAGCACAGCGCGAGCAGCAGCAGGAACGCCCACCGGAACGCGGTCCCCAGGCCGTGGGCCGGGCCGGCGGGGCCGTGGGAGGACGCGGGATCCTGCCGCTCGGTGCGCTGGTGCTTCGGCGCGCGGTCGGTGCGACCGGCGGTCGTCGAGGGCTGGTCGCGGTGCAGCGTGAGGTGCAGTCCTGCGAGCGGGCGCAGTCCGTCGGACCCGCCCGCGAAGACCGCGGCCAGGGCGAGGAGGACCACGGTGACCAGCACCGGCCCGCGCATCTGCGCACCCATCCTCGAACGATAGGGCGACCATCCGCAGCCCGCCACCACGCGAGTTCGGACTCGTGGTCGACCGAAGGAAGGGTTTCGGCTGACCACAAGTCCGAACTCGGCGGACCAGACGTCGGGATTCGGCTACTTCACCTCGGAGCGCAGCAGCATCCGCAGCCCGAGCGCCAGCGGGATGACCAGCCAGATCACGGCGGAGACCCCGAGCTGGGCCCACTGTTGGCCGGTCACGCCGGCGTCGTACAGCGGGATCGAGGCCGAGCGCAGGTCGAACCACGGCGAGTGGTCGCGCCACCAGGGCTGCGCCGACGCGAGGGCCTCGGAGACACCGGGCAGGACCAGCGCGTAGACGAAGTAGCCGACCACGGCGCCGGGGGAGTTGCGGAACAGCACGCCCAGCATGAAGCCCATCAGCATGCCGATTTGGTCGGCGAGGACGATCTGCGCGAGCACGCCGGTCTGGATGTCCCAGGTCGGGGTGACGCCCGCGATGCCGGCGTTGACCAGGTTGCCCAGCGCGCCCGCGGCCAGCGCCACGATCACCGACACGACACCGACGGCGACCACGACGAGCAGCTTCGCGGCGACGATCCGTGCCCGGCTCGGCACCAGCGTGAACGTGGTGAGCGCGGTGCGCTGGCCCCACTCGCTGGACACCGACAGGGCGCCCAGGACCGGCAGGATGACGGTCGTCGGGATGCCGACGGCCTGGGCGAAGTCGCCGTAGCTCAGCGTCGCGCGGTCGCCGAAGAGCATGGTGGCGCCGGTGGCGATGAGCGACAGGATGCCGACGCCCGCGAGCAGCCAGAAGCCGGACCGGGTGTCGAACATCTTGCGCCACTCGACCTCGAGCAGCCGGTTGAACGGGATCGGGGCGGGCACCGCCCGCTCCTGGGGTACGACGGCGCGCGACGCCGTCTCCGGGGTGATCGTGGTGGCGCTCATGCCGCCGCTCCTTCGCTGGACTGGGTGGTCAGGGTGTCGCGCTGGGTCTCGGCCGTGAGCGACAGGAACATCTCCTCCAGGCCGGCGCCGTCGGCCGCCCGGAGCTCGGTGAGGGCGATCCCCGCGGCGAAGGCGGCGCGGCCGACGACGGCCAGCTCGCCCTCGACGAGCACCACGCCCGCGGCACCGGGCCGCGCGGTGAGGCCGGCGGCCTGGAGCGCGGCGACCAGGGCGGCCTGGTCGGCGGCGCGCACGAGGGTCCCGCCGGCGGCGAGCAGCTCGTCCTTGGTGCCCTCGGCGACGATCCGGCCGTTGCCGATCACGACGATGTCGTCGGCGATGACCTCGATCTCGTGCAGCAGGTGGCTCGAGAGGAGCACGGTGCCGCCCTGGTCGGCGAAGCCGCGGAGCAGGTCGCGCATCCAGCGGATCCCGGCCGGGTCCAGGCCGTTGGCGGGCTCGTCCAGGATCAGCACCTCGGGGTCGCCGAGCAGCGCCGCGGCGATGCCGAGTCGCTGGCGCATGCCGAGGGAGTAGTTGCGGACCCGGCGGCTCGCCTCGTGGTCGGAGAGGCTGACCCGCTCGAGCATCTCGTCGACGCGGGTGCGGGGGAGGCCCATCGTGCGGGCAGCGATCGTCAGGATCTCCCGGCCGGTGCGGCCGGCGTGCTGCGCCGACGCGTCGAGGAGTACGCCGACCTCGCGGCCCGGGTTGGGCAGGTCGGTGAAGCTGCGGCCCAGGATGGTCGCGGTGCCGGAGGTCGGCGGCGTGAGGCCGACCATGACCCGCATGGACGTGGACTTCCCGGCGCCGTTCGGGCCCAGGAAGCCGGTGACGCGGCCGGGTCGGGCCGTGAAGGACACGTCGTCGACGGCGGTGAAGTCGCGGTAGCGCTTCGTCAGTGACTGGATCTCGATCATGTCCCGGAGTCTGGCCGGACCGGGCCCCGGCGTACCTCCGGCGTGACCCTGGGATCGACCCTGAGCCGTCCCCGATGCGAGCCCCGACGAGTCCCCGACCGACCCTGGTTGGGTGGATAGGCTTGCCTAAGTTAGTGTTGCCTTGCCAAACCAATCGACCACCGGGAAGGGAGGGGGACCACGATGCTGCCCACCTTCGTCATCGGCCTGCGCGAGGGGCTCGAGGCCGCGCTCATCGTCTCCATCATCGCCACCTTCCTGCGCCGCAACGGCGGCTCGCTGCGCGGCATGTGGGTCGGCGTGACGGCCGGCGTGCTGCTGAGCATCGGGGTCGGCATCGGCCTCGACGCGCTCGAGCGGAGCCTGCCGCAGGCGGGCCAGGAGGGCCTCGAGACCGTCATCGGCCTGGTCGCGGTGGTGATGGTCACCGGGATGATCGTGTGGATGCGGCACCACGCCCGCCACCTCAAGTCCGAGCTGGAGACCGCCGCCGCGGACGCGCTCGCCTCCGGCACCACGACCGCCCTCGCGGTGATGGCGTTCCTCGCGGTCCTGCGCGAGGGCTTCGAGACCGCCGTGTTCCTGCTCGCCACCTTCGAGAACGCCACCAGCGCCCCCGCTGCGGTCCTGGGCGCGCTGCTCGGCGTCGTCGTGGCGGTCGTCCTCGGCTACCTGATCTACGCCGGCGGCGTACGCCTCAACCTGCAGAAGTTCTTCTCCTCCACCGGCATCTTCCTCGTGTTCGTGGCCGCCGGGCTGGTCATCTTCGCGGCCCGCACCGCCCACGAGGCCGGTTGGCTCAACGTGGGCCAGGGCCGCACCGTCGACCTGTCGTGGCTCGCCCCGAACGGCTCGATCCGGGCGGCGCTGTTCACCGGTGTGCTCGGCATCCAGCCCGACCCGCGGGTCGTCGAGGTCCTCGCCTGGGCCTGCTACCTGGTCCCGATGCTGGTGCTGATGTACCTGCCCGCGCGCCTGCGCCCCCAGGGCGCGCTCGCGCAGCGGATGCGGTACGCCGGCGCCGGGCTCCTCGTGGTGGTCGCCGCCGGACTGGCGACCCTGGTCCCGGCCGCGGCCACGCCACGCGCGGACCTCCCGGCGACCGTCGACGCGACGACCCTGATGACCTACACCGGCGGCCGGATGCCGGTCGGGATCAGCGCGCAGACCGCCCCCGGACCGTACGCCGCCGCGTGGACCGCCCGCGGCGAGGGCTCGTACGTCCTCACGCTCTCCGGCGGCGGCCTCACCGTGCCGCGCAGCCTCACCGTGGACGTCGCCACCCCCGACTCCACCGACCCCGGCAACAACCGTCCGCTGTGGCGGCGCTGGGTCCCCCTCGCCCTCCTCGTGTCCGCAGCCGCCCTGCTCGGGCAGGCCGCGCGCCGGCGTACCTCCGTCACCACCCCGAAGGAAGATCATGTCCCGATCAACGCGTAACGCGCTGGCCGCGTCCGTCGCCACCCTGTCCCTCGTCTCGCTCGCCGCCTGCGGCAGCAAGGACGCGACGAGCGCTCCGACCAGCAACGGCGCCGCGCAGGTCGCGGTGACGATGGTGGCCGGCAGCAATGGCGACGACTGCCAGTACGACGCCACGACCGTCCCCGCCGGCCCGGTGACCTTCACCATCAAGAACCAGAGCGCCACCGGCATCACCGAGTTCGAGGTGCTCGACGGCGAGCGGATCATCGGCGAGAAGGAGAACGTGATCACCGGTCTGCCGGCCGCCTCGCTCACGCTGACCCTCGGCGGCGGCGAGTACACCCTGTACTGCCCGGCCGCCGCGACCGAGAAGACGGCGCTCAAGGTCACCGGCCAGGCGGCCGCGTCGCCGACCGGCAGCACCGCCCAGCTGCTGCAACAGGGCGCCGACGAGTACGGCCAGTACGTCGTCACCCAGCTCGACGGCATGATCGTCGCGGTCAAGGGCCTGCAGAGGGCCGTCGCGTCCGGCGACGTCGCCGCCGCGCAGAAGGCGTACGCCGAGGCGCGGCCGTTCTACGAGAAGGTCGAGTCCGACATCGAGGGCTTCGTGCTCCCCGGCGGCGACCCGACCGACCCGGCCTCCAGCCTGGACTACCTCATCGACATGCGGCAGAGCAGCCTGGACCCCCAGCTCGGCTGGTCCGGCTTCCACGCGATCGAGCGCGACATCTTCGGGTCCAAGCGCATCACCGCCACCACCAAGAAGTACGCCGCCGACCTCACCGCGAACGTCACGACCCTCGCCGGCGTGGCCAAGAAGCTGACCTACCGTCCCGAGGACCTCGCCAACGGTGCGGCCGGGCTGCTCGAGGAGGTCCAGTCCAACAAGATCTCCGGTGAGGAGGAGGCCTTCAGCCACACCGACCTCGCCGACTTCGCCGACAACATCGAGGGCGCCCAGCAGGCCTTCGAGGCGCTGCGCCCCGGGCTCACCGAGCTCGACCCCGCGCTGGTCGCGACCATCTCCAAGCGCTTCGCCGCGGTCGACCGGCTGCTCAAGGGCTACGAGGACCCGGCCCAGATCGGCGGCTACGAGCTGTGGACCCCCGCGCTGCGCAAGAAGGACGCGTCCAAGGTGAGCCAGCCCGTCCAGGCCCTGGCCGACGCCCTCTCCGGCCTCGCCGAGAAGGTGGCGACGGCATGAGCGGCAGCGTGTCGGGAGGCGGCGCCGGCGGAATCCGAGCTGGCCTGGCCAGCGGATCTGTGCCACCCGCCGGCGACGCCGGAGACACGCTCGCTCGAAGGGGGATGAGCGGGCTGTCGCGACGCACGCTGTTCGCCGGCGCCGGGGGCGGCCTCGCCCTCGGGGCGGCGGCCGGGTACGGCGTGGCCTCGGCCACCGAGCCCGACGCCGCGGGCAGCGGCAACGTGATCGACCTGGACCGCACGTTCGCCTTCTACGCCTCAGCGGCGGGCGGCCACCAGGCCGGCATCGAGACGCCACCGCAGCGGCACAGCGTGCTGATGACCTTCGACATCGTCGACGGCACCACGCGGACCGACCTCCAGGTGCTGTTCGCCCAGTGGTCGGCGGCCATCGCGCAGCTGATGCAGGGCAAGCCGGTCGGCAGCGTGCAGCCGGACCGGCCCGGCGCCGTACCGGACGACACGGGGGAGGCCTACGACCTCGCGGCCGCCGGCCTCACCGTGACCTTCGGTCTCGGTCCCGGGGTGTTCGGCGACCGGTTCGGGCTCGCGGACAAGCGGCCGAAGAAGCTGAAGGAGCTGCCCGCGCTGCCCAGCGACACCCTCGAGCCGGCGCTGTCGGGCGGCGACCTGATGCTGCAGGCCTGCGCCGACGACCCGCAGGTCGCCTACCACGCGATCCGCGACCTGGCCCGGATGGCGCGGGGCACCGCCCACACCCGCTGGACGGTCATGGGCTTCGGCCGCGCCTCGGCCGGTGCCGGGCAGTCGACGCCGCGCAACCTGCAGGGCTTCAAGGACGGCACCCGCAACATCAAGGACAGCGGCGACCTCGACGAGTTCGTCTGGCTGGCCGAGGGCGACGACGTCGACTGGATGACCGGCGGCGCCTACATGGTCAGCCGCAAGATCCGGATGGACATCGAGACCTGGGACGCCGACGACGTCGCCAACCAGCAGCAGGTCATCGGCCGCTCCAAGATCGACGGGGCGCCGCTGAGCGGCACCCACGAGTTCGACGCCCCCGACTTCACGGCCACCGGGCCCGACGGGAAGCCGAAGATCGACGCGACCTCGCACATCGCGCTCGCCGCCCACGAGAACAACAACGGGCTGCGGATCCTGCGCCGCGGCTACAACTACACCGACGGCCTCAACGACCTCGGCCTACTCGACGCGGGGCTGCTGTTCATCGGCTTCATGAAGGACCCGCAGCAGTTCATCACGCTGCAGGAGAGGCTCGGCCGGTCCGACCAGCTCAACGAGTACATCGCCCACATCGGGTCGGCGCTGTTCGCCGTACCTCCCGCGCCCCAGCAGGGGAACTACCTGGCCTCCGCGCTGTTCGCGTGAGCGCCACTGCCCACCCTGTGTCACACGTTCGTAACGTGGGCGCGGGTGTTGGTAGCGTGGGGGACGCGCACAGCGCCGTGCGGTCCGAACCATCCCGTACCTAACGAGGTTTCGCTGTGACCGCTCGTCCCATCGTCCTGATCGCCGAAGAGCTCAGCCCCGCCACCATCGAGGCGCTCGGCCCGGACTTCGAGATCCGCAACTGCAACGGTGCCGACCGCGCCGAGCTGCTCCCGGCCATCGCCGACGTCGACGCGATCCTGGTCCGCTCCGCGACCAAGGTCGACGCCGAGGCGCTCGCCGCGGCCAAGCGGCTCAAGGTCGTCGCCCGCGCCGGCGTCGGCCTGGACAACGTCGACGTCAAGGCCGCCACCCAGGCCGGCGTGATGGTCGTCAACGCGCCCACCTCCAACATCGTCTCGGCCGCCGAGCTCGCCATCGCGCTGATGCTCGCCGCCGCCCGCAACATCTCGCCCGCCCACGCCGCCCTGCGCAACGGCGAGTGGGCGCGCTCGAAGTACAGCGGCATCGAGCTGTTCGAGAAGACCCTCGGCATCGTCGGCCTCGGCCGGATCGGCGTCCTGGTCGCCCAGCGGCTGCAGGCCTTCGGCATGGACGTCATCGCCTACGACCCCTACGTGCAGCCCGGCCGCGCGGCCCAGCTCGGCATCCGGATGGTCGACCTCGACACCCTGATGGCCGAGGCCGACTTCCTCACCGTGCACCTGCCCAAGACCCCCGAGACGATCGGCCTGATCGGCGAGGACGCGCTGTCCAAGGCCAAGCCGTCGCTGGTCGTCGTCAACGCCGCCCGCGGCGGCATCGTCGACGAGGACGCGCTCTACACCGCGATCAAGGAGGGCCGCATCGCCGGTGCCGGCCTCGACGTGTTCGCCAAGGAGCCCTGCACCGACAGCCCGCTGTTCGAGTTCGACAACGTCGTCGCGGTCCCGCACCTCGGCGCCTCGACCGACGAGGCCCAGGAGAAGGCCGGCGTCGCCGTCGCCAAGTCGGTGCGCCTCGCGCTCGCCGGCGAACTCGTGCCCGACGCCGTCAACGTCCAGGGCGGCGTCATCGCCGAGGACGTCCGGCCCGGCATCGGCCTCACCGAGAAGCTCGGCCAGCTGTTCACCGGCGTCGCCGGCGAGGTCGCCCAGCAGCTCGACGTCGAGGTCCGCGGCGAGATCACCGCCCACGACGTCAAGGTGCTCGAGCTGGCCGCCCTCAAGGGCGTCTTCACCAGCGTCGTCGAGGACCAGGTCTCCTACGTCAACGCGCCGCTCCTCGCGGCCGAGCGCGGCCTCGCCGTACGCCTGGTCACCGAGCCGGAGAGCCCCGACCACCGCAACCTGATCACGCTGCGCGGCACCCTCGCCGACGGCTCGCAGGTGTCGGTCTCCGGCACCCTGGTCGGCATCCAGCGCCGCGAGCGCATCGTCGAGGTCAACGGCTACGACATCGACATCGAGCCCACCGACCACCTGGCCTTCTTCACCTACGACGACCGCCCCGGGATGGTCGGCACCGTCGGCCAGATCCTGGGCGGCGCCGAGGTCAACATCGCCGGCATGCAGGTCTCGCGCGACTCCAAGGGCGGCCAGGCCCTCGTCGCGCTGTCGGTCGACTCCGAGATCCCGGCCGAGACGCTCGCCGAGATCGCGCAGGCCATCGACGCCACCTCGATCCACGCCGTCGACCTGACGGACTGACCCGCCGAAAGAAGCATTCTGGCTCGCCGAGATTGCGATCTCGGCGAGCCAGAACTGTCTTTTCGCGGTCAGGCGACCATCACGCCGCCCGGACGTCCGCGTCCGGCCGGTGTTGTCGGCGTGGTCGTTCCGGCACCGACCTCGGCCCAGGCGGCCGCGATCCGGCGTACCGCCTCCTCGAGTAGGTCCGCGGACACGGTGAACGGCAGCCGGACCCAGCGGTCCAGGCCGCCCTCCGGGGCGAAGGCGGGGCCGGGGGCCAGCAGGACGCCGTGCCGCTCGGCGGCGTCGGCGAGGGGGACGGCGCCGGGCCGCGGCAGCCGGCACCACAGGACCATCCCGCCGTCGGGGCGGCGGTAGGTCCAGTCCGGCAGGTGCTCGGCGAGCGCGTCCATCAGCGCGTCGCGCTGGGCGACCAGCCGCGCCCGATGGGTCGCCAGGAGGGCGCGGTCACCGAGCAGGCGCACCAGCACCAGCTGCTCCAGCACCGGCGCGCCCAGGTCCAGCCCCACCCGTGCCCGGGTCAGGGCGTCGACCTGGTCCAGCGGCGAGCGGATCCAGCCGAGCCGCAGGCCGCCCCAGATCGCCTTGCTGGCGCTGCCGAGCGTGATGGCGTCGGGTGCGTACGACGCGAACGGCCGCCTCGGCTCCTGCCCGTCCAGCAGCAGATCGTGGTGCGCCTCGTCGACCACGGCGGTGCCGCCATGGCGCCGCAGCAGCCGTGCGTACGCCGCCCGGCTCCGCTCCGGCATCACCAGCCCGGTCGGGTTGTGCAGGTCGGGCATCAGGTGCACCAGTCGCGGCCGGTGCCGCGCGAGCACGGCCTCGACGGCCTCCAGGTCCCACCCGGACTCGTCCAGCGGGATGGTCACCAGCCGGCCTCCGCCGGTGCGCAGCGCCTCCACGGCGTTGGGGTACGTCGGCGACTCGACCAGCACCTTCTCGCGCGGACCGGCGAGGGCCGCACCGACGATCGCGGTCGCGGCCAGCGCACCGGCCGTGACGATGACCTGCTCGGGCCGGGTGGGCAGGCCGCGCGCGTCGTACGTCGCCGCGATGGCGCTCTGCAGCGCCGGGAGCCCGGCCGGGTAGTACCCGTGCCCGCCGAGGTACGCCGGCAGGTCGGCCGCCGCCTCGGCGTACGCCGCCGCGATGCCGGGCGGCGCGGTGGCCGCCGCGCAGACCAGGTCGATGACGTCGTCGGCGGAGGAGGCGGGCCCGGGGGAGAGCGCGCGGTCGGTGGCCCGGCGCGGCCCGCCGGGCAGCCGGGTGAAGGTGCCGGACCCCTGACGTGCCTCCGCGTACCCCGATTCCCGCAGCAGCTCGTAGGCCCGCGTCACGGTGGTCCGCGAGACCCCCAGCACCGAGGTCAGGGACCGCTCGCTCGGCAGCCGGGTGCCGTAGGAGAGCCGGCCGTCGCCGATCAGCTCGCGCAGGGCGTCGGCCAGGCCGACGTACGCGGGGGAGCGCGGGAAGCCCTCGACGAGCACGGCCAGTCGAGCGGCGGAAGTGGTCTGCTCCATAGAGGCCAGTGAACCATGATTGGCTATTTCTCAACAGTCCAATGCGGACCACACTGGAGGCATGTCCCCGACGCCCCTCGCCGCCCTCGGTCCGGTGGCCCAGCTCCGCGCCGGCCGCCTCGGCCGCCGCATCCCGCAGCTGCTCGTCGGCCTGTGGATCTACGGGCTGAGCATGGCGATGATGATCCGCTCGCGCCTCGGCCTGGACCCGTGGGACGTCTTCCACTCCGGGATCGTCGCGCGGATCCCGGTGTCCTTCGGCACCGTGGTGATCGCGGTCGGCGCCCTGGTCCTGCTGCTCTGGATCCCGCTGCGCCAGGCCCCCGGCCTCGGCACGATCGCCAACGTGATCGTGATCGGCGTCGCCACCGACGCCAGCCTCGCGATGATCGACGCCCCGGACGGAGCCGTCGCCCGCGGCGCCCTGCTGGTCGGCGGGATCGTGCTCAACGGCGTCGCCGGCGCCCTCTACATCGGCGCCCAGCTCGGCCCGGGCCCGCGCGACGGCCTGATGACCGGCATCCACCACCGCACCGGCTGGCCGATCCGGGTCGTGCGCACCTCCCTGGAGGTGACCGTGCTCGCGATCGGGTTCGCGATGGGCGGCACGGTCGGCCTCGGCACCGTCCTGTACGCCGTCACCATCGGCCCGATCGTGCAGGAGCTCCTGCCGCTGGCGACCGTCCGCCTGGACGGGGCCGAGCCGGTCCTCGCAGCGGGATGCCCCAACCCGGCATAACTCCTGGCTCCGCTGGATAGTCTCAGCAACATGACGACAGACGGTGCCACCGCTGCAGCTCCCGAGCCGACCCCGCTCGCCCCGCCGGACCCGGTCATCCAGCTGACCGCGCCCGAGGCGCCGCCGGTCGTCATCGAGACGCAGGCCCCGAAGATGGCGCCGCAGGTCGACCCCGCGCAGGTGCCGGAGCTGGATGCGAAGGTGGACGGGTTCCTCGCCTCGCTGGCGGCGGCCAAGGTCGGCAGCCCGGAGTTCGCCAAGCAGGCCGAGGGCGTGCGCACCATGGGCGACGCCGACATCCGGCGGGCGGCCGAGACCTCCAACCGGATGCTCGACAAGCCGGTCACGGCGCTCAAGCAGGGTGGCATCGCGCAGGGCTCCGACGTCGGCAAGACGCTCATCGCGCTGCGGCGTACCGTCGAGGACCTGGACCCGTCCCAGGCCCGGGGCGCCCGCAAGTTCTGGGAGATGATGCCCTGGAACGACAAGGTCGAGGACTACTTCCGCAAGTACCAGTCCTCCCAGGACCAGCTCAACGGGATCCTGCACCACCTGCGTGCCGGCCAGGACGAGCTCACCAAGGACAACGTCGCGCTCAACCTGGAGAAGGCCAACCTGTGGGCCGTCATGGGCCGGCTGAACCAGTACATCTACGTCGCCGAGCGCCTCGACGCCAAGCTGTCGGCCAAGATCGCCGAGCTCGAGCTGAGCGACCCCGAGGCGGCCAAGACGCTGAGCCAGGACGTGCTGTTCTACGTCCGCCAGAAGCACCAGGACCTGCTCACCCAGCTCGCGGTCTCGATCCAGGCCTACCTGGCGATCGACATCATCATCAAGAACAACATCGAGCTGATCAAGGGCGTCGACCGCGCCTCCACGACCACCATCTCGGCGCTCCGCACGGCCGTGATCGTGGCGCAGGCGCTGGGCAACCAGAAGCTGGTCCTCGACCAGATCACCGCGCTGAACACGACGACCTCGAACATGATCCAGAGCACCTCGGAGATGCTCCGCGACAACTCCGCGAAGATCCAGGAGCAGGCGGCATCGGCGACGATCGGCATGGAGCAGCTGCAGGCCGCCTTCCAGAACATCTACGCCACGATGGACTCCATCGACTCCTTCAAGCTCAAGGCGCTCGACTCGATGTCGACCACCATCGGCGTGCTGGAGACCGAGGTGCAGAAGTCGAAGGCCTACCTGGACCGCGTCCAGCAGCAGGACCAGCGCAACGCCGCCGGGGCGCTCGACATCGCCGATCCCACCCGGCCCGCCTGACGCGACGCGGACAACAGCAGCCAGTAGGAGCACCGTGGGCATCAGGTCGTGGTTCGGCCGCAAGCCGGAGGAGCAGACGTACGTCGTCCCTCCCGCACCGACCGAGAAGGACGTGCTCGCATCGCTGAACCGGGTCAACGCGATGCTGACCGAGGGCAACGCGCCCCCGGTCGTCATGGCACGCGTCGTCGGCATCGCGCGCACCATCAGCCAGACGCTGCCGCGGATGCGCCAGCTCGGCCTCGGCAGCGCTGAGGGGTACGCCGTCGTGGCGACCGCCACCGAGTACCTCCCCGAGGCCGTGGGCGGCTATCTGCGACTGCCGCGCGACTGGGCCGACACCCGGCCGCTGGACGGGCAGAAGACCGCGCTGATGATCCTCATCGACCAGCTCGAGTTGCTCGCGGCCACCATGGACAAGATCTTTGACGCGGCCAACCGCGCCGATGCGCAGGCGCTGGTCACGCACGGCCGGTTCCTGCAGGAGAAGTTCGGCCACAGCGGTGGCCCCGAGCTGACGGTGGGGGCCCCGTGAGCACGACGCTGGGTGCGGCACTGGCCGCGCTGGAGGCCGTCGCGGCGAAGGCCGGGGTCGACCCCGCGACCGCCGTCGCCGAGGGGGAGTCGCTCGCGGCGACGGTCGCCGAGCCGAACAAGGGCGCGTTCGCGGACTGGGCCGAGCAGGCCGGCCACGCCGGTGCCGGCGCCGCCGAGGCGTTCTTCGAGGCCGCCGTGCGTGGCCGCCGGTTCCGGGTCGCGCCGACACCGACCATGGGCGTGCTCGAGCTCGAGCGGTCCGAGCACGCGCCGGCGTACGCCGCCGCGCTCGCCGACGTGGCCAGTGCCGCCTCCGCCCTGGGCACGCCCGACCCGCGCGCGGTCGGCAACGCGGCCATGGCCTCGGCCGCCCAGCTGGGGGGCAGCAGCCTCGATCTGCGCGGGCCGATGCCCGTCGTCGGTCGAGTGCCGACGAGCGCCAGCGAGGAGGTGTATCGAGACCGACAGCCGGCACAGCCCGAGGCCGCCGAGCCGAAGCCCGCGCCGGAGCCGGCGCAGGAGCCCGAGGCCCCCACCAAGACCGTCCAGGAGCTCCTCGCCGAGCTCGACGCCCTGACCGGCCTGGACGCGGTGAAGACCGAGATCCGCAAGCAGGCGGCGGTGCTGCGCATCGAGGGGCTCCGCAAGGAGGCCGGCCTCGGCCAGCCCACCATCACCCGGCACCTGGTCTTCAACGGCAACCCCGGCACCGGCAAGACCACGGTGGCGCGGCTGGTGGCCGGGATCTACCGCGCGCTCGGGCTGCTGTCCAAGGGCCAGCTGGTCGAGTGCGACCGCTCCGAGCTGGTGGCCGGCTACCTGGGCCAGACCGCGGAGAAGACCTCACAGGTCGTGAAGTCGGCCGAGGGCGGGGTGCTCTTCATCGACGAGGCGTACTCGCTGTCCGGCGACCAGTACGGCAAGGAGGCCATCGACACGCTGGTCAAGGAGATGGAGGACAAGCGCAACGACCTGGTCGTCATCGTGGCCGGCTACCCGGTCCCCATGGCCGGCTTCATCGCCGAGAACCCGGGTCTGGAGAGCCGGTTCCGGACCATGCTCGACTTCGTCGACTACTCCGACGACGAGCTGGTGACGATCTTCGCCTCGATGGCCAAGGCGGCCGACTACGACGTGGACGAGGCGGTCCTGGACCGGCTCCGCGCGATCCTGAAGGACACCGAGCGCGGTCCCGCGTTCGGCAACGCCCGGTTCGTCCGCAACGAGCTGGAGGCCGCCATCGGCCGCCAGGCGTGGCGGCTGCGGGACGTCGCCACCCCGACGCTCGAGCAGTTGCGTAGTCTCAGCGCAGCCGATCTCGGGCCGGACACGGTCGACATCCCGGTCGACAGCGTGAAGGAGCAGGCATGACCCAGGCACCGCCGGCACCGGCCGCCGCTCCCGCCGCCCCGGTGTTCGTCGACACCCCGGCCCTGCTCACCCGGCTGAACCTGATCGCGGTCGTCACCGTGGTCGCGTTCGGCGTGCTCAGCGCACTGCTCCAATTCCTCGCGTGGCAGTCCGACGGGCGCGCGGCGGGCGACACCGACCAGCTCACCCGCGTGCAGGACATCGAGTCCTCGATGCTGCGCGCCGACGCGCTCGCCACGAACGGCTACCTGCTGGCCGGGCTGGAGCCCAACAAGCGCCAGCACGAGTACGACGCCGCCATCGCCGACGTGCTCAGCAACATCGCCGACGCGGCCGAGGCGCAGCCCGCCGACCGTGCGGCGCTCGCCGCCCTCAACGGGCAGATCGAGGACTACACGAGCAACGTCGCGCAGGCCGCCGTCTACGACCGGCTCGGCTACCCGCTGGGCATCGCCTACCAGCAGACGGCGTCGCAGCAGCTGCGTGACGACGCGAAGCCGATCGTCGAGGCGCTCGTCGCCGCCAACCAGAAGCGCTCGCAGGACGCGATGGGCGGGCAACACCCGACCTGGCTGCTCGCGCTCGGCATCCTGGCGCTGATCTGCCTCTTCCTGGTCAACCGGCAGCTGGCCGGGCTGTTCCGCCGGCGGTTCAACACCGGCCTGGTGATCGGGGCGGTCATCGTCGTCCTCACGACACTGGTCACCGCAGCCCTGGCGTTCGCGGATGCCCGCAGCAACAGCCACACCAAGAGCCACTCCTACCTGCAGGCCACCACGGCCGCGACCGCCCGCACCGCGGCCAACGACGCGAAGGCGATCGAGAGCCTGCGGCTGATCAACCGCGGCTCGGGATCGGTGTGGGAGCCGCAGTGGGACGCGGCCAGGACCGTGGTCGAGAAGTCCGCCCCGGCCGAGGACCTGACCAGCTGGCGGACCTACGTCAAGCGGCACGAGGCGATCGTCAAGCTGGACGAGACCAACCAGTGGAAGCGGGCCGTCGTGGCCGCGACGAGCGACAGCGCCACGGGCGCGAGCGCGCCCTTCGACACGTTCAACGGCAAGCTGCAGGCACTCGCCAGGTCGGCCGGCGCGCAGGCCAGCCACGACCTGCGCAGCGGCCGCATCCTCGCGCTGCTGCTCAGCATCCTCAGCGCGCTGCTTGGGCTGGTGGCCGCGGTGGCGGTGTCCCGCGGGATCGGCGAGCGGCAGAAGGAGTTCCTGTGAGGCGCATCGTCCCCGTCGCGCTGGCGGCCGGCCTGCTCCTGTCCGGGTGCGGGTACGCCGACACCGTCGTACCGAAGCCGAGTGCGGCGGCGGCCTCCTCGCCGGCCGCGACCACGTGCACCGAGGCCGAGAGCCAGCCCAGCTCCTACCTGCGCTCCTACGCGCCGAGCGCGGTCAGGAGCGGGAAGACGATCGATGCGATCCGGCAGCGCGGTGTGCTCCGGGTCGGCGTCGCCTGGGACACGCTGCGGATGGGCGCGCGCAACGTCAACACCAACGGCGTCGAGGGCTTCGACATCGACCTGGCGCGGGCGATCGCGAGCGCGCTGGGAGTGCGGGCGGAGTTCCGGGTGATCACCGCGAGCAACCGCATCCCGTACCTGGAGGACGGCACCGTCGACATGGTGATCCGCGCGTTCACCATCAACTGCGACCGGTGGCAGCAGATCGCGTTCTCCAGCGAGTACTTCGACGCCGGCCAGAAGGTCCTGGTCCGCAAGGACGCCGCGGCGTCGTACGCCGGACCGCAGAGCCTCGCCGGCAAGACGGTCTGCGCGGTCAGCGGCACGACGAGCCTGGCCAACATCCAGAAGGTGGAGCGGAAGGCCATCGCCGTGACAGCGGGCACCAACACCGGCTGCCTGATGAAGTTCCAGCAGGGCGACGCCGACGCGATCACCAGCGACGACACCGTCCTGGCGGGCCTCGTGGCGCAGGACAAGTACGCCGTGGTGCCGCCCCAGCAGCCGCTCGAGGACGAGCCGTACGGCGTCGGCATGAACCGCGACGCCAAGGACCTGGTCGCCTTCGTGAACCACGTCATCGCCCAGTACGAGCAGGACGGTCGCTGGCAGGCGTCCTACGACAAGTGGCTCAAGCCCTACCTGAAGGTGGCCGCGAGCCCGCCGGCCCCGCTGTACGGCCGCTCATGAGCCCGGCCCCCGCTGCTCCCGGCAAGCTCGGCGAGGCCCTCGAGCCCGCCGAGATCCAGGCGTACCTGGCGAGCCTGGACGACTGGATCCGCGGCCGGCGCTCCGAGTTGGACGACCTCGACCAGGCCGCGCTCGCGACCGGCCGCGGCGGCGAGGTCGCCGGCGACATGGCCCTCGCGCTCGCTTTGTGGAAGGCGATCTCGGACCGCTACCGGCTGATCTTCGCCACCTGGGACGGCGGCCGGGTGCTGCAGCAGGAGCGCGAGCGGATCTCGGCCCTGGTGTGGGGCCGGCTGGACGGGGCGACCGGCCTGCCGGGCGGGCTCGCGGTGTCGCTGCCCGAGGCCGGCCGACTCTGCGACGCCCTCGTCGCCCAGCTGCGCGCGAGCCTGGCCCTGGTGCCGGGCGCCGACGCGTCCGCTGCCCGGATCAAGCAGCTGCGCGCCCAGCTGGAGCGGATCCGGGACCAGCTCGGTCTCGAGCCCGCGAACAGCCGCGAGGCCGGCGCCCGCCGGCTCGCCGGGCTCATCCAGCGTCTCGACGACATCACCGGCCGGGCCGAGCGCGGCGCCGACGTCGGCGGCCTGCTCGGCCCGCTGGAGAGCGACGCGACGATCTACGAGCGCGACCTGATCGTCGGCAACGCCCGCCGCCGCGACGCCCGGGACGAGGTCCTCTCCGCGCGCGAGCTGCGGGCCGACCTCGAGCAGCGCGCGATGGCGCTGCGCAAGCTCGCCGACGACTGCGTGGCGACCGTGGATCCCGCGCCCCGCCTTGCCGTCCCGGACGTGGACGCCCTCGGTCCGGTGCCGGTGACCGCCGACGCGATCGGCGCCTACAAGCACCGGCTGGACCGCGTCTCGCAGGCGCTCGAGCTCGCCCAGCAGCGGTACGCCGACGCGCTGGACGACCACCGCGAGCTCGTCGACCTCCTCGATGCGTACGTCGCCAAGGCCCGGGCGCTCGGGGTCGCCGACCAGCCCGACCTCGTGGCCAGCGAGCAGCAGGCGCGAGCGCTGCTCGACCGGCGCCCCACCCCGATCGCCGTCGCGCAACAGCTCGTCGCGACGTACCAGATCTGGCTCTCCAAGGAGACGACCGCATGAGCACCTGCACCCAGCCCGGTTGCACCGGAAGCATCGTCGACGGCTACTGCGACGTGTGCGGGACGCCCGGGACCGGTGGCGTCGCCACGGCGGCTCCGACCGCGTCCGCCGCGGACGGGTGCACCCAGCCCGGCTGCACCGGCACGATCGTGGACGGCTACTGCGACGTCTGCGGCAGCCCGTCGGCCGCGCCGCAGGCGACCGTCAAGGCCACCCGGGGCAGCGCCTCGTCGGCAAGCCCGATCGCCCCGACCGCCTCCGCCGCCCCGATCACCACGGGGATGAGCGCCCCTATCACCACCGGCTCCTCGTCCTCGCGCGTCGCCTCCGCGGCGATCGGCTCGAAGCGGGCCGGCCTGTCCGGCTCGCACGCCACGCGGCGTACCCGCACGGGATCCCAGCGCCTGCGCGCCGCCCGCCTCGGCGCGGGGCTGACCTCGGTGCCGCCCGCCCCCACGATCGACCCGGCCGCCGCGATCATGGCCGACCCGCAGGTGCCCGAGGAGAAGCGGTCCTGCGCCAAGTGCGGCGCGGCCGTGGGCCGCGGACACGACGGGCAGCCCGGGCGCGCGGAGGGCTTCTGCCCGCAGTGCGGCACCGGGTTCTCGTTCACCCCGAAGCTCAAGGCCGGCGACCTGGTCGCCGGGCAGTACGAGGTCGCCGGCGCCCTCGCGCACGGCGGTCTCGGCTGGATCTACCTGGCCCGCGACCGCAACGTCTCGAACCGCTGGGTGGTGCTCAAGGGCCTGCTCAACTCCGGCGACCCCGACGCGCTCGCGGCGGCCATCGCCGAGCAGCAGTTCCTGGCCCAGGTCGAGCACCCCTCCATCGTCGAGATCTACAACTTCGTCACCCACGAGGGTGCCGGCTACATCGTCATGGAGTACGTCGGCGGCAAGTCGGTCAAGGAGATCCTCAAGGACCGGATGGCGGCCAACGGCGGCGCCTACGACCCGCTGCCGGTGGACCAGTCGCTCGCCTACATCCTGGAGCTGCTGCCGGCGTTCCAGTACCTGCACGACCTCGGCCTGGTCTACTGCGACTTCAAGCCCGACAACATGATCCAGGTCGGCGACGCGATGAAGCTGATCGACCTCGGCGGCGTACGCCGCATCGACGACCAGGAGTCGGCGATCTACGGCACCGTCGGCTACCAGGCGCCCGAGGTGGCCGAGGTCGGCCCGTCGGTGGCCTCCGACGTCTACACGATCGGGCGCACCCTGCTGGTGCTGTGCCTGGAGTTCCGCGGCTACCAGGGCACCTATCTCTACTCGCTGCCGCCGGTGGACCAGACCCCGCTGTTCCAGGCCAACGACTCGCTGTACTGGCTGCTCGCCAAGTGCTGCGCGACCGATCCCGCCGACCGGTTCGCCTCCGTCGACGAGCTGCGCACGCAGATGCTCGGCGTCCTGCGCGAGACCGTCGCGCGCGGCCACGACGGCACGGCGCTGACCTCCGCCGCGTCGGTGCTCTTCGAGACGCCCGCGACGGCCGGGCCGATCGAGTCCTGGGACCAGCTGCCCTCGCTGCGCGAAGACACGACCGACCCCCAGCACACCTGGCTCGTCACGATCGGCACCGACGACCCGAAGGAGCGCCTCGACGCACTGCAGCGGGCGCCCGAGGACTCCGCCGAGGTGTGGCTGAGCCGGGCACGCGCGGCGCTGGAGCTGAACGACTCCGTGCTGGCCCAGCGGTACGCCGCCTCGCTGCTCTCCGACGACCCGTGGGAGTGGCGGGCGCTGTGGATCGAGGGGCTCGCCGCGGTCTCGAACGGCGACTGGGAGGGCGCCAAGGCCTCCTTCAACGCCGTCTACCAGCAGGTGCCCGGGGAGCTGGCGCCGAAGCTCGCCCTGGCCTACGCCTGCGAGCGTGGCGGTCTGCCCGACGTCGCCGAGGCGCTGTACCGGGCGTGCTTGGCCACCGACGCGGCGTACGTGCCCTCCTCGGCGTTCGGCATGGCCCGGGTCAGGGCGGCGGCGGGTGATACCGACGGAGCCTGCAAGGCCCTGGACCTCGTGCCGACCACGAGCCGCGGCTTCACCCAGAGCCGCCGGCTGCGCGCCGACGTGCTGCTCGCCGACAAGCGCCAGGACCTCGGGCTGCTGGACCAGGCGATGCGCACCGTCGAGGCCGCCCAGCTCGACCCGGCCGACAAGAACGAGTACCGGGTGCGGATCCTCTCCGAGGCCCTGCCGATGGTGTCGGCGACCACCGTGCAGGGCGCGCGGATCGGCTCGGTGGAGGCGTCGGAGCGTGCCGTCCGGGCCGCGCTGGAGTCGGCGCTGCGCGGTCTCGCCCGCGACCACCACGACCGGCGCGAGCGGATCGACCTGGTCAACCGCGCCAACGCCGTACGGACCTGGAGCCTGGTATGACCTGCCCGAAGTGCGGGGCCGCGGTCCCCGAGGGCGTGCGGTTCTGCGAGAGCTGCGGCGCCGAGGTCGGTACGCCGGCGGCGGTCACCACCGCTCCGGCGCCGGCCGACGGCGGTCCGCTGGAGGGCGCGCCGATCAGCGCGCCGACCCGGCGCCCGGCCGACGCGCTGCCGGACCCGGTCGCGCCCGCCGGCCGTCGCCCGTGCGCGAGCTGTGGGGGAGAGGTCGGCCCCGACTACTACTGCACGGTGTGCGGCACCAAGGCACCCAGCGAGCGCGACCACTTCGAGGAGACGCCCGCCGCCTGGGTGGCCGGTGTCTGCGACCGCGGTGTCGTGCACGAGCGCAACGAGGACGCGATGGCGCTGCTCGCCGCCGCCGAGCCCGGGTCGCGGGCGGTGCTGATCGTCCTGGACGGCGTCTCCAGCTCGGTCGACTCCGACGTCGCCTCGCTGGCCGGGGCGAAGGCTGCGCGCGAGGTGCTGCGCCGGCCGCTGCCGACCGGCATGGGCACCGCGCAGAGCCGCGAGGCCGCCGTGGCCAGGACGTTCGCGGACGCGGTCACCGCGGCCAACACCGCCATCGTCGCGACCACCGACCCCGACTCGCCGAACCCCGCGTCGGCGACGTTCGTGTGCGGGATCGTGGAGGGCACCCGGGTGCACGTCGCGAACATCGGCGACTCGCGTGCCTACTGGCTGCCCGACACCGGTGAGGGCGTGCAGCTGTCGGTCGACGACTCGATGGCGCAGCTGCAGATGTCCGCCGGCGTACCCAGGGAGCAGGCGGAGACCTCGCCGCAGGCCCACGCGATCACCAAGTGGCTCGGGCGGGACAGCCCGGACATCACCCCGCGCATCGGGCAGCTCGACGTCACCGCGCCGGGCTGGCTCGTGGTCTGCTCGGACGGGCTGTGGAACTACGCGTCCTTGCCCGCCGAGCTGGCAGCCCAGGTCGCTGCCGCCGGCACCCGGGAACCTCTGGCCCTGGCCTCGTCGTTGGTCGAATTCGCGACGACGTGCGGTGGGCACGACAACATCACGGTCGCGGTCGCGCGGCTCGAGCAGGCCGGGGCACCGGCAAGTCAGAGCGCAGGAGCACAGGAAGAAGGACAGAACGATGGCTGAGTTCAGCGCCGCGGTCTACCAGAACGAGTACCTCCCGGACGGCGGGACCGACGTCAACGCGATCGTCACGATCACGTGCGCGGGCGCCGGCACGGCCGGCCAGGGCAGCGCGGGCGATGCCGGCGAGATCATCATCGTCGACACCTCCGGCTCGATGGGCCCGGACACGATGCGGGCGGCGATCGACGGCGCCAAGGCCGCGCTCGACGAGATCGTCGACGGCACCTGGTTCGCGGTCATCGCGGGCGCCGACCACGCGATGCTCGCCTACCCGCAGGTCTCCAGCGGCCCGGGCATGGTCCGGATGGACGAGCGCACCCGCACCGAGGCCAAGAGCGCGGCCGCGCGCTTCGTCGGCAGCGGCGGCACGGCCATCAGCACCTGGCTCGACCTCGCCGGCCAGCTGTTCACCTCCGTCCCGTCGGTGACCCAGCGGCACGTCCTGCTGCTGACCGACGGCGAGAACCGGGAGCGCCCCGGCAAGCTCGATGACGCGATCCGGCGCGCGACCGGCTACTTCCAGGCCGACTGCCGCGGCGTCGGCACCGACTGGCAGGTGGCGGAGGTACGCCGGATCTCGGAGGCCCTGCTGGGGACGGTCGACATCATCCCCGGGCCCAGCGAGATGCGCGCCCAGTTCCAGGACATCATGCGGGCCTCGATGGCGCGCGGCGTCGCCGACGCCAAGCTGCGGGTCTGGGCGCCGCAGGGCTCCCAGATCCTGTTCGTGCGCCAGGTGTCGCCGACGGTCGAGGACCTCACCGCCCGCCGGGTCGAGGTCAACCCGCTCACCGGCGACTTCCCGACCGGCGGCTGGGCCGACGAGTCGCGCGACTACCACGTGGCGGTGCGGGTGGCGGCCAAGGCGATCGGCCAGGAGCAGCTCGCCGCACGCGTGCAGCTCGTCGTCGGCAACGACGTCGTCGCCCAGGGCCTGGTCAAGGCCCGCTGGTCCGGCGACGAGTCGCTGACCACGAAGATCGACCAGCAGGTCGCCCACTACACCGGCCAGACCGAGCTCGCCCAGGCGATCCAGGAGGGCCTCGCGGCCAAGGCCGCCGGTGACGACGCGACCGCGACCACCAAGCTGGGCCGGGCCGTGCAGCTCGCCGCGCAGACCGGCAACGACGAGGCCACCTCCAAGCTGCGCAAGGTGGTGGACGTGGAGAACGAGGCCGAGGGTACGGTCAAGCTGAAGCGCTCCGTCGAGAAGGCAGACGAGATGGCCCTGGACACCGCATCCACGAAGACGACCCGGATCCGCCGGGACACGACCTCATGACCTCGACCTGCCCGGCCGGGCACCAGTCGTCGGCCGACGACTACTGCGACGTCTGCGGCCTCCCGATCGGCGACCAGCCCGCGCCGGCGGCGGCGGAGGAGCCCGCGGAGCAGCCGGCGGAGGACCCGCAGCCGGCCGACGCGGCCGACGCCCCGGCCACCTGCCCGAACTGCCAGGTGGTCAACCCGGCCAACGCGCTGTTCTGCGAGGCCTGCGGCTACGACTTCACCACCGGCAGCATGCCGCGACCGCTGGCGCCGCCGTCGCTGCCGGACGCCGGCGCCGAGGCCCCGCCGCCGCTGGGTGCCGCGCCCACGACCCCCGCGGCGCCGGCGATCGAGCCCGGTTGGGTCGCGGAGATCTGGATCGACCCCGACTGGTACGCCGCCCAGGAGTCCGACGACCCGCTGCCCTCGGCGGGCCTGCCGTCCGTCGTACCGCTGCGGACGCGGTCGCTGCTGGTCGGGCGTGCCTCCCAGAGCCGCGGCATCCACCCCGACATCGACCTGTCCTCGGACTCGGGGATCAGCCGCCGGCACTGCCAGCTGACCACCGACGGGACGCGCTGGTGGGTGGAGGACCTCGGGTCCTCCAACGGCACGTACGTCGCCGACGCCGTCGGTCCGCTCCCCGCGACCCCACTGGTGGCGGGCCAGAAGCGCGAGCTCGACGGCGACGACCGGATCTATCTCGGCGCCTGGACCCGCCTGGTCATCCGCAAGGCGGCTCCCGGCGAGTCCTGAGTCGCCGACGCCGCCGGCCCGCACCCCTCTCCGCTGTGCGGGGAGAGGCGCGGGCACGACGGCGACGACCGCATCTACCTCGGCGCTGGGACGCGCCTCGTCATGGGCGAGGCGGCCCTGGGCGAGGCGTCATGCCTCACCAGTAGTGCGTCCTTGGGCCGACGGAGTGGCCGGCGGCACCGGCGATCCACAGGATCGCTCCGACGACGATGGCGATGATGCCGAGTGTCCACAGGATCGCCACATGGAACAGCGCTCCGAGGATCAGCAGAATGACACCCAGGATGATCATGGGTTCTCCACCTCCTGTCAGTGGTGGCCGCGGTACGTCCACCGGATGACGCGGTACCCGAACGACCTCCGGCGAAACGCGGGACCTTGGTCCCGAAGCGGCTACCGACGGGTGGCGAGGATGACGGAGGCGTCCGGGGCGACCATCACCTCGACGGCGGTGAAGCGCTCGTCGGTGAGCCACTCCTCGCGCAGCGTGTCGACGCGGCCGGCGGTGATCGGCGGCCACAGCTCGCAGGGGTAGAAGTCGTCGAGCACCACGAGGCCGCCGGGCTCGACCAGGTCGGCGATGCGATCGACCCGCACCGACTCGGGGTCGCCGGAGTCCATGAAGAGCAGGGAGTACGGGCCCTTGTCCATCAGCGTGGACCAGTCGGCCGTCAGCACGTCCACGAGGGCGTCGTCGACGAAGATCTCCGACGCCGCGGCGGCCAGCTTGGGGTCCAGCTCGGCGGTGAGGATCGTGGTCGTCGTACCGCGGACGCCGGAGCGCAGCCAGGCCGTGCCGACCCCGCAGCCGGTGCCGAACTCGGCCATCACCCCGTTGCGGGTCGCGGCGAGGGCGGCGAGCAGCCGGCCGGTCTCGGTGCGGCAGAACGACACGTAGCCGGCGCGCCGGCACACGTCGAACGCGCGCAGCACGACGTCAGGCAGATCCGGGGGCGCACTCATGATGAGAACAGTCTGACGGAGCCTCCAAGATGCGGTACGGTGATCCCACCATGCGGAGCGCACTCGAGTTTCTTCTCGTAATTCAGCGCCGCGGCGGGGCCTGAGAGAGGCCACCTCGCCGCGGTGCTAGCGGCGTATCCCCGATTCCCGCATCGGCTTCTCATCACCCGTAGAAGTCTTTGATGCAAGGAATCGCCCGATGTTCTCGACCACGCACGACCGCACCCGTCCGGCCCACGTCTACTGGGGTCCCGCCCAGCACGACGAGGACCACCCGCTGCACCCCGCCGCCGCCTCGTTCGACCCGTTTGACCAGCGAGACGACGCGGCCGCACGCCCCGACGACAACTAGATTTCGGACCCATGAGCACGAACGCGTTCCCCCCTGCCCAGGGCAGTGTCGCCCTCGCCGTCGTCCCCGGTGACGGGATCGGCCCCGAGGTCACCGCCGAGGCTCTGAAGGTGCTCGAGGCCGCTGCGCCGGAGGGCGTGAAGTTCGAGCAGACCCACTACGCGCTCGGCGCCGAGAACTACCTGGCCACCGGCGAGGTGCTGCCCGCATCGGTGCTCGAGGAGATCCGCGGCGCCGACGCGATCATGCTCGGCGCGGTCGGCGGGAAGCCGAACGACCCGAACCTGCCCCCGGGCATCCTCGAGCGCGGCCTGCTGCTCAAGCTCCGCTTCGAGCTCGACCACTACGTGAACCTGCGTCCGTCCAAGCTCTACCCGGGCTCGGTCTCGCCGCTGTCCGACGCCGTGCTGGGCCGCGGCGAGCTGGACTTCGTCGTCGTCCGCGAGGGCACCGAGGGCCTGTACGTCGGCAACGGCGGCTCGATGCGCACCGGCACCAAGGCCGAGGTCGCCACCGAGGTGTCGATCAACACCGCGTACGGCGTGGAGCGGGTCGTCCGCGACGCCTTCCACCGCGCCCAGAGGCGCCGCAAGAAGCTCACCCTCGTGCACAAGACCAACGTGCTGGTGAACGCGGGCTCGCTGTGGTGGCGGATCACCCAGGAGGTCGCCGCGGAGTTCCCCGACGTCACGGTCGACTACCTGCACATCGACGCCGTCATGATCTTCATGGCGACCGACCCGCAGCGCTTCGACGTGATCGTCACCGACAACATCTTCGGCGACATCATCACCGACCTCGCCGCCGCGATCACCGGCGGCATCGGCCTGGCCGCGTCGGGCAACGTGAACCCCGACCGCACCGCGCCGTCGATGTTCGAGCCGGTCCACGGCTCGGCCCCCGACATCGCCGGTCAGCTCATCGCCGACCCGATCGCCGCCATCCTCTCCGGCGCCCTGCTGCTGGACCACCTCGGCCACCCCGAGGCGGCGGCCCGCGTCGAGACCGCCGTACTGGCCGAGCTCGAGGCGCGCACCCCCGGCCAGGCGATCCACACGCCGGCCGTCGGTGACTCCGTCGCCGCCCGAGTAGCCGGCTGACCGCACCTTCGAGGTGCGGAGAAGCCCGGCTGCCACCCCCACACTCGAAGGATTAGATTGATGACCATGCAGATCACCACCACGCTTTCTGCGAACCCGACCGATGACGCGCGGCTGGCAGAGATCCTGTCCAACCCCGGGTTCGGCACGCACTTCACCGACCACATGCTGACCGTCGAGTGGACCCCGGCCGAGGGCTGGCACGACGCCCGCATCACGCCGTACGGCCCGATCACCCTCGACCCCGCGGCTGCCGTCCTGCACTACGCGCAGGAGATCTTCGAGGGCATGAAGGCCTACCGCCACGCCGACGGCTCGATCTGGGCGTTCCGGCCCGAGGCCAACGCGCAGCGCATGGTCCGCTCCAGCCACCGGCTCGCGCTGCCCGTCCTCGAGGTCGAGGACTTCGTGCAGGGCGTGTCCGCGCTGGTCGAGGTCGACGCGCGCTGGGTGCCGGACAACGAGGGCGAGAAGAGCCTGTACCTGCGGCCCTTCATGTTCGCGAGCGAGAAGTTCCTGGGCGTGCGCCCCGCCGAGCACGTCACCTTCATGGTGATCGCCTCGCCCGCCGGCGCCTACTTCAAGGGCGGCATCAAGCCGGTCACGCTGTGGCTCTCCGAGGACTACACCCGCGCCGGCCGCGGCGGCATGGGCGCGGCCAAGACCGGCGGCAACTACGCCTCGTCGCTCGTCGCGCAGCAGGAGGCCTACGGCCAGGGCTGCGACCAGGTGGTCTTCCTCGACGCCCAGGAGGGGAAGTACGTCGAGGAGCTCGGCGGCATGAACATGTACTTCGTGTACGACGACGGCTCGGTCGTCACGCCCGAGACCGGCACCATCCTCGAGGGCATCACCCGTGCCTCGATCATCGAGCTGCTCGGCAAGATGGGCCACCACGTGACCGAGCGGAAGTTCGACATCGCCGAGTGGCGCGACGGCGTCGCCAGCGGCCGGATCACCGAGATCTTCGCCTGCGGCACCGCCGCCGTCATCACGCCCGTCGGTGCGCTGAAGACGGCCCACGGCGACACCGCGGCCCCTGCGTCGCAGGAGCTCACCATGAAGATCCGTCAGGCGCTGGTCGACGTGCAGTTCGGTCGCGCCGACGACACCTTCGGCTGGATGCGCCGGATCGTCTGAGCTCAGCCTTCGACGGGGCGGAATAGCTGGTAGGCCCGCCGCGCGGTGGCGCGGTCGGAGGCGATCTCCGGGGCGGCGTACACGACGTTGTGCTGGAACGCCCGGTCGGGTGATTGGATGTCGCGCAGGATCGGCACCAGGCCGAGCTCGGCGAAGAAGCGGGCGACGTCGACGTCGATCCACTGGCCGTCCCAGACGGTCTCGCTCTCGACCTCGATGTAGACCAGCGACGTGCGGGCGAGGACCTCGCGACCCGACTCCAGGACGGGACCGTTCGCGCCCTCGACGTCGATCCACGCGACCACCCGGTCGTCCGGCCCGACGGTCACGAGGTCGTCGAGGCGCGCCGCGGGGACGGTGACGTGCTCGGAGCGCTCCAGGGTGCGGTGGGTGCCGAGGCTGGCGCTGGTGCCGTCGAGCGGGCGGTCCTGGTCCTGGACCCGCAGCGGGATGGTCAGGTCGATCTCGCCGGCGCGGTCCGCCACGGCCGTGTGGACGTAGTCGACGCCGGCGGCGGCCAGCTCGGCGGCGTACTTGGCGTGCACGTGGGGGTTGGCCTCGAAAGCGACGACGCGAGCGCTCGGCGTCTGCTCCTTGACGGTGCGGCTGAAGGTCGCCTCGTGGGCGCCGGCCTCGAACGCGATCGTCGGCTCGAGGTCGCGGCACATGCGCAGGAACATCGACTGCATCCGCCGGCGCAGCACGATCGCGGGCACGGAGTCGCGGTGGCTGCGCACCAGCGTGCTGTTCGAGAACAGCCGGTAGGCGGCGTCGACGCTCATCGACGGGGCAGGCGTGGGCGTGGGCGTCATGGCGGCCACCCTACGGCGCCGCTGCGCCGATCCCGGGCGGCGCCCGGGTAGCCTCGCTCCGTGACGATCCAGCCCGGTGGCGGCGCGCCCGAACGCGTGGGCGACTACACGCTGCTCACCCGGCTGGGCGAGGGCGGCATGGGCATCGTCCACCTCGCCCGCGGCCGCGACGGGCACCGGGTCGCCCTCAAGGTGCTGCGCCCGCAGGTCGTGGGGGACAGGGAGGCCCGCAGCCGGCTCGCGCGCGAGGTCGCGTCCCTGGAGCGGGTGCGCAGCCCGTGGATCGCGGAGGTCCTCGACGCCGATCCCTGGGCGGAGGTGCCGTACGTCGTGACCCGCTACGTGCCGGGTCTGTCGCTGTACGACCACGTCGCCGAGGAAGGCCCGATCGCCGGCCGCGACCTGGACTGGCTGGCGGGCTGCCTGGCCGAGGGCGTGGCGGCCGTGCACCGCGCGGGCGTCCTGCACCGCGACATCAAGCCGTCCAACGTGCTGATGGAGGGTCGCACGCCGATCCTCATCGACTTCGGGCTGGCCCGGGTCGCGGAGGACCCCCGGCTCACCCAGACCGGCTACCTGCTCGGCACGCCGGGCTACCTCGCGCCGGAGATCCTGTACGGCGACGACGCGACCCCGGCCGCCGACGTGCACGCCTGGGCGGCGACGGTGGCGTTCGCCGCGACCGGGCGGGCGCCGTACGGCCGCGGGCCGGCGATGGCGATCCTCGACCGGGCCCGCCGTGGGCAGCACGACCTCAGCGGCGTCCCCTCGCCGCTGCACGCGGTCCTCGACGCGGCCCTCGCGCCCGACCCGCTCGACCGTCCGCTGCTCGACGAGCTGCTGGCCTGGCTGCGCCCCCTCAGCACCGACCCCGAGGCGCCGCGGGTGTCCCCGCCGGGCCGTGGCGTGCTCGGCCCGGAGACCCGGCCGCTGGTGAACCCGGGGAGCCCGGTCGCGTCCGTCACGCCGATCACCCGGTCCGCGCAGCCCGCCCCGCCGACCCTGAACGCCCCGCTCGCCTCGCTCCCGACCGCCCCGCGTGAGGGCGGGACGGCCGTGCTGCCCGAGGAGGCCGCGGCGCCCACCGCGGCGCCCGCGGCAGTCACCCGGATGGAGCAGGAGTGGGACCAGCAGCACGGCCTGCTCGATCCCGTCGCCGAGCCGGTCCCCTTCGGCGAGAAGGTACGCCGGGCGACCGTCGTGGGCTGCGGTGCGCTGGCCGCCGGTGGCGCCGTCGCGGCCGCGCCCTGGCTGGCGCTGGCAGCGCTGACGGTCCTGGTGTGGGTCCTGCGCTCCGGCTCGCTAGCCGCGTCGGCGGTCGCGGACCGGCGTACCGTCCGCGGGCCGAAGTGGTACGACGGACCGCGGCTCGTCGCGACCGGCCCCTGGCACGTCGGCCGGGCCGTGCCCGGGGCCTTCGTCCTGATGCTCTGGGCCGTCCTCGTCGGGGCCGCCGTCGGGCTGGTGGGCTTCGCGCTCGGCGACCTGCCGACCTCGCTGTTCGCGGCTGGTGCCGCGGGCGCGCTGGCGCTGTGGACCGGCCCCGGCGGCGACCGCTTCCGCGGGCCGCTCGGGCGCCTGGTGAACCCCGCTGCGCGGCGGGCCGTCTCGTGGCTGATCGTGTGCACGGTCCTCGCGGGCATCGCCGCGCTGCTCGCGCTCCTGGCCGGGTCCTCGGGCATCGACTGGGCCCCCGCCAGCGGCGCGCCCTTCTAGCCAGGCTCTAGGCAGGCTCGGGTTCGGCGTACCGGATCCGGAGCGCGACCACCGCGGTGGCGACCGTCAGGGCAGCGGCCACGACGGCGATCCGGCGCGGGCCGTGGTCGTGGTGGCGCCACGACAGCACGCCGCCCGCGGAGAGCACCGAGCCCGAGGACCGCACCGAGCCGAACGAGCCGAGCGACAGGTGCGAGGCTGCCGAGCCGACCGATGCGACGGACGCGAACGACCCGATCGACCCGAACGAGGCCGCCGAGCCGATCGAGAGCACCGAGTGCGAGGAGCCGATCGACAGCACCGAGTCGAAGGACCCGATGCTGAGCAGCGAGTTGGTCGAGTCGATCGACCAGCGGGAGGTCATGGCGCGATCGTGACACGGCACGCGACGTGCGTCACGCCTCTGTCAGAATGGGCCGGACATGAACGACAAGCCCGCCCTCGACCTGCACGGCGCCTTCCACGTCTACGACACCACGCTGCGCGACGGCATGCAGCAGGAGGGCCTCAACCCCACGGTCGCGGACAAGCTCGCGATCGCGCGGCACCTCGACGGCCTCGGGGTGGGGTTCATCGAGGGCGGCTGGCCGGGCGCGAACCCCAAGGACACCGAGTTCTTCCGGCGCGCCGCCACCGAGCTGGACCTGCAGCATGCGCGCCTCGCCGCGTTCGGCGCCACCCGCAAGGCCGGCACCGCCGCTGCGGACGACCCCCAGGTCGCGGCCCTGCGCGACAGCCGGGCCGGCGTGGTCACGCTGGTCGCGAAGTCGCACGCCGGGCACGTCGAGAAGGCGCTGCGCACCACGCTCGCCGAGAACCTCGCCATGGTCCGCGACACCGTCGCCCACCTGCGCGCCGAGGGGCAGCAGGTGTTCCTCGACGCGGAGCACTTCTTCGACGGCTACCGGCTGGACCGGTCCTACGCGCTCGAGGTCCTGCGCACGGCGTACGACGCCGGCGCCGACGTCGTCGCGCTGTGCGACACCAACGGCGGCATGCTCCCGGACTGGGTCTCCGACGTGGTGCGCGACGTCATCGACACCACCGGCGTACGCGTCGGCATCCACTGCCACAACGACACCGGCTGCGCGGTCGCGAACACCCTCGCCGCGGTCGCCGCCGGCGCGAGCCACGTGCAGGGCTGCATCAACGGGTACGGCGAGCGCACCGGCAACGCCGACCTCGTCAACGTGGTCGCGAACCTGGAGCTCAAGCTCGACCGGCAGGTGCTGCCGCCCGGGCTGCTGACCGAGGCGACCCGGATCGCGCACGCGGTCGCGGAGGTCACCAACGTGCCGCCGGCGTCGCGCCAGCCCTACGTGGGCACCAGCGCCTTCGCGCACAAGGCGGGCCTGCACGCCTCGGCGATCAAGGTCGATCCCGACCTCTACCAGCACATGGACCCGGCCGGCGTCGGCAACGACATGCGGCTGCTGGTCTCGGAGATGGCCGGCCGCGCGAGCATCGAGCTCAAGGGCAAGGAGCTCGGCTTCGACCTGTCCGGCGACCCCGAGCTGGTCTCGCGGGTCACCAAGCGGGTCAAGGAGCTGGAGTCCGGCGGCTACACCTTCGAGGCGGCCGACGCATCCTTCGAGCTGCTGCTCGCCGAGGAGGTGACCGGCACGCGGCCGTCGTACTTCGACGTCGAGAGCTGGCGGGTCATCACCGAGACCGTGACGAACCCGCGGCCCGAGGACGAGGCTGTCTCCGAGGCGACCGTCAAGCTGCGCGCCGAGGGCGTCCGCTACGTCGTGACCGGCGAGGGCAACGGGCCGGTGAACGCGCTGGACCAGGCGCTGCGCACGGCGATCGTGCAGGCCTTCCCCGACGTCGCGCGGTTCGAGCTGATCGACTTCAAGGTGCGCATCCTGGACCAGGGCCACGGCACGGACGCGATCACGCGCGTGCTCATCGACCACACCGACGGCGAGTCGACCTGGGTCACCGTGGGCGTCGGCGCGAACGTGATCGAGGCCTCCTGGGAGGCGCTCGTGGACGGCATCACCTACGGCTTGCGGCGCCACACCGCGTGATGGTGCGACTGCCCTTCGAGCCGGCGTACCCGGTGCTGACCGAGCGCCTGCTGCTGCGCCCGGTCGAGGTCCCGACCGACCTCGAGCCGATGCTGGCCTACCGCTCGCGTGAGGACGTCTGCCGCTACATCCCGCCGGTGCCGGCGACGCTCGAGTCGATCACCGCGTCCTTCGCCGATCCCGAGCGCCGGCGCAGCACCCTGACCGACCAGGGGCAGCACCTGCAGTTGGTCGTCGTACGCCGCGACACCGGCGAGCTGGTCGGCGACGTGATCGTGTTCCTGCACTCCCTGGAGCACCAGTCCGGCGAGATCGGCTACGTCTTCCACCCCGACCACCACGGCCACGGCTTCGCCACCGAGGCGGCCGCAGCGCTGCTGGCCCTGTGCTTCGACGGCCTCGACCTGCACCGCGTCGGCGCGCGGATCGACGAGCGCAACCCGGCCTCGGCCGCGGTGCTGCGCAGGATCGGGATGCGCCAGGAGGCCGTGCTGGTCGAGAACGAGTGGTTCAAGGGCGAGTGGACCACCGAGGTCGACTTCGCGATCCTGCAGCGCGAGTGGCGGGCGGCGGCGCGGTAGCGGGCGGTAGCGTCGTCGCGTGAGCGAGCTGCACGACCTGACCGCCCTCGAGCAGGGCGCGCTGATCCGATCGGGCGAGCTGAGCCCGGTCGAGCTGACCGAGCACTACCTGGCGCGGGCCGAGTCGCTGCCGAGCGAGCTGGTCGACGGGGCGTTCGCGTTCCGCGACCCCGACGCGGCACGGCAGCGGGCGCGCGAGATCGCCGCGGTGGGGCCGGTCGGGGAGGCGTTCCCGCTGGCCGGCGTACCGTCCGCGATCAAGGACCTGAACCTGACCCGTGGCGTGCCGACGGCGTTCGGCTCGCCGGTCTTCGCCGGCCACGTCCCGCAGGTCTCCGACGCGATCGCGCTGTCCATGGAGGACGCGGGGCTGATCAGCCTCGGCAAGACCTCGACCCCGGAATTCGGCTCGCCCTGCTACACCGAGCCCGAGGGACGGCCCCCGGCCGTGACTCCCTGGGACCTCACCCGGATGGCGGGCGGTTCGTCGGGAGGCGCGGCATCGGCCGTGGCGGCGGGGCTGGTCCCGGTCGCCCACGGCTCCGACGGCGGCGGCTCGATCCGGATCCCCGCGTCCTGCTGCGGGCTGGTGGGCCTCAAGCCGAGTCGGGGCCGCATCTCCGGCTTCCCCATGTACGGCGACCCGATCGGCCTGTCCACCTCCGGCTCCATCGCCCGGACCGTCGCCGACGCCGCCGCGCTGCTGGACGTGCTCGCGGGCCGCCGCGCGGGCGACCCGTCGTGGGCACCGGAGCCGGACGACACCTTCCTGGCGGCCTGCTCACGACCGCCCGGCCGGCTGCGGATCGCCCGGATCAAGGACCCGATCATCGCCGAGACCCAGGTCCACCCCGAGGTCAGCCGGGCGCTCGACGACGCGACGGACCTGCTGACCGCGCTGGGCCACTCGGTGGAGCCGTTCCAGTCTCCGCTCCCGCCCGAGGCGGTGCCGGTGTTCGAGGTCTGCTGGGCGGTGCTGACGGCGCTGTCGACGGTCAACCTGAGCGAGCAGCAGCGCGGGATGATCCGGCCGCTGACCCGCTGGCTGGGGGAGCGCGGCGAGGCGCTCTCCGGCCCGCAGTTCGGGCTGGCGATCGGCCAGCTGCGGCGGTACGCCGCCGACGCGCTGGTCGCGCTGGCGCCGTACGACGCCGTGCTGACCCCGACCCTCGCCCAGCCGCCGCTCCCGGTCGGCGCGATCCGCGACGACGAGGACCCGGCCGCGGACTTCGAGGCCCAGAAGCGCTTCACGCCGTGGACCTCGGCGTGGAACGTCACCGGGATGCCCGCGCTCTCGCTGCCGCTGCACCAGACCCCCGACGGCCTGCCGGTCGGCATCATGCTCGCCGGCCGTCCCGCCGAGGAGGAGCTGCTGCTCTCGCTCGCCGCGCAGATCGAGGCTGCCGTGCCGTGGAAGGACCGCCACCCACCCCTCTGGTAGCGCGAGTTCAGACTGATGGTCGACCGAATCGATGGTTTCGGTTGACCACAAGTCTGAACTCGCGGGCTACGGAGTCATCCAGCGCGGCGCGGCCAGCTGGAACCCCAGCCGGTCGCGGCTCCCGGCACCCGCCGGGATCACGCCGATGACCGGCACCCCGGTGACGCGTGGGAGCTCGTCGCGATTGGTCTCCTCGGCCAGCCCGGGCTCGGTGGGCCACGAGCCGATGATCAGGCCGCTCGGCTCGATCTCCCGGCCGCGTAGGGCCTGCACCGTCAGCTCGGTGTGGTTGAGGGTGCCCAGTCCGGCGCGGGTCACCACGACCACCTCGACCGTCGCCTCGGGCATCGAGTCGCGCAGCGCCACGGTCATGTCGAGCAGCGTGCCGCCGTCCTCGTCGAGTCGCACCAGCAGGCCGCCGGCACCCTCCACGACGACGGTGTCGTAGTCGTTGGCGAGCCGGCGCAGGTACGCCGCGTGCACGGTCACCGGCGGGATCCGCACGCCCTGCCGCCGCGCGGCCACGTCGGGCGCCAGCGGGTCGTCGAGCCGGGTGAGCTCCTGCACCGGTACGCCGGTGAGCGCGCGCACCTTCGCCGCGTCGGCGCCCTCGTTCGTGTCGGCCGGTACGCCGGTCTGCACCGGCTTCACCACCACGACCGACCCCTCGGTGGTCGCGGCGATCGCGGCGGTGGCGATGGTCTTGCCGACGTCGGTGTCGGTTCCGGTGACGACGATGACCCGGGTCACGAGTGCTCCTTCACGATGTGGATCAGCTGGTCGACGGCGCGCTCCCAGTCCTCGTCCGGTACGCCGGCGGACGCGGTCACCCGCAGCCGGGAGATGCCGTCGGGGACCGACGGCGGGCGGAAGCACCCGACCCGCAGGCCGGCCTCGAGCGCCGCGGCCTGGGCGGCGACGGCGGCCTGCGGCGACGACATCGGGATGGACAGCACCGCACCGTCGGGCGCGACGACACCGAGCGCGTCGGCGAGCCCGCGCACGCGGGTCAGCACCCGCTGCCCCAGCGCCGGGTCGTCGCGCATGATCCGCAGCGCCGCGAGCGCTCCGGCGGTCGGGGCGGGGGCGAGGCCGGTGTCGAAGATGAACGGCCGGGCCGTGTTGACCAGGTGCTCGCGCAGCGCGGAGGAGCCGAGCACCGCGCCGCCCTGGGCGCCCATCGACTTGGACAGGGTGGCGCTCACGACGACGTGCGGCAGGTCGGCCAGCCCGAGCCGGGTGACCAGCCCGGGGCCGTGCACGCCCACGCCGTGGGCTTCGTCGACCACCAGCAGCGCACCCGCTGCCTCGCAGATCGTGGACAGCTCGGCCAGCGGAGCGGCGTCGCCGAGCACCGAGTAGATCGACTCGACCACGACGAGCACACGCTCCTCGGTGGCGGCACCGACGGCGTCCCGGACGGCGTCCACGTCGTTGTGCGACACCACCGTCACCGCCGCACGCGACAGCCGGATCGCGTCGATCAGCGAGGCGTGCACGTGCGCGTCCGACACGACGCGCACGGAGCGATCCGCCAGTGCGGTGATGACGCCGAGGTTGGCGTGGTAGCCGGTCGAGAAGACCAGGGCGGCCTCGTGGCCGAGCCAGCCGGCCAGCTCCTCCTCGAGCGACGCGTGCAGGTCGAGGGTGCCGGTGACCAGGCGTGAGGCACCGGCCCCGGCGCCGTACCGCTGCGCGGCCGAGGCCGCGGCCGACCGCACCCGTGGGTCGGCGGACAGCCCGAGGTAGTCGTTGCCCGCGAGGTCGATGGTGGCGTCCTCCGCGGCCCGTGGCCGCAGTCGCCGCGTCAGGCCCGCGTCGTCGCGCGCGGCCGCTCGATCCGCGAGCCACCCCTCCCAGGCGCTCATCCGGCAGCCACCGCCGCCGTGATGCCCTCGACGAGGGTGTCCAGCTCGTCGTCGGAGGCGACGTACGGCGGCATCGCGTAGACCAGGTCGCGGAACGGCCGCAGCCACACGCCGGCCGCGAGGGCGGCCTCGGTCGCCGCGGGGTTGTCGACGGGATGGTCGAGCTGCACCACCCCCACCGCACCGAGGGTGCGTACGTCGGCCACGCCCGGCGCCGCGCGCAGCGGCTCGAGCCCCGCGGTCAGCCGCGCGTGGATCCGGTCGACGTCGGCCTTCCAGTGGCGGGCCAGCAGCAGGTCGATCGAGGCGCTCGCCACGGCGCAGGCGAGCGGGTTGCCCATGAACGTCGGGCCGTGCATGACCACACCGGACTCGGACGCGGCGATGCCGCGCGCGACGCGGTCGGTGGTGAGCACCGCCGCCAGCGTGAGGTAGCCGCCGGTCAGCGCCTTGCCCACGCACAGCACGTCCGGCGTCACGAGCTCGGAGACGAACAGGTGACCGGTCCGCCCGAAGCCGGTCGCGATCTCGTCGAAGACCAGCAGCAGGTCGTGCTCGTCGGCGACCTCACGGAAGACCTGCAGGCACTCCGCGCGGTAGGGGTGCATCCCGCCGGCACCCTGCAGCAGCGGCTCGACGACGATGCCGGCGAGCTCGTGGGCGTGCTCGGCGGCGGTATGCCGGAACGCGGCCTCCCACTCGTCGTACCTGACCAACGCGTTGGTCTCTGCGCCCGAGCCCAACGCGTTCGTCAGGTACGACGGAGCGGCCGGCGGCTGGGGCGCGAACACCTGCCCCGGCAGCACCCCGGCCCACATCGCGTGCATGCCGCCGTCGGGGTCGGTGACGCTCATCGGGTGGAAGGTGTCGCCGTGGTAGCCACCGCGGACCGTGAGCATTCGGGTCCGTTCCGGGCGACCCTGACCACGCTGCCACTGCAGCACCATCTTCAGCGCCACCTCGACCGAGACCGATCCGGAGTCGGCGAGGAAGACGCGCTCCAGCGGCTCCGGGGTGATCGCGACCAGGCGCCGGCCCAGCTCGACGGCCGGTGCATGGGTCAGACCGCCGAACATGACGTGGCTGAAGTCGGCCGCCTGGGCGGCGATGGCGGCGTCCAGCTCGGGCACGCCGTACCCGTGGATCGCGGCCCACCACGACGACATGCCGTCGACCACCCAGCGGCCGTCGACCCGGAGCCGGGCGCCGCGCGCTCCGGTGACCGCCCGCACCGGGGCGGGCTCGGTCATCGACGTGTAGGGGTGCCAGAGGTGCTCGCGGTCGAAGGCGAGGCTCTCCTCGGACAGCTCAGGCGTTGGCGGCAACTTCGGTCCCAGCGCCGCGACGACGGATCGCCGGCTTCTCCTCGACCGCGGACGCCTGCGAGCCGCAGGAGCCACCGCAGCCGTCGCCGCACCCGCCCGAGCCGCACGCCGAGGCCGCGTGGGCCCGGTGCGTCACGCCCGCGCGGTGCGCGGCGATCAGCTCGTCGAACGCGGTCTCGTCCATGCCCAGGATGAGGAAGCCGTTGTCGCGGAGCATCTCGAGGTCGGACAGGGCGTCCTGGCCCTCGGAGGTCAGGTAGTCGCCGAGGAAGATCGAGTTGGCCACCTGGAGGGCGAGGGCCTGCAGCGAGCGCAGGTGCATCTCGCGGCCGCCGGCGATCCGGATCTCCTTGTCGGGGCACACGAAGCGCGCCATCGCGAGGATCTTCACGCAGCGGGTGGGGGAGAGCTCCCAGGTGTTCTCGTACGGCGTGCCGTCGAACGGCATCAGGAAGTTCACCGGGATCGAGTCGCTGTCCAGCGCCTTGAGCGCGAAGAGCGCCTCGGCGAGCTGCTCGTCGGTCTCGCCCAGGCCGGCGATCAGGCCGGAGCAGGGGGAGAGGCCCGCGGCCTTCGCGCGGCCGATGGTGTCCACGCGGTCGTCGTAGGTGTGGGTCTGGACGATGTTGTCGTGGTTGGACTCGGCGGTGTTGATGTTGTGGTTGTAGGCATCCACGCCGGCCGCCTTGAGCCGCTCGGCCTGGCCGTCCTTGAGCAGGCCGAGGCAGGCGCAGACCTCGACGCCGTCGTACTCGTCCTTGAGCGCCTCGGTCATCTCCACGACCTTGTCGATGTCGCGGTCCGAGGGACCGCGGCCCGAGGAGACCATGCAGACGCGGGTGGCGCCGCCGGAGAGGCCGGCGCCGGCCTGCTTGAGGGTCTCCTCCTTGGAGAGCCAGGAGTACTTCAGGATCGGGGCCTGGGAGCCGAGCGCCTGGCTGCAGTAGTTGCAGTTCTCCGGGCACAGCCCGGACTTCAGGTTGACCAGGTAGTTCACCTTGACGGTGTTGCCGAAGTGCTCGCGGCGCAGCCGGCCGGCCGCGGCGACGATCGACATCAGCTCGGAGTCGGGTGCCTGCAGGACGGCGACGGCGTCGGCCTCGGTCGCGGCACCGCCGGCGAGGATCTTGTCGGCGAGCTGGTCGAACACGGTCATCGTCATCTCCTGAGCGGCTACCTGGACCCAAACTGAACACTGTTCAGGTGGCAGGGTAAGGCAGGGTGCGGGTTACTCGCCAGTCAGGTTGCTGGCAGGTTCGTCGTACGACGCTGCTGGCATGCCACAGATATCCGCTGCCGTGAAGGACGCCGCCACGACCACTGGCGGCACGATGCTCAACAAGGTCCCCGAGGTCACGATCTGGTTCTGGCTGATCAAGATCCTCTGCACCACCGTCGGGGAGAGCTTCGCCGACTACATCAACGAGACCCTCGGCTTCGGTCTCGCGAACACCATGCTGCTGTTCACCGCGATCTTCGTCGCGGTGCTGACCTGGCAGATGAGGACCCGGCGCTACACGCCCTTCCCGTACTGGCTGACCGTGGTGGTGGTCAGCGTCGCGGGCACGCTCTACACCGACATGGGCACCGACCAGATCGGCATCCCGCTGTGGATCAGCTCCACCGTCTTCGCCGCGCTGCTGGCCGTCGTGTTCGGCGCGTGGTGGCTGCGCGAGCGCACCCTGTCGATCCACAGCATCAACACGACCTCGCGGGAGTCCTGGTACTGGCTGACCGTCCTGGTCACCTTCGCCCTCGGTACGGCGACCGGCGACTGGACCCTCGAGCTCACCAACTGGCTCCCCGTGCAGTCGATCTTCCTGCCGCTCGGCCTCATCGTCTCGATCGCCGCGCTGTGGAAGTGGGGCGCCAACCCGGTGCTGTCCTTCTGGCTGGCCTACATCCTCACCCGCCCGCTGGGCGCCAACATCGGCGACGCCCTCGCCTCGCCGAAGGTCGCGCCCGCGGGCCAGCCGGTCGGCCTGGGCCTGGGCACGCTGTGGACCAGCCTGATCTTCCTCGGCGCGATCCTGGGCACCGTCGTCTACCTGACGATCAGCCGGACCGACGTCTCCGAGGTGTACGACGCCACCCACGACCCGGCCGTCACCACCAACCCGCGCAAGGAGCGGATCGCGGGACTCGGCCTCGTCGTCGTCGCGATCATCGCCGGCGGGGTCATGTACTGGGGCCACCAGCAGCCGCACGCGACCTGTGACCCGACGGGTGCCAGCGAGACGATGCCCGCCTGCCCGAAGCCCGCGTTCAACGGCAGCCAGACCCAGGCGGCCGTGGCGAAGTACCAGGGCCTCGCCCGGAAGGCGATCGCCCAGGATAAGGCCGGGAACGCCACCGCGGCCCACGCGACGGTCCAGACGATGCGGGACGACTGGGACGCCGACTCCACGTCGCTGACCGCGGTCAACCCCAAGACCTGGCACCTGCTCGACGACCAGATGGACGCTGTCCTGCAGACCTTCGCCATCGACCACGGCAAGATCCAGCCGGCCGCGCCGGCGGTGCAGGAGAAGCAGCTCGGCGTGCTGCTGAAGGACCTGCAGAGCCACAAGTTCTGATCGTCAGGTCCTGATCGTCAGGCCCGCGGGAGCCGCACCACGAACGTGGCCCCGCGGGCCTGTCCGTCCCCGGTGAACAGGACGTCGCCGCCCGCACCCCTGGCGATCCGTCGGGCGAGGGCCAGGCCGAGCCCGGACCGCCCGGGCACCGCCCCGGGCCGGAACAGGATCGCGGGGTCGGCGACGCCGGGGCCGTCGTCGGTCACGACGAGATCGACGCTCTCGCGGGTCAGCTCCGCATCGATCGCGACGCTGCCCGCGAGGCGGATGGCGTTGTCGAGGACCGGTGCCAGGGCCCGGAGCGCGACGTCCGACGGTACGTCGAGCACGGCCCCGCCGTCGTACCGGACCTCGACGGCGGGGTGCAGCCGCACGGCCTCGGCGAGGAGATCGACGACCGGACAGGTCCCCCTCGCCGCCCGCTCGTCGGGGCCCCTGCGGGCGAGGTCGAGCAGGACCGTGATGGTCGCCGCCATCCCACGGGTCGCCCGGCCGATCTCCTCGAGGTCGGCGCGCAGGTCCGGGTCCAGGTCGGTGCGCATGGCGATCAGGTCGGCGGTGCCCTGGATGGCGGTGAGCGGGGTGCGCAGCTCGTGGGCGAGCTCGGCGGTCAGCCGGTGCTCGGTCCGGATCGCGTGGCCCACCTTGTCCAGCAGCCCGTCGAGGGTGTGCGCGAGCGCACGGATCTCGTCGGTGGGCGGGCCCAGGTCGAAGCGGCGCTCGAGGTCGTGCTCGCTCCACTCCTCGGCGGTCCTGGCCATGTCGGCGACCGGCGACAGCGCGCGGTGGCTGATCCACGAGGCCACCGCGACCGTGAGCAGCACGATCAGCACGCCCGAGGCGACGGACACCTCGAGGGCCTGCGCCTCCTGGTGCTCGTACGGCGCCAGCGGCTCGACGACGACCACGGTCCCGCGGGCACCGCTGCGCGTGGTGAACGGCTCGCCGTGGAGGGCGTAGGCGTCGGTGGTCCGGTTCGTCTCGCCGCCGACCCGCGCGAGCGCGAGGAACTCGGCCCGCAGCGAGGGTGGCTCGGAGCCCGCGACGGCATGCCCGGTCGCGTCGTACACGACGACGCCGGGGTCGACGCCCCGGCTCGGGACGGTCAGTCGCGTCGCCGGCGTGGCGGCGTCGATGAGGGCGATGACCGCGTCCGAGCGGTCCTCGATCACCCGCTCGACGGTGCGGTTCGTGGTGGTCGCGAGGATCAGCTGGGCGACCAGCCCGAGCGCCGCGGCGACGGCGGCTGCGCCCACCCCCGCCAGCAGGATCAGGCGGCGACGGAAGCCGCCGAGGTCGGTCAGTGCCCGCGAGCCGACGATCCTCATCGGGCGTCGGTGCGCTCGGTCAGGCGGAACCCCACGCCGCGGACCGTCTCGATCCCGACCGGTGCGTCGATGGCGCCGAGCTTGGTGCGGATGCGACGGATGAAGGAGTCGATGGTGTTCTCGCTGACGAGCGCCCCGTCGGGCCAGCCGGCCGCGACGACGCTGCGGCGGCGTACCACGGCGCCGGGCTGCGACGTGATCGCGGCGAGCATCCGGAACTCGGTCGGGGTCAGCAGCACCTCGCCGCCGGTCGCCGTCGCGGCGTGCGTGACCGGGTCGAGGGTGAGCCCGCGCGGCGTCGGCGCCGGTACGTCGCGCCCGCGGCGGGCCAGTGCCGCGATCCGGACCAGCACCTCCTTGATCTCGAAAGGCTTCACCACGTAGTCGTCGGCGCCGGCGGCGAATCCCGCGAGCAGGTCGTGGGTGTCGCCGAGCGCGGTGAGGAAGAGGGCCGGCGCGTGCTGGCCGTTGGCCCTCAGCGCCTGGAGCACGTCGCGTCCGTCGGCGTCGGGGAGGCCGACGTCCATGACGAGGACGTCGAGGTTGTGGGACGCCGCGAGCAGCGTGAGGGCCTCGGCCCCGTTGTGTGCCGGTACGACGCTGTGGCCGGCGCCCTCCAGAGCCCGCGTCAGCACGCGCCGGATCGCGGGGTCGTCCTCGCACACGCCGATCCTCAGCATGTGGCTACGGTTGCACCGCCGACGTGAGGAGGGGATGAAAGTGCGCTACCGCCGTGCCGACGTGATCGATCGCGCCATCGTGGTGCTCGACGAGCACGGTCTGGCCGAGCTGTCGATGCGCCGGCTGGCCGGCGAGCTCGGCGTGCAGGCCAGTGCGCTGTACCACCACGTCGCCAACAAGGACGCCCTGCTCGCGGCGGTGGCCGACGAGATCCTGGTGCGCGGGCGGCAGGCCTCCGAGATCGTGACCTGGGAGTCCGAGCTGCGGCTGGTGTGCGTGGAGCTGCGGGCCGCCATGCTCGCGCACCGCGACGGCGCCGCGCTCATCTCGCAGGTGTACGCCGGCGGCGGCGCCGTGCTGCCCGAGCAGCGGATGACGGCGGCGCTGGTGCGCGCAGGCGCCTCGGCGGAGCTGGCCCGGGTGGGAGCGCGGACGCTGGTCCACTTCGTGCTCGGGCACGTCGGCGAGGAGCAGGCGCGCGGGGCGGCGGATGCTGGGCACCCGGACGACTTTGCGGTAGGACTGGGGCTCATCCTGGACGGACTCACCCAGCGGGTGCGCTGAGCCGACGGTTCACGCGGCAGGCTTGTCCTCGAAACCTACGGGAGGCAGTGTGGACGACATGGCCGACAAGCAGATGAAGCCGGTGACGATCGTGCTGTTCGGCGCGACCGGCGATCTCGCCCGCCGCAAGCTGCTCCCGGGGTTGATCCACCTCTACGAGACCGGCCTGATGCCGGAGCTCCGGATCGTCGGTACGTCGCTCGACGACCACACCACCGAGTCCTTCGTCGAGCTGGTGAAGGAGGCCGTCACGGAGTTCTCCGGCGACGACGGCGACATGAACGCGTGGCCGGAGTTCTCCAAGCTGCTGCACTGGGCGCCGGGCGCCGAGGGTGCGGCGGGCCTGCGCGCGGCGGTGGACAAGGTCGAGGCCGAGTGGTCCGGCGACGTGATCCGGATCGTCTACCTGAGCGTGCCGCCGAAGGCTGCGCTGCCGGTGCTGCACACCCTCGAGGAGGCCGACCTCGTCAAGGGCAGCCGGATCATCATGGAGAAGCCGTTCGGCGTCGACCTGGAGAGCGCACGCAAGCTCAACGCCGAGCTGCACAAGGTCGTCGACGAGGAGCAGATCTACCGGATCGACCACTTCCTGGGGAAGGAGGCGGCGCAGAACATCCTGGCGTTCCGGTTCGCGAACGGTCTGTTCGAGCCGATCTGGCACCGCAACAACATCGACCACGTGCAGATCGACGTACCGGAGGAGCTGGGGCTAGACCAGCGCGCCGCGTTCTACGAGTCGACGGGCGCCTTCAAGGACATGGTGGTCACGCACCTGTTCCAGGTGCTGGCGTTCACCGCGATGGAGCCGCCCACCTCGCTGTCGCCGCAGGCGATCAACGACGAGAAGGACAAGGTCTTCCGCTCGATGGTGCCGCTGGATCCGGCGAACGTGGTCCGCGGGCAGTACCTCGGCTACCGCGACATCGAGGGCGTGGCCAAGGAGTCGGGCACCGAGACCTTCGTGGCCCTCAAGTGCTTCATCGACAACTGGCGCTGGGCCGGCGTGCCGTTCTACCTGCGCACCGGCAAGCGCCTCGCCGAGGGCGCGCGGATCATCTCGATCGCCTTCAAGGAGCCGCCGCGGTCGATGTTCCCGAGGAACTCCGGCGTCGGCGACCACGGCCCCGACCACCTGACCTTCGACCTGGCCGACTCGGCCAAGATGTCGCTGTCGTTCTACGGCAAGCGCCCCGGGCCGGGCATGAAGCTGGACAAGCTCTCGATGCAGTTCGCGATGCAGGACACCGGCTGGGCCGGTTCGGTGCTCGAGGCCTACGAGCGCCTCATCTACGACGCGGCCCGCGGGGACAAGACCCTGTTCACCTCCGCGGAGGGCATCGAGCGGCTCTGGGAGGTCTCCGCGCCCCTGCTGGAGAACCCGCCCATCGTCCGCTCCTACCGTCAGGGCAGCTGGGGTCCCAACCAGATCCACCAGCTCATCGCGCCGTACGCCTGGCGGCTGCCGTTCGAGCGGGCCTGGCGGGATCCGAACCACTCGGGCTTCTGAGGGCTGCCCTTCTTCGGGGCTGGTCTTGGCGGCCGCACCTTAGCTCGTCGTCACCCGCCGTCAAGGACGCTTTCGGCGCCGCTGCGCGGTGCCTGCGGCCTCCTTGACTGCGGGCCCCGGACGACGAGCTGGACGGCGCGGAGTCGGCACGGGCTTCGCCCGCGCCGCCGCTACGCGGCCGCCACGGAGGGTGGATCGCTCTTCGGGGAGTTCTCCCGGCACCTGGTGCCGGGAGAACTCCCCGTTACGTCCCGCGGCACAACCCAGGCACGGCCTGACCACCCAAGAGGTACAAGATCGCCCGCGCGGCTGATCTTCACGGCCTCGACGGCCCGACCGGGCGTCACGATCGCCCGCGCGGGCGATCGTGCACCCCACTGCTACCCGCTAGCGACGATGGGCCAGGTGACCCATAGTCCCTAGCGCCCCACCACCGACCGCGCTGGCGGCCGCGAAGCGGCGGCGCGGGCGAAGCCCGTGCCGTTATCGCGCCGTTCAGCCGCCCGGTCGGGACCGGGGGTCAAGGACGCGAAGCGCCGCGCAGCGGGGCGAGCGAAGCGAGCATCCTTGACGCGGGGTGCCGGGCGGCTAAGGTGCGGCCGCCCTGACCAACCCGGAGCCAGCACCAGGCGCGTTCGGGACTAGGCCCCAGCGCCCGCGGTGACCGCTGCGTCCAGCGCCTCGATCAGTGCCTGACGTATCGGCGCCGCCCGCTCGGCGAAGCCCCGCTGGAGCTCGGCGTACTCCCGCTTGCCCTCGGCGGTCTCGATCCTGATCGGCGTCCACGCGACGTCGTACGGATCGATGGTCATGCCGGAGAAGTCGTACGGCGCCGCGCGCATGTCCAGGATCCGCACGTCCCAGGCGAGCTCGAAGGAGTCGGCGATCAGGTCGGAGCCGACCGCGTCGGCCAGTCGGTAGGCGTGCTTGTAGAGATCCATGTTCCCGTGGAGGCAGCCGGGCTGCTCGAAGTCCGGGCGGTCGTCCTTGAACGGGCTCAGGGTGTTCAGCGGACGCGCCGGGGGAGTGAAGAAGCGCACGGCATCCCAGTGGCTGCATCCCAGGCGGTGGCTCTCGACCACCGCGTCGGTCTGCTCGTTGCCCAACCGGAGCGGGTGCGGGTGCCGGGTCTCGGTGTCCCGGTAGACCATCGCCCACTCGTGCAGGCCGAAGCAGCCGAAGTTGCCCTCGCGTGCCTGGGTCGCGCGCAGGAGCGTCAGCGTCGTCCTCGCGAGCGGAGCCTTCGCCGGATCCAACCGCCCGGGTGGCTGCCAGCGCAGGAGCTGCGCGGGACGGTAGGCGTAGTACTGGAACAGGAAGTCGTGGATCGGGTGCTTCTGCCCGGCGGCGCGCCGCCGGAGGTGCGGTCCGACGAACGGCTCGAGCCGCTCCCGGTGCCTCGCCTCCTCGCTCACGAGGACACCCTAGGTCGGCGGGGCGGCCCGAGCCGCCCCGCCGCGATCCTCAGGACACTCAGCCGACCGCCATGCTCACCGGCACCGTGTGCAGCGCGCCTCCGGCACGGAACTGCACGAACAGCCGGTACGTCCCCGGTCCGGGGAAGTCGGCCATGAGGTCCAGCTCCGGGCCGCCCGGCCGCGACGTCACGGCCTCGGTCGGGTGCAGGTGCGAGAACGCCAGGTCGCCCTCGCGGAAGGCGGACACGTGGGCATAGGTGTCGAGGTAGGGCTGCAGCCCGGCGTACGGACGGCCGTCTCGACTGACCCGCAGCGTCAGCATGCCGTGCCCGCGGGCGGCACCGTCGAGCGTCACGGTGTAGCCGTCGGCGGTGGCCGTCCCGGTCGGTACGGCGGACGGCGACCCGCTGTCCGCCCCGAGGTCCAGCGCCGTGGAGAGCACGGTCGGCTCGTCCGATCCGCGCGCGGTGAACTGCACGTAGACCCGGTAGGAGCCGGACGCCGGCGCGTTCGGGGTGACGGTCCAGGAGCCGTCCCCGGACCGCGTCGGGTGCAGGTGCTGGAACCCGGACAGGTCGTCGCGGATCAGGTAGAGGTGGATGAGCTTGGTCTGCTCGCGGACCAGGTCGATGGCGGGCGCCCCGTCGTGGTCGATCGCGAACCGCAGGGGCATCGTCATGCCGCCCATCGGGGCCGACAGCACGCGCAGGGTGTAGCCGTCGGAGGTGGCCGACAGGCCGTCGCCGTGCGCCATGCCGGGCATCGATGCCATGCCGGATGCCGAGGAGGACATGCCGGGCATCGAGGACATGTCGTGGGTGTGATCGGTCGTGCCGCAGGCGCCGAGCAGCAGCGGGGTCGCGAGGGCAGGCAGCAGGAAGGTACGTCGCAGGTGCATGAGTGGGTCTCCAGATGATCGGAGCGGATGAGGGCAGGCGGAGGCGGGCGATGCCTACTGCCGCCACACACCCAGCCCCGCACCGCCGCCGGCGCGTGGCGGCGGTCGGGCGCGGTACGGCGTACCGGACCGGTCGCCGTGCATCGCCGGCTCGACCGCGGCGACCGCCACCCAGCCGAGCCCCGGCCCGGAGTGCGGCACGGGCGTCGTGGCGAGCCGGTGGCTGGAGCAGCGGTGCTCGCCGCACGAGCTCATCGGTGCCCTGGATGCCGTCGACCCCGTCGACCCCGTCGACCCCGTCGACCCCATCGACGCCGAGGTCATCACCGGGCAGCCGTGCGTCATCGACTCGGCCGCCTGCGCGGGCAGCGCGTGCATCCCGGCCAGCGCGGCGGCCAGGAGCCCGATCGCGGCTGCGATCCACGCCCGGCGCCGGCCCATGCGGCGAGGCTACCGGCCCGGCCCGAGCCCACCGCCGACCGATAGGCTCGGAACGTGCGCATCGTCAGATTCACGACCGGTGAAGATCCCAGCTACGGCGTCCTGACCGGCGACCTCGACGAGTACGGCCAGCCCGACGACGACGCCGTGATCGTCGCCCTCGCGGGCGACCCGCTGTACGTCGGCATCAAGCTCCTCGAGCAGCAGCACCGGTACGCCGACGTGCGACTCCTCGCGCCCGTGCTGCCGCGCAGCAAGGTGGTCGCGATCGGGAAGAACTACGCCGCGCACGCAGCCGAGATGGGCGGCGACGTACCTTCCGAGCCGCTGATGTTCCTCAAGCCGAACACCAGCGTGATCGGCCCGAACGACACGATCGTCCACCCGCCGCAGAGCGAGGAGGTCCACTACGAGGGCGAGCTCGCCGTCGTGATCGGCCGGATCTGCCGCGACGTACCGCCGGAGCAGGCGACCGACGTCATCCACGGCTACACGATCGCCAACGACGTCACCGCGCGCGACCTCCAGCGCAAGGACGTGCAGTTCACCCGCGCCAAGGGCTTCGACACGTTCTGCCCGCTGGGCCCGTGGATCGAGACCGACCTCGACCCGAACGACTTCACCGAGGGCCGCCGGGTCCAGACCTTCCTCAACGGCGACGTCGTCCAGGACGGCTCCACGAGGGACATGGTCTTCGACATCCCCACCCTGATCGCGCATGTCAGCAGCGTGATGACCCTGCTGCCCGGCGACGTGATCCTCACCGGCACCCCCGAGGGTGTCGGCCCGATGCAGGTCGACGACGAGGTCGAGGTCGCCATCGAGGGCCTCGGCACCCTGACGAACAAGGTAGGAAAGCGATGAGCGACGTCTCCACCCCTGTGCGGGTCCGGTTCTGCCCGTCCCCGACGGGCTCCCCGCACGTCGGCTTCGCGCGTGCGGCCCTCTACAACTGGGCGTTCGCGCGCCACCACGGCGGCACGTTCGTGTTCCGGATCGAGGACACCGACAAGGAGCGCAGCACCGAGGAGTCCTACCAGGCGATGCTCGGCACCCTGCGCTGGCTGGGTCTGGACTGGGACGAGGGCCCCGAGGTCGGCGGCCCGCACGCCCCCTACCGGCAGTCCGAGCGGTCCGAGCTGTACGCCGACGCCCTCGCCCGCCTGCTCGAGGGCGGCCACGCCTACCCCTGCTTCTGCACGACCGAGGAGGTCGAGGAGCGGCGCAAGGCCAGCGGCTCCAAGGTGATGGGGTACGACGGCTTCTGCCGCAACCTCGACGCCGAGACGATCGCCACCTACAACGCCGAGGGTCGCGCGAGCGTCCCGCGGCTGCGGATGCCGGACGGCTCGATCACCTGGGACGACCTGGTCCGCGGCGAGGTCACCTTCGACACCGCGCACGTCCCCGACTTCGCCCTCGCGCGCGCCAACGGCGACCCGCTCTACACGCTGGTCAACCCGGTCGACGACGCGCTGATGGAGATCACCCACGTGCTCCGCGGCGAGGACCTGCTGTCCTCGACGCCCCGCCAGATCGCCCTGTACGACGCCCTCAAGGCGGTCGGCATCGCGAAGGCGACCCCGGCGTTCGGCCACCTGCCGCTGATCATGGGCGAGGGCAACCGGAAGCTCTCCAAGCGCGACCCCGAGTCGCACCTGTACGCCTATCGCGACCAGGGCTTCCTGCCCGAGGGCCTGCTCAACTACCTGGCGCTGCTGGGCTGGGCGATCGCGGCCAACCGGGACGTCTTCTCGCTGGAGGAGATGGTCGAGGCGTTCGACATCAAGGACGTCAACCCGAACCCGGCCCGCTTCGACCTGAAGAAGTGCGAGGCCATCAACGGCTCGCACATGCGGCTGCTGTCGGTCGAGGAGATCACCCACCGCGCGCTGCCCTACCTCAAGCGCGACGGCGTGGTCGGCGACCCGGTCTCCGACTCCGACGTCCAGCTGCTCGAGCTCGCGATGCCCCTGGTCGCCGAGCGGATCAACAAGCTGACCGAGGCCAGCGACATGCTCCGCTTCCTGTTCGTCGACGAGGCCGACTTCGCGGTCGACCCCGAGGACGCGGCGAAGCTGCTCGACGACCAGGGCAAGGACGTCGTCCGGGCCGCGGTCACCGCACTGGCGAGCCTCGGCACCTGGTCGACCGCCGCCATCCAGGAGGCGCTGCAGAAGGCCCTGGTCGACGAGCTCGGCCTCAAGCCGCGCGTCGCGTTCGGTCCGGTGCGGGTCGCCGCGACGGGGCGCCGGATCTCGCCCCCGCTGTTCGAGTCCCTCGAGCTGCTCGGCCGCGAGCGCAGCCTCGCGCGGTTGCAGCGTGCCCTCTGAGTCCCGACCGGCTCGACCGCCGGTCGCCGGCGACATGACCGACGACCTGACCGACGACCTGACCTACGACCAGCTGCAGCGGCTGGGCGCGCCCGGGGCGTGGCGGCCGTTCGTGGGCGTCGTCGGCCTGTTCGTCGGCGTCTGGTTCGTGCTGGCGATGCTGGTCATCGGGATCGTCACACCGCACAACCTCGACGGTGACCCGGTCACGCCGCGCTACCTGGCCGCCACGAACCTGTGGTGGGCGCTGACGATCCCGGCGGTCTGCCTGGCGACCTGGCTGGTGCACCGGCTCGCGCCGCGCTGGCTGTACTCGGTGGTCGCCTGCTTCCGCTGGCGCTGGTTCGCAGCCTGCCTGGGACTGGCCGCCGTGACCCTCGTCGCGACGGTGGTCGTCTCCTCGGTCCTGCCGTCGCAGGGGGAGGCGACCGCGGACTTCTCCGGCCACCTCAACCCGTGGACCTCGCAGGTGCGCGACTTCCTGCTGGTGATCGCGCTGCTGACCCCGCTGCAGGCCGCGGGGGAGGAGTTCCTGTTCCGCGGCTACCTGACCCAGGCGGTCGGCAACCTGGTCGGCCACCGCTCGGAGCGGGTCCGCACGGGGCTTGTGGTCGTCGTACCGGCCCTGCTGTTCGGTGTCGCCCACGGCATCGGCCAGGACGTCCCGACGTTCTTCGACCGGTTCGCGTTCGGCATCGTCGCCGGGGTGCTGGTCCTGGTCACCGGCGGCATCGAGGCGGGCATCGCGATGCACGTCCTCAACAACTTCCTGGCCTTCGGCCTGGCGCTCGCCTACAGCGACATGACGACCGCCCTGCACGTCACCCACGGCTCGTGGTGGGCCATCCCGGTGACCCTCACGCAGTCGCTGCTCTACCTGGCGCTGTGCTGGTGGCTGAGCCGGAAGGTGGGCCTGAAGAGACGCACCGGGCCGGGTGTTTTGGAAGGCCGCGAGGCCGCCGTGTAATGTTTCTCCCCGGTCCTCCGGCTTCGGCCGGACGGTCCGCAACAGTGGGATATGGTGTAATTGGCAACACTACGGATTCTGATTCCGTCATTCTAGGTTCGAGTCCTAGTATCCCAGCGAAACTCCCGGCGGGAGCGCGCGAGACAGGCCGATTTGGCTGGTCAGGAAGCGGTTCGCTAGAGTTCTCGAGTTGTTCCGGAGCGATCCGGACAGCGAAATGCCCCCGTTGTGTAGCGGCCTAGCACGGCGCCCTCTCACGGCGTTAGCGCCGGTTCGAATCCGGTCGGGGGTACACCACCGAGAGGCCCCGGTCAGCGCAAGCTGACCGGGGCCTCTCGCCGTTCCTGCCCACGTTTGGGCGCGGGCGGATCGGGCACCGGACACCTGAGTGCTGCCCCTGATCGACGCCCGCCGCAGGCTCCCGCGTGCCGTGGGCGTGACGGACAAGGGCGATGTGCGTCCGGCGACCCCGGCCGTCCGTCGCCTGCGAGCAGGGCGTCACCGCTGCGGGGCTGACGGCTGTGGGGGCCGCGCGAGCGGTGGCGCTCGGCTTTTTCGACCGGCCAGGATGGGGCCATGCGCACCGTCAACCTGGGCCTCAAGTTCGTGCTCGAGCTCTGCGCGATCGGCCTGCTCGCCGCGTGGGGCCTCCGGACCGGCCACGGCGCTCTGGCGCCGGTCCTCGGCGTCGCAGCGCCGCTGGCGATGATCCTGGTGTGGGGCAGGTACGCCGCGCCGCGGGCACCCCGGCGCCTCGGCACCCGCACGCGGGTGCCCCTGGAGCTCGCCATCTTCGCCGCGGCCGGAGCGCTGGCGTTCGGCGCCGGCCTGCGGACCGTCGCTGTGGTGTTCCTGGTGGCCGTGGTGATGAACGCGGTGGGGCTGTCGGCCCTCGGGCAGTGGGAGGCCTGACCATTCGCCTGCGGAGTCGCGCGGGCGGTGCCAGCATGAGCAGATGAAGCGCCTCGTCGTCTGTTGCGACGGCACCTGGAACAAGCCCGACAGCGAGAACGTCACCAACGTCGAGAAGATCGCGCGCACGGTCCAGAGCGATCCGGGTGCCACGGCGGGCGTGCACCAGCTCGTCTACTACGTCAGCGGTGTCGGCGCGAGCAGCTACGAGGTCGACCGGCTGCTGGGCGGTGCCTTCGGCTTCGGTCTCTTCCACAACGTCATCGCCTGCTACCGCTTCCTCGCGCAGAACTACGAGCCCGGCGACGAGATCTTCATCCTCGGCTTCAGCCGCGGTGCGTACACCGCCCGCTCCGTCGCCGGGATGCTCGGCCGGGTCGGCCTGCTGACCAAGGTCGCGCTGGTCGAGGAGCGGCTGCCCGAGGCGGTGCACCTCTACCAGCGCACCCCGCTGCCGGCGGGGGTCATGGGCGAGAGCGTGGACGAGTTCAAGCACGACCACTGCAACGCCGCGAAGATCGCGTTCCTGGGGGTGTTCGACACCGTCGGAGCGCTCGGCGTGCCCGGGTTCGAGCGCGACGTACCGCGCTTCCACGACGTACAGCTGAGCGACCAGGTGCTCTGCGCCCGGCAGGCGCTCGCGATCGACGAGACGCGGATGAAGTTCGAGCCGACGTTCTGGGAGGCGGCCGACGGCCGGCCGGTCGAGGACCCGCGGGTCAAGCAGGTGTGGTTCGAGGGGGCCCACTCCGACGTCGGGGGAGGGTACGCCGAGACCGGCCTCTCCGACACCGCGCTGCTCTGGATGGCGCGCGAGGCGCATGCCGCCGGGCTGGTCTTCGACCCCGCCCTGCTCGCGCGGTACGTCGCCTCCGGCCAGGACCCGATCAGGCACGACCCGCTGAGCCTGATGTACCGCGTCGACAACGAGATCCTCGAGGCGCGCGGCCGCCTCCATGCCGGCGACCACGACCCGGTGTTCGACCACGGGCTCCGGATGCTCTCCCACCCGCGGGCGCTGTCGCTGCGGATCGCGTCCTCGGCCGTCGGGCACTTCCAGGAGGGCGGCTACGAGCCGGCGAACGTCGCGGCGCTCGCGCACGCCACGGCTGGCTTCGACGGGATCATCGAGGACGTCGTCCGGCTGCCCGAGGCGGGTGTGGACCTGGCGCCCCTCGGATCACCGCCGGCTCCGGCGCCCGCGCCCGCGGCCTGACGCCACCCCAGGACGATCGCTCGCGGCCTCCCCGAAGCGGTCCCGCGCCCCCGGGGCGCGGGCGTAGGTTCCGAGATGACCGGCCATCCCCGACCGGCATCCGAGCACCAAGGGGTTCATCCATGTCGTCTCACCGCCTGCTGCGCCGGCCTCGGTACGCCGAGATCGCCGCCACCCTCGCCATCGTGCTGGCCACCAGCGGCACCGCCTTCGCGACCGCCCGGGTCGTGGCGCCCGGCTCCGTCAACACGGCCGCCCTCCAGAACGGGGCCGTGACCACCCCGAAGATCGCGAGCGAGGCCGTGAGTCGAGCCAAGCTCGCGCCTGCCGCGGTCAACGGGTCCAAGGTCGCGGACCACTCGCTGAGGCTCGCCGACCTCGCCGGGGCGGACGTGACCGGCTCGATCAGCTTCTCGCTGTCGCCGAACGGCTGCGGCAACCTGCTCCTCTCCGTCGCCGGCGCGCGGGTCGGCCAGGCGGCGGTGCTGACCTGGACCGGCACCGGCAACCCGCCGGCAGGCGTCGTGCTCGGGCCGCTCAAGGTCGTCTCGCCCGATCACATCGTCGTCAGCGCCTGCAACCTCACCAGCAGCCCCATCTCCCAGAGCGGAGTGGGGGTCCGGGTGACCACGCTGTCGTGACGACTCAGTGGGCGAGGCTCGGGTCCCAGCGGTTGGCGATCAGCTTGAAGCTGGGGGTGTCGTCGAGCGAGGTGACGGCCTCGTAGATCCGCTGGTAGGCGATGGAGGCGGTGCGCCACCGGCCGTCGGCGTCGCGCCGGTAGCCGTCGGTGTAGTAGCCGCTGCCCCGCACCACGACCTTGAAGTCCGGCACGATCACGGTGTCCTCGAACGCCCACGACGCCGTCGCGGTGTCCCCGGCGACGTCGATCTCGGGGTGGGAGGCGATATGGGTGGTGATGATGCCGGGCCCGAGGTTGCTCGACATGTACTCCACCACCGCCGCGCGCGAGTCGAAGTGCAGCGGCTCGCCCATCGCGGCGGTGCCGTAGCGCGCCGTCACGTCCTCGGCCAGGCAGTCACCGAACTCGTCCCACAGCTTCAGGTCGAGGGTGCGGAAGTAGCGGTGCTTGAGGCGCTTGATCTCTTCGATCGCTTCGAGGTCCACCCGGTGATAGTAGAACGAGTTCTACTTTGAATCGAGGGCCGGCGGTCGTACGCCGAGATCGGTCAGCGCGGCGACGTACCGCTCGACGCTGGCCAGCTTGACGCCCTCGTAGCCGCGGACCAGGTCCGGCAGCTCCGCGATCGCCACGGCGCGCTCGAGACCCTCGGCGGTCAGGTCGCCCGCCAGGCCCGCCACCAGCTCGCGGTAGTGGTCGCGCAGGGTGCGCTCGACCCGACGCAGGTGCGCCCGGCCGAACGGGTCGGCCGCGGTGCCGCGCAGCCGCTTCATCCGGGCCAGCGCCCGCAGCGTCCCGTGCGAGCGCGGCCCGAACGCGATCTTCTTCGTGCGGCCCATCGCCCGCAGCACCGGCGGGTGCAGCTGGAAGGACATCGTGGCGCCAGGGAAGGACTCCCCGGTCTCGGCAAGGAAGGTGGGGTCGGTGAGCAGCCGGGCGACCTCGTACTCGTCCTTGTACGCCGTCAGCTTGAACAGGTTGCGGGCGACGGCCTCGCTCAGCCGGGTGTCGGTGGACACCGCCGCCTCGGCCGCGGCCACCCGGGCGACGAGCGCGACGTAGGAGTCGGCCAGCCGCTCGTCCTGGTAGTCGACCAGGTCGGCGGCCCGCAGCTCGACGAGGCGGCGTACCTCGCCGGTCAGGCCGGACGCGGCGACGGAGGCGGGGACGTGCCGTTCGCGCGGCGCCACCACGCGCTGGTTGGCGGCCGCGAAGGCGGACGGGTCGGCGACCGCGGCCCGGCCCCACCGGAACGCGGCCACGTTGGCCGCGACAGCGGTGCCGTTGATCGCGATGGCCTCCTCGATCGCGGCGGCGGGCAGGCGCAGGGCGCCGGTCTGGTACGCCGCGCCGACGAGCAGGAAGTTGGCCGCCACCGTGTTGCCGAAGATCCGGTCGGCGGCCTCGAGGGCGTCGAAGTCGAACAGCTCGATGCTGGCCGTGCGGACCCGGTCGAGGAGGTCGGCCTCGTCGGGGTGCTGCACGCTCGGGTCCTGCACCATCGCGCCGGTCGCGGTCCGGCTGGTCGACACCACGGTGCGGGTCTTCGCCGCGTCGCCGTAGAGCAGGTTCCGGTCCTCGGCCAGGGTCAGCAGGTCGAAGCCCAGGAAGCAGTCGGCCGAGCCGGGGGTCAGCCGGTTGGCGGGCTCGAGGTCGCCGCCGGCGAACCGGAGGTGGCCCACCACGGGACCGGCCTTCTGGCTCAGGCCGGTCTGGTCGAGCGACTCCACGGCGTACCCGGCGCGCAGGGCGGCGGTGGCGAGGACCTGGTTGACGGTCACGATGCCGGTGCCGCCGATGCCGACCATGAAGACGTTCTGGGTGGTCGTGACGGGGGACTCGGCCGCGCTCGCCGCAACGGTCGGCGGGGTCGGGTAGCCCTTCTTCGCCGACCTCTTCGCCGAGTCCTTGGACGTCGTACGACGCTTGCGCGGTGCCGCCTCCACGGTGACGAACGACGGGCAGTCGCCGTCCAGGCAGCTGTAGTCGGTGTTGCACGAGGTCTGCTCGATGCGGGTCTTGCGGCCGTACTCGGTCTCGACCGGCTGCACCGAGAGGCAGTTGCTCTTCGCGCCACAGTCGCCGCATCCCTCGCAGACCGCCTCGTTGATGACCACGCGCTTGGTGCGGGCCGGGAGGGCGCCGCGCTTGCGCTGGCGACGGGCGTCGGCCGCGCAGTGCTGGTCGTAGATCAGCACGGTCACGCCGGGGATGTCGCGCAGCATCCGCTGCGCCTCGTCGAGCCGGTCGCGGTCCCACAGCAGCGTGCCGGGCGCGAGGTCGCGGCGGCGGTGCCGCGACGGCTCGTCGGCGCACACGATGATCTTCGTGACGCCCTCGATGTGCAGCTTGTGGGTCAGCGCGGGCACGCCGAGCGCACCCTCGGCGTCCTGGGCGCCGGTCATCGCCACGACGTCGTTGTAGAGGACCTTGTAGGTGATGTTCACGCCGGCCGCGATGCAGGCCTGGACCGCGAGCTGGCCGGAGTGGAAGTAGGTGCCGTCGCCGACGTTCTGGAAGATGTGCTTCGCGTCGGTGAACCAGGCCTGCCCGATCCACTGCGCGCCCTCGCCGCCCATCTGGGTGACGCCGGTGACGACGCTCTCCGGCCGGTCCGAGATGGTCACCATCGCGTGGCAGCCGATGCCGCCTCCGCCCAGCGAGCCCTCGGGCAGCACGGTGGAGCGGTTGTGTGGGCACCCGCTGCAGAAGTACGCCGACCGGCCGGCCGTGATGAGCGGCAGCACCGTCCGCGGCCGCTGGGGCGGGGTGACGGTCACCCAGCCCTCGAGCGCGTGCCGCAGGGGGGCCAGCAGCCGGCCCGCGGTGAGCTCGCCGTCGGCGGGGATCAGGCGCTCGCCGCGGCCGTCCAGCTTGCCGAGCACCCGCGGGGCGCCGTCGGTGCCGTAGAGCACGTCGCGGATCTGCATCTCCATGAAGGAGGTCTTGTCCTCGACCACCAGGATCTCGTCGAGGCCCTCGGCGAACCGGCGGATCGCGGCCGGCTCGACGGGGCTCATCATGCCCATCCGCAGCACCCGGATCCCGGCGGCGGCCAGGGCCTCGTCGCTCACGCCGAGGTCGGCGAGCGCCTGGCGCAGCGAGTCGTAGCAGCTGCCCGAGGCGACCAGGCCGAGCCGGGCGCCGGCCGGGTCGATCTCGGTGACGTTGAGGCCGTTGCGGGCGGCGTAGTCGTGGACCAGAGCGGTGCGCGGGCCGACCAGCTCGGCCTCGGCGCCGACGATCATCGCCGGGCGGAGCACGATCGGGCTCTGCGTGTAGGCGTAGGGGTGGCCGTTCCAGTCGATCGCGGGCTGGACGGGCGAGACGTCGATGTCGGCGCCGTCGACCACCCAGGCGCCGTCCGCGACGTCGGCGACGATCTTGAGGGCGACCACGCAACCGGTGGCCCGCGACATCTCGATCGCGTGCAGGCCGAGCGTGACGATCTCGGTGGAGTTGCGCGGGAAGAGCACCGGGATGCCGAGGGCGGCCAGCGATCGCTCGCTCACCGCGGGGACGGTCGAGGACTTCGAGGCGGGGTCGTCGCCCACGAGGAGGATCGCGCCGCCGCGGCGGTTGACGCCGTACATGTTGGCGTGGCGCAGCGCGTCAGTCGCCCGGTCGACGCCGGGTCCCTTGCCGTACCAGAACCCCGTGACCCCGTCGTACCGCTGGGTGTCGGTGGGCAGCTCGACCTGGCTGCCCCACACGGCGGTGGCGGCGAGCTCCTCGTTGAGGCCGGGCACGAACCGGATGTCGTTCTCGTCGAGGACGTCCTTCATGTCGGCGAGCATCCGGTCCAGGCCGCCGAGCGGGCTGCCCTGGTAGCCGGACACGAAAGACGCGGTCCGCAGGCCGCGGCGACGGTCGAGGGCGCGGTGCTCGACGAGCAGCCGGGCGATCGCCTGCACCCCGGTGAGCAGCACCGGGGGCGCGTCCAACCGGAACCGGTCGGCGAGGTCGTACGGCGCGGCGGGGACGGCCGGCTCGGGGGCGCGGTCAAGCAGCTCGGTCACGCGCACGAGCATGCGCCCTCGGTGGGCCGGGTCACAACGGCCGTCGTCGGCTTTGGCGACGATCCGCAATCCGCACGACGTACTGCAGCGCCTTTGCGCAACAAAACTGGCATCAACGTTATGATCTGTTGCGTGAGCGAGCCCGTCGTCCTCGACGCCACCGACCGCGCGATCCTGGACCTGCTGCGCGAGAACGCCCGGCGGCCGCTGCGCGACATCGCCCAGGCCGTGGGCCTGACCGTCGCGCCGGTCCAGCGGCGGATCGCGCGGCTGGAGCGGCTCGGTGTCATCGAGCGCTACACGATCCAGGTCAACCACGGCCGGATCACCGGCGGCATCGAGGCGATCACCGAGCTCCAGTTCGCCGACGACCTGGACCTGGCCCAGATCCGCGAGCACGTCTCCGGCATCCCGGAGGTCGAGGAGGTGCTCACCCTGGCCGGCGATCCGGACGCCTTGCTGCGCATCCGGGTCGAGGGCGTCGAGGACCTGCGCCGGGTCGTCGGCCAGCTGCGCGCCGGCCCGCAGATCTCCAGCACCAAGACCCTCGTCGTGCTGGAGCAGTGGACCCGGCAGTGAGTCAGGCGGGCACCGACTCCTCGAGCGAGCGCAGGTAGCGCTGGGTGTTGGCGCGCATCGGCCGTCCGGTGAAGCGGCCGTGCAGGAACGCGAACGCGGCCGGGTACGACGTCAGGGCCGCCGCCGCGTGCGTCGGTGCCACCCCGGGCACGAACCGCACCCGCGCGCCCTGGCCCACCCACCGCTCGGCCAGGGCCCGGCCGGCCTCGAAGGGGACGACGTCGTCGAGCCGCGAGTGCAGCAGCAGGGTGTCGACGCGCGGGTAGGTGCCCTCGCCGAGCCGTTGCTGGCGGGCGAGGGTGGCGAGCGGCTCCTCGGCGAGCAGCTTGCCGAGCGGGCGCCCGTCCTCGGTCAGCGCCGATGACTTGGTGAAGGCGAACGCCCGCAGCGACTCGAAGAGGCACTGCTCGGTGATCCGCGCGATCACGTCGCGGCCCCGGGGGTTGAGGTACTCGTCCAGGGAGATCCCGTAGTCGCTGGTGAGGCCCGCGATCGCATAGCCGAGGAAGCCGAAGTAGGGGCCGCCGTCGAGCAGCCACGCGGTGAGCTCCAGGTCCGCCGGTACGGCGCCGGCCACGACCCCCTTGAGGTCCAGCTCGGGTGCGTAGGAGTGCCACAGCTCGGCCGCGCTCGCCGCGGCCGCACCGCCCTGGGAGTAGCCGGTGATCGCGACCGGTCCGTTGCGGGGGATCGTCGCGTCGTGGTGCTGCTGCGCGGCCCGCAGCGCGTCGAGCACGACCTGGCCCTGCACCCGGCGGCTCATGTAGGTGTGGACGCCCGGCATCCCGAGGCCCTGGTAGTCGGGGACCACGACGTTGAAGCCGCGGGCCAGCAGCCCGGCGATGAACACGCTCTCGTACTCCCGGCCCACCGCCATCTGCCGCGACGGCGCGCACTGGCTGCCCATGCCCTGGGTGCCGACGGCGAACGCGACCAGACCGCGGTCGGTGCGCCGGCTGCGGGGCCGGGTGGGGGTCAGCACGGTGCCCGTGACGGCGATGGGCCGGTCGAGCCGGTCGCGGCTGGCGAACATGATCCGCGCGACCCGCGCGGGTGCGGGCACGAGCCGGAGCGGGTCGAGGTAGAACCGGGCGGGCTCCGAGCGGATCAGGGTCCCGGGCGTCTCGGGGAGGGACTCCGGCTCGACGTAGAAGTCGGTCTCGGGCAGCGGCCCGAGGCGGAACGCGCCGACGGCCGACAGGGCCAGGGTGACGGCGGCGCCGATCGGGTTGTCGACCATGGCCGAAGCGTGGCAGAGCGCCCACCCCGCCGGAAGCACTTCGCGACGATTCTCGATCCGGATGGATCAGAGCGGTCGCCCCGCTGCACCAGTGGGGTGATGAACACGGTGATGACGCGCGCAGCACGCGGCGTGGACGAGGCGGTCGCGCCCGCGGCACGGGAGATGCACGACGCGTTCCGGGCCGCCCCGCTGCCGCTGCGGCTGCCCGGCACCGAGCCGTTGCGCGCCGCCCGGGCGCAGGTGCTCGAGCAGCTCGAGGACTACGTGCTCCCGCGGCTGGACCGGATCGACGCCCCGCCTCTGGTCGTGGTGGGGGGTCCGACGGGCGTCGGCAAGTCGACGCTGGTCAACAGCCTCATCGGTCACCCGGTGACCCGCCCCGGCCTGCTCCGGCCGACGACCCGCTCGCCGGTGCTCGTGCACCACCCGGACGACGCCGGCTGGTTCGGCGCGGACCGGATCCTGGGCGGTCTGGAGCGGGTCGTCGCCGAGTCCGATGCCCAGGACGCGATCCAGCTGGTCGCGACCGCGAGCGCCCCGCGCGGCCTCGCGATCCTCGACGCCCCCGACTTCGACTCCATCGACGAGGGCAACCGGGCGCTGTCGCTGCGCCTGCTGGCCGCGGCCGACCTGTGGCTGTTCGTCACCTCCGCGGCGCGCTACTCCGACCTTCTCCCGTGGGAGCAGCTGGAGCTCGCGGTCAGCCGGAACACGCCCGTCGCGGTCGTGATGAGCAGGGTCCCCGCCGAGGACCACGCCACGGTCTCGGCCCACCTGCACCTGATGCTGGCCACCCGCGGCGTGCCTGCCGAGCAGGTGCTCTTCGTCGCCGCCGGCGACGTGGGGGAGCACGGCGTGCTGCCTGCCGCGGAGGTCGCGCACGTGCGCGCCTTCCTGGACGGCATCGCCGCCTCGCCGGTACGCCGGACCGCGCTGGTCGCCCAAGCCGTCACCGGCGCGCTGCGGCCGGCCGCCGCGTCCGCGGTCGCGGCGGCGTCGGCGCTGGAGGACCAGGTCGGGGCGGTCGGCGAGCTGCTGGCGCTGGCCGACGCGACGTACGACGAGGCGAAGCGCGAGCTGGTGGCCGCCGTGGGGGACGGGTCGCTGCTGCGCGGCGACCTGCTCGCGCGCTGGCAGGACCTCCTCGGCACCGACGACGTCGACCTCTCGGTCACGGGCGCGGGCGGCCTGCGCGACCGGCTGACCTCGCTGAGCGCCGAGCAGGAGCAGCAGGTCGACCGACTCGGGCTCGCCCTGGACATGGCGCTGGAGTCGCTGGTCGTGGACCACGCGGAGCGCGCGGCCATCGCGACCAGCCGGGCCCTGCGGGACACTGCTCACGGGGACGCGCTGCTGGACTGGAGCGCGGAGGATCTCTCCCGGCCCAGCCGCAGCATCGGCCGCCGGGTCCGTGCCGAGACGCGGCGCTGGCGCGAGGAGCTGGTCGCTGAGGTCGGAGCCACGGCCGACCCGGCCGCCTCGCCGGCCGACCGCGCCCGCCTCAGCGCCCTCGCACTCGCCCTGGCCGTGTCGGCGGCGTCCAGCGGCCCGGCCGGTGCGACCGGCGCGACCGGGGGGCTGCGGCAAGGCGCGGCGCGCGGCATGCGCGGCCTCGTCGAGCGGCTGATCGACCAGGAGCGCGCCCGCTACCTGGAACCGGTGCTGGGGTGGGGCCTGGAGCCCGACGCCCCCGCACGACTGCGGAGGGCAGCGCGACGCGTCGCCCACCTCGTCGCTGAGGAGGAACGATGATCGGGACAGCAGCAGCACCTCCGGCGCCGCGCGGCCTGGGTGCGTCGGTACGCCGCCCGGGCGGCGACCTACCCGGGCGGGGGAGTGACCTCGGCGTACGCCTCACGGCCCTGGAGCAGGCGGTGGCAGCGGCGCGCGGCCGGCTCGACGACGTACTGCTGGACGAGGCGCTGGCCTCGGTCGAGCGGGCCGGTGCGCGGCTGCGGCTGTCGGCCACCCACACCGTCGTCGCGATCGCGGGCGCGACCGGCTCGGGGAAGTCGGCGACCTTCAACGCGCTCGCGGGGACCGAGATCTCGAGCTCCACCGCCCAGCGGCCGACCACGTCCCGCGCGAAGGCACTGGTCTGGGGCGAGGCCGGCGCGGAGGTGGAGGAGCTGCTCGACTGGCTCGGCGTCGACCCGGCGGACCGGACCACCCGGGCCGACCTCGGCGACCGGGTCCGGCGCGACCGGCTGCCGGAGGGCCTGATCCTGCTCGACCTGCCCGACCATGACTCGATCGAGACCGCCCACCACGAGGAGGCGCACCGGGTCGTCGCGCTCGCGGACGCGCTGGTCTGGGTCGTCGACCCCCAGAAGTACGCCGACGCGGCGATCCACCGGGAGTTCCTCCGCCCGCTGGCCGGCCACCGCGACGTCACCATGGTCGTGCTCAACCACCTCGACACGGTCCCGGAGGACCGGCGGCAGTGGATGCTGCGCGACGTACGTCGGGTGGTGGCCCAGGACGGGATGAGGGACGCGCGCGTCCTCGGTGTCAGCGCCCGGCACGGCATGGGCGTGGACGACCTGCGTGCCGCGCTGCGGCGTCGGGTCGAGGAGAAGCGGCACTCCGTCCTCCGTGTGGACGCGGACCTGCGGGCCGCGTCCCAGCGGCTGCTCGCGGCCGCCGGTGACGCCCCCACCGAGCTGCCCACGGCCTGGGTCGCCGACCTCGAGCGCCGGGTGGCCGACGCTGCGGGCGTCGACACCGTCCTGGCCCGGCTCGAGCGGGCGGACGCCGAGCGCCGGCGCCGCGGCCTGTGGCGGCCGGCCGGCGGC